>CAJUQM010000032.1 GCA_910588005.1 uncultured Oscillibacter sp.
CCTTCCTGATGCCCGTTGAGGACGTGTTCACCATCTCCGGCCGCGGCACCGTGGCCACCGGCCGTGTGGAGCGCGGCCAGCTGAAGCTCTCCGAGGAAGTCGAGATTGTCGGCCTCATGGAAGAGCGGAAGAAGACCGTCGTCACCGGTATCGAGATGTTCCACAAGCTGCTGGATTATGCTGAGGCCGGCGACAACATCGGCGCCCTGCTCCGCGGCGTGGACCGCAATGGCATCGAGCGCGGCCAGGTTCTGGCGAAGCCCGGTTCCATCCACCCCTACACCAAGTTTAAGGGCCAGGTGTACGTCCTGAGCAAGGAAGAGGGTGGCCGTCACACTCCCTTCTTCAACAACTACCGTCCCCAGTTCTACTTCCGTACCACCGACGTCACCGGTGTCATCACTCTGCCCGAGGGCGTTGAGATGTGCATGCCCGGCGATAACGTGGAGATGAGCGTTGAGCTGATCACCCCCATCGCCATTGAGAAGGGCCTGCGTTTCGCTATCCGTGAGGGTGGCCGTACCGTTGGCTCCGGCGCCGTTACCGAAGTTGCCGACTGATTTTTCAAGCCTTGAAAAAGGACTGCCGCTTTGCGGCAGTCCTTTTTTACATTCCGGCGCTGGACCCATTTTCGGGGTATACCAGGGAGTTCTGAAAACCGTTGGCGCCGGCACAGAAGACATCTCCTGCTACCGGCTGGTCCTCACAGATATAGAGATTCAGCTGTACGCCCTCCGTCCGCTGGGGATGGTTATTGACCGTATAGGTATACCTAGAGAGCTGCTTGCCGCAGCAGGAAGCGAGATCAAACCCCTGGGCGTTTTGCAATTCATTATAGCTTAAGTAGGGTTCCGCCAGGTGATCCGGCAGTAGGAACTGCAGTGTTTCCACCGGTTCTGGGGAGACCTCCCAGCCAAGAGACTGGAGATAGGCTACGCGATCCTCATTGGTGACCAGCTGGGGAGGCGCAGGATCTTCCGCCGGTTTCCGGCCTATGAGGAAAATCAGCGCGGCCATTGCCAGGCCAAGGGCAACAACGATCAAAACAGCCTTCTTTTTGGAAAAGCGGGTGGTAAAAATCAGCATGATACATCCCTCCTGCTTGTTTCCTATTCATTTTCTCCCGGAATTATGATAAGATAGAAACGAGAAATACAAAGGAGGGGGGCGTTGGGATGGAAAAACAGCGGTTGGACAAGATGATTGCCTCCACGGGAAAATGGTCCCGGCGGGAGGCAAAGGACCTGATCCGCCAGGGACGGGTGCTGGTAAACGGCGCTGTGGCCCGTTCGGCTGAGGAAAAGACAGATCCGGCAGCTGCGGTCTCCGTGGACGGAGAGCTGCTGGAATATCGGCGGTATACCTGGATTATGCTGAATAAGCCGGCGGGATATCTCTCCGCCACCGAGGATGGGCGGGGGCCGACGGTATTGGATCTGCTGCCGGAGAACCTGCGGCGGCAGGGACTTTTTCCCGTGGGGCGGCTGGACAAGGATACGGAGGGGCTGCTGCTGCTGACCAATGAGGGGGGCTTGGCACATGACCTGCTCTCTCCAAAGCGCCATGTGGACAAGGTGTACTATGCCCGGGTGGCCGGGTGCCTGACGGAGACGGACTGCAAGGCCTTTGAAGCGGGTATGACGGTGGGAGATTTGGCCTGCCTGCCCGCCGGACTGGAGATTTTATCCGCGGCGGCGGAGAGCGAGGCCTACGTGACGCTCCACGAGGGAAAATTCCACCAGGTGAAACGGATGCTGGCCGGCCTGGGTAAGCCGGTTTTATACCTGGAGCGGATTCGCATGGGTCCGCTGGAATTGGATAGCGGACTTTCCAGAGGGGCTTTTCGCTTTTTGACGGAGAATGAGTTGGAAAGATTGAGGGGATTTGATAATCCTACGAAAAACGTCAAATGTTCACCAAAAACGCAATAGTTTTTTTGTCTAAAAAAGAAAAAATGTCTTGCATTTCGACGAAAATGCCGATATAATAAAAACGTTGTTAATTCCCCTGGTGATTTTAGGTGAGGAGGCAGGCCATGTCTGGAAGAATTTTTCAAAATGTAGTCTTGCAGCTGAAGGAAAATACGGATCGGACCATCGGCGTAATCGACGGGGAAGGTGTGGTGATTGCCTGCAGTGAGCTGTCTATGATCGGGCAGCGGTGGGCGGAGCACGTACCTGTGGTGAATGGCGCCTCCGGAGCAATGGTCTCCTCGGACGGGAAGACCTTCAAAGCGCTGAACGGATGGAACACGCAGTTTGACTACGCAGTCTTTGTCTTTGGAGATAATGATGTGAGCCGGACGGTGTGTGCCATGTCTACGGTGGCACTGAATTCCGCCAAGTCCTATTATGAGGAAAAGCATGACCGGGGTTCCTTTGTCAAGGACATCATCTCGGATAATATCATGCTGGGCGATATTTATATGCGGGCTAAGGAGCTGCGGGTCACTGCCGACGTGCCCCGGGGCGTGTTTGTCATTCGTTCGCTGAAAAAGGGAGAATCTGTGCCCACGGATGTGATTCAGTCCATGTTCCCGGACCGGCAGAATGACTTTGTTCTCAGCGTGGGTGAGGGGGACGTCGTCCTGATCCGCCAGATGCAGGAGGGTTCCGGCATCAAAGAGCTGAACAAGATCGCGGCCACCATGGAGGAGAACCTTCGAAGCGGCGGCGCCAGCACGGTGGTGGGGATCGGCACCATCGCCACCCATCTGCGGGATTTGGCCAAGAGCTACAAGGAGGCCCAGATCGCCATTGAGGTGGGCAAGGTCTTTGACACCGAGAAGTATATCATCAACTATGAGAACCTGGGCATTGGGCGGTTGATCTACCAGCTTCCCACCACCCTCTGCGAGATGTTCCTCCAGGAGGTCTTCAAGAAGAACCCCATTGACGCCCTGGACAAGGAGACGCTGTTTACCATCCACAAGTTCTTTGAGAACAACCTGAACGTCTCTGAGACGGCCCGGAAGCTGTTTGTCCACCGGAATACCCTGGTATACCGGCTGGAGAAGATCAAAAAGCTCACCGGGCTGGACCTGCGGGAATTTGACGACGCCATCACCTTTAAAGTGGCGCTGATGGTCAAAAAATACCTGACCTCCCGGGGCATTGATTCCTGAGACTCCATACAGCGAAAAAGGCAGTCTCCGGCGGAAAACCGGAGACTGCCTTTTGATATCCTGTGTACATGGAGATAAAGCATTATGCCTCTTTCAAGAAATAGTCACCGTACAGAGGTGTTTTTATTGTGTATGGTTTCCGGCTTACCAATTGTCCGGTAATGGTATTGTAGCGGGCGTTCATCCCGGTCTCCACCTCATACCGAACACGAAATGCCATATACATTGTCTTATTGGGAGGAACATTGATGCTATAACCTATGGAAGTAGCAACACTTGTAGAAGCAGAGTAGGAAATTCCCTGAAGGTCTCCGGAAACTTCCACTCCAAAATTTAGCTCTTTTGTACAAGCAATACTTCCTCCCGCTGATGATGCTGTAAGGTTACTCGATACGCAGCAGTCGGATCCCCATTCATAGGACGTGGATACATTCTCACGAACACTATAATAGGTGCCCTGATTATGCGTAGATGCGGGAGGATCTGACCTTACGGCAGATGCGGGAATCGTGATGGAAATAATGGTGAGCACCGATAGCATAAAGGATAAAAATTTTTTCTTTATTTGATGAGCCTCCACAATTTTTATTGTTTTCCATTGCTGTCAATTAAATAGAACGCGATTTTTGAAACCAAATGTAGTAGAAAAACGACGATGATGGAGCGGCCAATCAAAAGTCCGTCAATGAAAGTACCGGGATTCTGGCGCTTGAGGATTTCCGGGCAGAACAGCAGCCAGACGGAGACCAGAACGACCCCTCCAAGAAGCGCTTTGCCGAGGAACCTTTTATCCATAGAGCGTCCTCCTAAATCATGTAAATGCAGCCCCTGGAAAGTTTATCAGCACATCGGATTCACCCCCCCTACGATTTTTCCTTTTTTTCCCTTTTTATTTATTGTAATATACTATAAAATTTACCAAATGTCAAAAGAAAATATATGTTTATTTCAGGGGGAAATCGTAAACTCCGGTTGCATTGCGGCGGAAAACCATATATAATGTGGTTTGTTTGGGAATTATGTCGACCAGCCCTGGGCTGCGGCGCGTTTTAGAAATACGGAGCGAGGTGCCTGTATGATCCGCCTGAAAAATGTAGAAATGGAATACGACAACGGGACCAGAGCCATTAGAGGAATCACCATGACCATCGAGGATGGGGAGTTTGTCTTCTTGGTGGGACCCTCCGGGTCCGGAAAGTCCACCATTATCAAGCTGCTCACCGGGGAGGTGGTTCCCACTGCGGGACGTATTATGATCAACGGATTTTCCATTACCAAGATCTCCGGCAGGCAGGTTCCCCTGATGCGCAGGACCCTGGGGGTCATTTTCCAGGATTTCCGGCTGATTGAGAAGAAAACGGTGTACGAGAACCTGGAATTCGTGATGCGGGCCGTGGGGGCCAGGCCCCGGGATATCAAGAGCAGGATTCACTATGTGCTGGACCTTGTGGACCTGGAGAAGAAGGCATACAGCTATCCTACGGAACTCTCCGGCGGTGAGCAGCAGCGGGTGGCCATTGCCAGGGCGCTGGTGAATAATCCGGAGACGATCATTGCCGACGAGCCAACCGGCAACCTGGACCCGGAGCGGTCGCTGGAACTGATGGACCTGTTGGTAAAGATCAATCAGCTGGGCACCACTGTGGTGGTGGTGACCCACGAGAAGGATTTGGTGGACCGCTTTGGGAAGCGGGTGATTACCATTGACAGCGGCCACGTGATTAACGACGGCGTGGGCGGCTATGTGGGAGGACGCATTCATGGGTAAGCACAACTTGGGATATTTCCTGCATGAGGGTGTGTCCAACATGTTCAGCCACGGGTTTATGTCCTTTGCGGCGATCGGCATTACCGTGGCATGCCTGCTGATTATGGGTACGTTTACCCTGGTGGCGGTAAACGCCAATGAGCTGTTGGCGGGGCTGGAACAGGAAAACGAAATTTTGGCTTTTATAGACGAGACCTATAGCAGAAACGAGGCGTTAGGCGTCCAGCGGGAGCTGGAGGCGCTGCCGAATGTTCTCTCTACCACCTATGTCAGCAAACGGCAGGCTATGGATAATTTTGCGGAGAAGTATGCCGACGACCCGCTGTTTCAGAACCTGGACCCTGAGATCCTGCGGGACCGCTATGTGGTTAAGATTCAGAACTTAGAGCGGCAGAGTCAAACGGTGGCTCAGCTGCGGCAGGTGCCGGGCGTCGCCAGCGTCAGCGCCTACGAGGAGATCGCCACCGGCTTTATCGCGATCCGCAACATCGCCTCCGTGGTGTGCATCGCCTTGATTGCGATCCTATTTGTCGTGTCGGTGTTTATTATCTCCAACACCATCAAGCTCACCACCTTTGACCGGCGGGAGGAGATCGCCATCATGCGCATGGTGGGCGCCACCAACGGCTTCATCCGTTGGCCCTTTGTATATGAGGGACTTCTGCTGGGCTTTTTGAGCGCCGCCCTGTCCTTTTTCCTCCAGTGGGGACTCTATGAGGCGGTGGCCCAGGGCGTGGACACCAGCGATACACTTCAGCTGATCAAAATTGTCCCCTTCCAGCAGCTCTGGCCCGCCGTGGCGGGAATCTTTGCGGGAGCGGGGATTTTGATCGGCGTAGGAGGCAGTCTCTCTGCCATCCGGAAATTCTTGCAGGTGTGAGGTGACGGCGTTGGGAAGGACGAGAAGCAGGCGGCTTTGCCGGACGGTGCTGTGCCTGTGCTTGGCGGTGCTGTGTCTGGCGGCGGACCTGGCCCCGGCCACCGCCCGGGTGAGCCAGGAGGATATCGACGCCTTGAAAGGGGACGCCGCCGACCTGAAGGACCAGCGCAAGGAGCTGGAGGCGCAGTTAAAGACCCTGGCCAACGACAAGAGCACGGCAATCCAGCGGAAGAATCTCCTGGATCAGCAGATTGCCAATACAACCTCTCAGATTGCCAATGTGGAGCAGCAGATCGCCCAGTACGATCAGCTGATTGCGCAGAAGGAGGCGGATCTGGCCCAGGCTGAGGCGGAGGAGGCGGAGCAGTACGATCTCTTCTGCCGCAGGGTGCGGGCCATGGAGGAACAGGGGACCATCTCCTACTGGTCCGTACTGTTCAAGGCGGACAGCTTTACGGACCTTCTCTCCCGCATGGACTTTATCAACGAGATCATGGAGGCGGACCAGAGGGTCATCGATGACCTGAAGGCGCTCCAGATTCAGATTGAGGAGGCCAAAGAGTCTTTGGAGGGCAGCCGGGCGGAGTCCCAGGCGGCCAGGGATGAGCTGGCGGCTAAGAAGCGTGAGCTGGATAACCAGCGGACCGAGGCCAATCAGATCATCCAGCAGATTGCGGCAGCGGAGGATGAGACCGAGGCCACACTGGACGAGATGGAGGCCGAACAGAAGAAGATCCAAAAGGAAATCGAGCGGCTCAACCGGGAGCTGCAGGCCCAGCTGGCCGCGGAGGGGAAATCCAATCAGTCCAACCCCGGCGGGTATATCTGGCCGGTGAACAGCCGGTATATTACCTCCACCATGGGCGGGCGGGCGTCCCCCGGAGGCATCGGCTCCACCAACCACCAGGGCACGGACATCGGCCGGGTAGGCTATACCAGCCCCATTTACGCCGCCAAGGCCGGCACGGTGATTGTCTCTCAGAGAAGTTCCTCCTACGGTGAGTACGTAGTCATCTCCCACGGCAGCGGCAACACCACGCTGTACGGCCATATGAGCACCCGGAAGGTCAGCGTGGGCCAGTATGTGAATCAGGGAGATGTCATCGGAATCACCGGTTCCACGGGCAACTCCACCGGTCCCCATCTCCACTTCGAGGTGGTGGAAAACGGCCGGCGGGTGAACCCCCTCAGCCACGGCGCGGACCCCAAGATGGGCTATCTCACCGGATATACCCTGTCCCAGAATTGACCAAGAACATAAAAATTCCTCCCGCTCCATACCATGGAGCGGGAGGAATTGCCTTATGATTGGAATACTGTTGTGGAAGGAACCCCAGGGGGGGATACGCCAGAGACAGATGACGCTGGCAGAGCAGGAGATTCTGCACATGCGTTTTTTGCGTGTGGAGATTGTCCGGGGACCCAGAACGGTGGATGCCGCGCTGCGGCGGCGGACCGCTGCGGCGGCGAAGCGGATGCGGAAGATGGGCGTTACCCGGGTGGTTCTGCCGGACGGCTTCACCTATGCCGCGCAGCTGGAGAGACACGGTGTCCAACCGGTGTCCACACTGGCCCTGCGCCGCCGTTTGGCGGCGGATTGGACCCGGCAGGCGCTGGCGAGGGGGGAGACGCCGCCCGGCAGGGCAAAAATCGCGGTGTCGGCGGCGCAGATGAGCGGAGAGCTGGTGCGGACGGTGACGGAGCTGGCCCTGCGGCACCGCTATGTGGCGCTGGACGTTCCCTATGGCGGAGAGGAGCTGTGCCGCCGCTTGAGAAGGGAGTATGGCGTGTCGCTGCTGTTGGGACCGGACAAGGAGCAGCTGGAGGGAGCGGACGCCCTGGTGCTATTCGACCCACGGATAGATCTGCGGCAGAGAAATCCGGTGGTTCTGCCGCTGTACGATGAGAGGGCGCCTATGATGCCGCTGTCTTTGCCTCCGGCGCTGGAGGAGCGCCTGCCGGAGGGCGCGGGACGGGGCCAGCTGCTCTCGGCATTGATGGAGGCGGGGGTTCTCCGCCCGGGGCAGGTGGGCGCTTCCCGCGCTTAACGCTTGACAATCCGGGAACCAGCCACTATAATAAAGCCCTGTAAATAAGATGGAATATGTATATTCTGGAAGGCGGAAGACGTTTTCCGGTCAAAAGATACCAGAAAGGAAGCGGCAGACATGGAAAAAGAGTACAAGATGAGCCAATCTCGGGCCGATGAACTCCAGGAGGAGCTGAACTATCTTAAAACCACCCGGTCCGACGAGGTGGCTGAGCAGATTAAAGTGGCCCGGGGATTCGGCGACCTCAGCGAAAACAGCGAATATGACGAGGCCAAGAACGAGCAGGGTAAGCTGTACTCCCGTATTGCCGAGCTGGAGGAAATTCTGCAACACGTGGTCATCGTGGACGAGAGCAGCAATACCGACGTTGTGGCCATCGGCTGCAAGGTGACGGTGCAGGATGCTTCCGGTAAAACCATGCCTGCTTATACGATTGTGGGTTCCCAAGAGGCAGATCCTATGCACGGCATCATCTCGGAGGAGTCGCCCTTTGGCAAGGCCCTGATCGGGGCCAAAGAGGGGGACAATGTAGCTGTGGAGGCCCCTCAGGGCGTCATCACCTATACGGTGCTGAAAATTGAGCGGTAAAGGAGAAGGAACCATGAGTGAACAAAAGACAAACCAGCAGCCTCAGCCGGAGCAGGACCTGAGCGAGCAGACCAGGGTCCGCAGAGAAAAGCTGGCGGCGCTCCAGGCCGCCGGAGAGGACCCCTTCCAGATCACAAAGTATGTCGTCAGCCACCACTCCGCCGATATCAAGGAGAGCTTTGAGGCTCTGGAGGGGCAGACAGTCTCCGTGGCGGGCCGCATTATGAGCAAGCGGGGCATGGGCAAGGCCGTGTTCTGCGACCTCCAGGATGTGAAGGGCCGCATCCAGCTATATGTCCGTGTCGACGAGCTGGGCGAGGAGGAGTTCGCCAAGTTCAAAAAGACCGACATCGGCGACATTGTGGGCGTCGGGGGCGAGGTGTTCAAGACCAAGCGGGGCGAGATCTCTGTAAAAGCCCACAAGGTGGTTCTGCTCTCCAAGTCCCTGCTGCCCCTGCCGGAGAAGTTCCATGGCCTGACGGACAAGGAGACCCGCTACCGCCAGCGGTATGTGGACCTCATTATGAACGAGGACGTGCGCCGGACCTTCCAGATCCGTACGGCCTTTATTAAGCACGTGCGCAAATATCTGGATGACCGGGCGTATCTGGAGGTGGAGACTCCGGTTCTAAACACCATCTCCGGCGGCGCCACGGCCCGTCCCTTTGTCACCCATCATAACACGCTGAATATTGACATGTATATGCGCATTGCCACGGAGCTGCATTTGAAGCGCCTGGTGGTGGGCGGATTTGAGCGGGTGTACGAGATCGGCCGCATCTTCCGCAACGAGGGCATGGACCCTAAGCACAACCCGGAGTTTACCACCATTGAGCTCTACGAGGCCTATGCCGATTTCCACGACATGATGGACATCGCCGAGGGGATCCTCTCCTCCGCCGCCAAGGACATTCTGGGCAGCTACCAGGTCCAGTGGCTGGGGGTGGACATCGACCTGACTCCCGGCTGGAAGCGGCTGACCATGGTTGACGCTGTGAAAGAGTACACGGGTGTGGATTTTGACGCCATCAGCGGCGACGAGGAGGCCTGCAGGGCCGTGGAGGCCGTGGGCGTTGATATGGAGGGCTGTGAGCGCACCTGGGGTACGGCCCTGTACGAGGCTTTTGACCAGCGGGTGGAGGAGAAGCTGATCCAGCCCACCTTCATCACCATGTATCCGGTGGAGGTTTCGCCTCTGACCAAGCGCTCCCCCAAGGACCCGCGGCTTACCGAGCGGTTTGAGCTGTTTATCAACCACGCGGAGTTTGCCAACGCGTTTTCCGAACTCAATGACCCCATTGACCAGAGGGGACGCTTTGAGCACGAGCTGGCCCTGCGGGATATGGGCAACGACGAGGCCGGTATGATGGACGAGGACTTCATCACCGCCCTGGAGTATGGTCTGCCCCCCACGGGCGGCATGGGCATCGGCATTGACCGCAGCGTTATGCTGCTGACCAACGCCGATTCCATCCGGGACGTGCTGCTGTTCCCAACGATGAAGCCCTTGGACTGAGTTGAATCTTTAGGGAGGAGGCGCGGCGATGGAGACCATCACCAGCCGGACGAATCCGCTGTGTACGCACTTCCGAAAGCTGGCCTCCTCCAAGGGATACCGTGAGGAGACGGGGGAGTTTCTCTGCGACAGCCCTAAGCTCCTTCAGGAGGCGGCGCTGTGGGGCGCTTCCGTCACCGCCTTGATGTATACGGAAGGGGCGGCGCTGCCGCCCCTTTTTGACGGTGCCGCCCGTGTGGTCCAGGTCAGTGAGAGCGTGATGCGGGCCGTCAGTCCGATGGAAACCCCGCAGGGTGTGGTGTTTTCCTGCCGTTCAATGCGCCATACCCCGCCGGAGAGGCTGGAGCCGGACGGCCGGGGCCGCCAGCGGTATCTGCTGCTGGACGGCGTTCAGGACCCGGGGAACGTGGGCACGATGCTCCGCACCGCCGGCGCGTTTGGGTGGACGGTGTTTTTGCTCTCCGGCTGTGCGGATCTCTATAACCCCAAGACGGTTCGGGCGGCCATGGGAGTTCACTTTCGGAGCGTGATCTACCGGGATTCCCTGGCCCACGCCGCCGCCCTGGTGAGGGCCGCGGGCCTGCCCCTGTACGCGGCCGCCCTGTCTGAGGATACGCTGGATCTGCGGCTGGCGGATTTCAGCCGCTGCGCCGTTATCGTCGGCAGCGAGGGCCGGGGCGTATCGCGGGAGGCGTTGGCCCTTTGCGACCGGACGGTTAAGATTCCCATGGATGAGACCTGCGAGTCCCTCAATGCCGCCGCGGCCGCCGCCGTATTGCTGTGGGAGGGTGCGCGGAGCGATTTGAGATAGATTGGGACGGAAAAATGCGGCTATGCTTCCGGCACGGCGAGGCGTTTGGGGGAGGACCGGGACCTGCCGCCGCAGAGGCCCGGTTTTTGCCGGAAGCGCAGAGTGAGCCGATTTCTTTTTGGCTTTTTTCCCGGGAGAAAAAGAGGGCGAAGGAGGCGGTCCTGTGCTGAAATACTGGCTTTGGCTGGCAGAGCTGCCAGGCCTGACAAACCAGGCCCGGCTGGCGTTGCTGCGTCATTTTGGAACCCCGGAAAACGCGTTTTATGCGGACGCCGGGGAAATTCTCTTAACAGAGGGCATGACCAAAAAGCAGGCGGCGGCATTGGAGGAGAAAAGCCTCTCCGCCGCTGAGAGAATTCTTGCAGACTGCCGCCGTCTGGGACTGCGCGTTCTGACGGTCCAGGACGCGGAATATCCCAACCGCTTGAGAAATATCTATGACCCGCCCTTTTTGCTGTATGTGCGGGGACATCTGCCGCCGGTGGATGAGGAGCCGGTGATTACAGTGGTGGGTACCCGGAGCTGTACGCCCTATGGGATTGCCTGTGGGGAGAAGCTGGGGTTTGGTCTGGCAAAGGGCGGAGCCGTTGTGGTCAGCGGGTTGGCGCGGGGCGTGGACGCGGCTGCCACCAGAGGCGCGCTCCGGGGCGGCGGCGTGCCCATCGGTGTGGCGGGCGGAGGGCTGGACGTGGTCTATCCGCCGGAACACCGCTATCTCTATGAGGATGTGGCCGCCGCAGGGGCGCTGCTGTCCGAATACCCGCCGGGAACCGAGCCTGACAAGTCCCACTTTCCCGTACGCAACCGCATTATGGCGGGATTGTCCGTGGGCACCGTGGTGGTGGAAGCGCCGCTGCGCAGCGGCGCGCTGATTACCGGCTCCACCGCCTTGGAGCAGGGAAGGGATCTCTTCGCCGTCCCCGGTCCCATCGATGCACCTGCCAGCGCGGGGTGCAACCGGATTCTGCGGGACGGCGGGATCATTGTGACCGAGGCATGGGACATTTTGAGCTGCTATGCGGAGCGGTTCCCGGACAAGCTGCGTTTGGAGGAGTCCCGGGAGGAGCCGGAGACTCTGGGCTATCAGGCCCGGCAGGAGCGGACGCCGCCGCCCAAGGCGGCGCCCCCGCCGCTCCGCGCGGCCGAGGCCGGACTGACGGACGATCAGATAACCCTGCTGCGGGTGCTGGCCGGTGAACCCAAACTGGTAGACGATCTCATTGAAGAGACCGGCATCCCAGCCCGGCGGGTGCTGTCGGCCCTGACGCTTTTGGAGCTGGACGGCTTCGTCACCCAGCACAGCGGCAAGCGCTATACCCGCGCGGTGACGCTGGCGGAGTGAGGGGTTTTATTGGGATATCCCATCAACACGCGCCCCAATGGGGCGCCTGGAGGTTTCATGAGTATGGCAAAACACAGCCTGGTCATTGTGGAGTCCCCCGCAAAGGCCAAGACCATCGGTAAATACCTGGGGAAGGACTTTGAGGTGAAGGCCTGCATGGGCCACCTGCGGGACCTGCCCAAAAGCGTTCTCGGCGTGGATCTGGAACACGACTTTGAGCCGGTCTACAAACCCATCAAGGGCAAAGAGGACATTATCAGCGATCTGAAAAAGTCCGCCAAGGCGGCGGACACCGTATACCTCGCCACTGACCCGGACCGGGAGGGCGAGGCGATCTCCTGGCATTTGAAGCAGCTTTTGAGCCTGCCGGATGAGAAGGCCCGGCGGGTCACCTTTAACGAGATCACCAAGAAGGTGGTGCAGGAGAGTATTCAGGAACCCCGGGAGATCGACCAGGACCTGGTGGATGCCCAGCAGGCCCGCCGCATTCTGGACCGCATCGTGGGCTACGAACTCAGTCCCCTGCTGTGGAAGAAGATCCGCCGGGGTCTCTCGGCGGGCCGGGTGCAGTCCGTGGCCACCCGTATGGTGGACGACCGGGACCGGGAGATCGAGGCCTTCCAGCCGGAGGAGTATTGGACGCTGGACGCGCGGCTTTTGGGGGATGACACGAAAAAGCTCCCCTTTGCCGCCCGGTACCACGGGAAAAACGGGAAGAAGGCGGAACTGAGATCGGCGGAAGAGGTGGAGGCCGTGGTCCGGGAGACGGAGAGCGCCGTCTTCCGGGTGAAATCCGTGAAGCGGAGCGACAAGCACCGCAGCCCCTCGCCTCCCTTTACCACCTCCACTATGCAGCAGGAGGCCTCCCGGAAGCTGAGCATGACCCCCCGGCGCACCATGGCCATCGCCCAGCAGCTCTATGAGGGCGTGGACATCGAGGGAGAGGGCACCGTGGGCCTTATCACCTATATGCGTACCGACTCTCTGCGCCTTTCCGAGGAGGCGCTGGACTCTGTCAGAGGCTTTATTCAGGGCCGCTATGGGAAGGAGTACTGCCCCGCCAGGCCCAACCACTATAAGGCCAAGGCCAACGCCCAGGACGCCCACGAGGCCATCCGGCCCAGCAATGTCAACTGGACGCCGGAGATGGTGAAAAAGGATCTGACCGGCGAGCAGTACCGGCTGTACCGCCTGATCTGGAGCCGCTTTGTGGCCTGCCAGATGGCCAACGCCGTGTATGACAGCGTGGCCGTGGAGGTGGAGGCCGGCAGCCATAGCTTCCGGGCCAGCTCCTCCAGCCTGAAGTTCTCCGGATACACCGCCGTGTACGAAGAGGGGAAGGACGAGGAGAAGGAGGAAAAGGAGTCTCCGCTGCCCGCTCTGCGGGAGGGGGAGGCACTGGCCCTCCAGGGGTTTTCAAAGGACCAGCACTTCACCCAGCCCCCGGCCCACTACACCGACGCCACGCTCATCCGGGCCATGGAGGAGCAGGGGATCGGCCGTCCCTCTACCTACGCTCCCACGGTCTCCACGATCTTGGACCGGGAGTATGTGATGAAAGAGGGCAAGTACCTCCGCATTACCAACCTGGGCCGGGTGGTGACGGAGCTGATGAAGGACAAATTTACCGACATCGCCGACCTGCACTTTACCGCCAATATGGAGGAGCGTCTGGACGCCGTGGAGGAGGGCAAGGCCCCCTGGCGGGAGATCCTCCGTGGTTTTTACGGAGACTTTGACAGGAATCTCCAGCAGGCGGAGAAGGACCTGGAGGGCGTGCGCATTAAGGTGCCCGACGAGGTCAGCGAGGAGATCTGCCCCGAGTGCGGCAGGAATCTGGTGGTGAAGTCCGGGCGGTTCGGCCGCTTTTTGGCCTGCCCCGGCTATCCGGACTGTACGTTTACCATGCCGCTGGTGGTGGAGATGCCTGGCCGCTGTCCCAAGTGCGGCGGGCGGCTGATGAAGCGCACCGGCACCAGCAAAAAGACAAACAAACAGTACACCTATTATTGCTGTGAGCATACCACGGCCCGGGAGGGCGCCGCCAAGTGCGATTTTATGACCTGGGACGTACCGGTAAAGGATGACTGCCCGGAGTGCGGCCAGACCATGTTTAAAAAGGCGGGCCGGGGCTACAAGCGCCCCTTCTGCATCAACGAGGCGTGTCCCAACTTCTTGCCGGAGGACAAACGGGGATATCCCAAGAAGCCCGCCTCCGGAGGGGGGACTGGAGAGGCGGCGGAGCCGCCTGCCGAAGCTCCGGAGAAAAAGCCTGCGGCAAAAAAGACGGCTGCGGCCAAGAGGAGCGCGGCGTCGGAGAAGACGGCGGCTAAGAAAGCGGCTGCCGCCAAGAAGCCTGCGGCAAAGAAGGCCGCCGCCAAAAAGGCCGCCAAGGCGGCGGACTAAGCCAGTTCACGGAATGCCCTCCAGGCGGCCTGGAACATGGCCTCGGTCTCCATGCTGTAGAGGTTGGCCAGGGTGTCCTGGTACTTCTCAAAGGTCAGGAGTTCCGGTTCCGGGAGGGCGCTTGCCAGCTTTTCAAAAAGCTGTTCGGCGCGGAGCTGTTCGAGCTTGAATTGGGCCTGGTCGATGTATCCCGGGAGGCGGGATTCCAGGATGTGGTTATACAGCATTTCCATCAAGTCTGTCATAATTGCCCCCCAGTAACGTAGATTTTCTACGTATATTATATACGTAGAAAATCTACGTGTCAAGAGGTGCTACATGGAAATCTTTGCACAACGCCTAAAAGAGCTGCGGAAAGAGCATAAAAAGACACAGAAGGAAGTGGCACAGTATTTAGAAGTCGGATTGAGGGCATATCAATTTTATGAGTCTGCAACGAATTATCCGAATATTCCGGGACTTATCAAACTGGCGGATTTCTTTGATGTCACGACCGACTATCTGCTGGGCCGCTCCCAGGAGCGGAAGTGATGCCTGCCCTTGCGGGCGGGGGAGATTTCAGCCATGATGATGGCCGTGCACGGTCCAAAAGAGAAAAGCCGCTGGGGCGGAATTTGACCGCAGGGGTCAAATTCGCCCAAGTTACGGGGGCTGGCCTGAACCGGTGCCAATATGAATTGCCAGCCCTCTGCCGGCTGCGTCTGACCCCGTTCCGCCCAGAACCGCTCCGCCGCAGTTGTAACTGCCCGCGAGGTCGTTTTGCATCTTTGACGCAAGGCCCCCGGCGTCTCCTCCCGCTCTTTGTGCCTGGTTCGTCCCGTTCGGGCGGATTACCCGTCCTATTGCCGGTAGATAAACTCTCTTCCCGGCGCGAAGCGCGGGAAGAGAAGAATGTCTTTGCGGCCACGCATCAAGTTTGCTGTGGACTCTTTAATCGAAGCGAACCACCTCTGCAAGCGCCAAAGAGTCTTTTTCTCTTTTGGGCCGTGCATTGTACCAGCCATCATCATGGCTGAATTCCCCCCGCCCGTCAGGGCGGTGCCCCCGGCCCAGGGCCGGACACCCCCGTCCCGCCGCAGGCGGATCAAAAGGAGGCCATCTCTATGAATGTAACCGTCATCGGCGCCGGTCTTGCCGGCAGTGAGTGCGCCTGGCAGCTGGCCCAGCGGGGGATCAAAGTCACCCTCCGGGAGATGAAGCCGGAGAAAAGGACGCCCGCCCACACCACGGACCATTTTGCCGAGCTGTGCTGCTCCAACTCACTGCGCAGCGACCAGCTGGAAAACGCCGTGGGCCTTTTGAAGGAGGAGCTGCGCCGTCTGGGTTCCCTGATTCTGCAGTGCGCCGGCGAGACGCGGGTGGAGGCCGGCGGCGCCCTGGCGGTGGACCGCCACGGCTTTGCGGCCCTGGTGACGGAGCGGATCAGAACCCACCCCAACATCACGGTGGTGGAGGGAGAGGTGACGGATATCCCGGAGGGGGAGGTGGTGGTAGCCTCCGGCCCTCTGACCTCCGACGCTCTGGCGGACAGGCTCCAGGCCCTGCTGGGGGCGGACAGCGCCCTCCATTTTTACGACGCGGCGGCCCCCCTGGTGTCCGCCGGGAGCGTGGATCTGGAGCTGGCCTGGTTTGGCTCCCGGTACGATAAGGGCACGGCGGACTATATCAACTGCCCTATGAACGAGGAGGAGTACACCGCCTTTTGGCAGGCCCTCACCACCGCCCAGGAGGCGGAGGTCCACGGCTTTGAGGATCAGAAGGTGTTCGAGGGCTGCATGCCCGTGGAGGTCATGGCCCGCCGGGGACGGGATACCCTGTGCTACGGGCCGCTGAAGCCCCGGGGACTGCGGGACCCCAGGACGGGGCGGGAACCCTACGCCGTGGTGCAGCTGCGGCGGGACAACGCGGACGGCACGGTCTACAATCTGGTGGGATTTCAGACCCACTTGAGATTTCCGGAGCAGAAGCGGGTGTTCTCCATGATCCCGGCTCTCCACAGCGCGGAGTTCCTGCGCTACGGAGTGATGCACCGGAACACATTTTTAGACGCCCCCCGGCTGCTGGACCGCTATTACCGGCTGAAAAGCCAGCCGAGGATCTCCTTTGCCGGGCAGATGACCGGCGTGGAGGGCTATGTGGAGTCCGCCGCCAGCGGCTTTTTGGTGGGGGTGGAAACGGCACGCCGCCTGCGGGGGCTGCCCCCGGTGGACTTCCCCCGGGAGACGGCCGTGGGCGCCCTGGGATTGTATATCTCCAACCAGTCTGTCACGGCTTTTCAGCCCATGAATATCAACTTTGGCATTATGCCGCCTCTGGATCACCGGGTGAAGGGGAAGAGAAACAAAAATGCGGAACTCTCGGCCCGGTCATTGGAGATTATTGAGAGCGTGAAAGAGGAGGTTATGGCGTGAAGATTATCGTAGACGCAATGGGCGGAGACAACGCCCCTCAGGCCGTTGTTCAGGGCGCTTTGGACGCCAATAAGACCCATGGTGTGGATATCATTCTGGTGGGCCGGGCGGCGGAGGTGCTGCGGGCCGTAGAGGCCTGCGGCGAGAAAACCCTGCCCTCCGGGGTGGAGATCCGGGACGCCTCGGAGGTGGTGGAGATCGCCGACGACCCGGCCACTGCCTTCAAGGTGAAGAGGGACTCCTCTTTGACCGTGGGGCTGAACCTGCTGCGGGCCGGGGAGGGGGACGCATTCGTCTCCGCGGGGTCTACCGGAGCGCTGCTGGCGGGGGCCACGCTGCTGGTGAAGCGGATTCGGGGAATTCGCCGGGCCGCGATGGGTCCCGTTATCCCCACCGCGGGGGGGCGGGCCATTCTGTGCGACTGCGGCGCCAACGCCGCGTGCACGCCGGAGTACCTGCTGCAGTTTGCGTACCTCGGCAGTTATTACGCCAGCCGGGTGCTGGGAGTGGAGCGGCCGCGGGTGGCCCTGCTGAATATCGGTGCGGAGGAGGAGAAGGGCGACACCCTGCGCCATGAGACCTACGCGCTGCTGAAAGAGGCGGGAGAGGCCGGGCGGATCAATTTCACCGGCAACATCGAGGCGGACGCCGCTATGCTGGGGGGGGCCGACGTCATTGTAGCGGACGGCTATACCGGCAATATCATGCTGAAATCCGTGGAGGGTGTGGGGAAGTTTCTGCTCAAGGAGCTGAAAAAAGTGTTCCTCTCCAGCGCCAAAACCAAGCTGGCCGCCGCCCTGGTAAAGGGAGATCTGGCGCAGATGAAGAAGCTGGTGGACCCCAGCGAGGTGGGGGGAACGCCCTTCTTGGGAATCTCGAAACCTGTGGTGAAAGCCCACGGCTCCTCCGACGCCCGGGCCATCGCCAACGCCGTCCTCCGGGCCGTGGAATACGCTGAGAGCGGATTCATCGCCGGCATTGAAAAGGACATCGGCTTGATGAAGGTGGAGCGAAACGCGGAAAAAAGTTGAAACCCCTCTTGACAGCGATACCGCCTTGCCGTATGATTACCCCAGACCATAATTCTCTAAGGAGTGAGGCAGTATGTCCGTTGAGGAAATTTTTCAGACGATGAGAGAGCTGGTGGCGGAACAATTCGCCATGGAGCCTGCCGAGGTGAGCATGGAGACCGCCTTTGAGGAGGATCTGGGGGCCGATTCTGTGGATCTGGTGGAGTTGGTGATGGCCATGGAGGAGGAGTTCGAGGTCGGCGAGATCCAGGAGGAAGACCTGGGCGGGTTGAAAACCGTGGGCGACGCGGTGAATTACATTGCGGGCAAAGTGAAATAAGAAACAGGAGAGGCCCCGCTTCTACGGCGGGGCTTCCTTTTAGAGAGGCAGCCATGCAGGAACTGGAGAAAAAACTGAATTACACCTTTCAGAACCCCGCGCTGCTGGAGGAGGCCCTGAGTCACAGCTCCTATGCCAACGAGCACCGCGCCGCCCATCTGCGCAGCAATGAGCGGCTGGAGTTCCTGGGGGATTCCGTACTGGGTTTTGTGACGGCGGAATTTCTCTTCCTCCAGCATCCGGATCTGCCGGAGGGGGATCTGACCCGGATTCGGGCGGCGCTGGTGTGTGAGCAGAGCCTCTTCGAGGTGGCGCAGAAGCTGGACCTGGGCAGTTATTTGAAGCTGGGCCGGGGAGAGGAGTCCGGTGGCGGACGAACCCGCACGTCGATCCTGGCCGACGCCACGGAGGCGGTGTTCGCCGCGGTATATCTGGATGGCGGGGTCGGCGCCGCGTCGGCCTTGATTCACCGCTGCCTGTTGGAAGCCGAGCGGGAAGAGGTGGTGGAGGAGCGCCGCCGGGACTATAAGACCGCTTTGCAGGAGTTGGTCCAGCGTCAGGCGGACCAGGTGCTGGCCTACCGTATGGCGGGGGAGGCCGGTCCTGACCACGCCAAGACCTTTCAGGCGGAGGTGCTGCTCAACGGTAAGACCTTGGGAGCGGGTTCCGGCCACAGCAAGAAAGAGGCCGAACAAGCCGCCGCCAAGAGCGCGTTGGAGGCGCTGGGTGAAGAGTGAGAAAACAAGGACGGCCTGCCCAACGGGCAGGCCGTCCTGTTCGCCGCCGGGGATGAAAACCGAAATCCCGGGTCTCTTTGCCGCAGCGCCGTGAACGCCCTGATCAAATGCCGCGCTGCCGGCGGCCGTCAAAAAGCCATTCGTCAAAACAGCGAAGGCGGGCGGTCACATTTGAGTTGCGGCCGCCCGGCAGACTCCGAATTTAGCGGATTGAGTAGATATATCGAACTTCGCGCAGCGCTTTACCACCAATGGAATCTTCTATACATTCGTCAGCCAGTGAAAAGCCAAATTGTTCGTAAAAATGTCTTGCTCTGATATTTTCTTCAAGAACCCATAAAAAAACACGCTCATATCCCTGCTTTTTTAGTTCTGAGACAGCGGATTCCATCAGAATTTTTCCATAGCCCTTTCCCATGTACCCGGGCAATAGATATATTGAAATTACTTCACCCCAGTCATGAAACTGTTCAAAACGGGATTTGCAAAAGCTGCTTGTTCCCACCATTTTGCCGTCATCCATGCAAATCAGGGTTTTCCACAGCGGGTTGTCTGCGGCTGACGCCCATCTGCCCGCTGGAATCGAATCAAGATAGTGCTGCGGAATCATTCCCTTATATGCATATTTCCAGCTTTCCTCATAGATTCCGCTGATTGCCATCCGGTCATCGGCGGAGGTAATATATCTAATCTCCATGCTGTTCACCCATTCAGATTCATGATTTGCCGCTCTGATTATAACATGGCGCAGGTTTGTTGACAACTTGTTTGCGTGGAATTGCCGCAGTTCCAGCCAGCGACATCGGTCTTAAATCGGGAGGCCGTGAAATATGACTGGAATTTACAGCCCGTCCATGATATACTATTTTCTAAGCAGAAATTATGGGCGTAAAGATAGCAAGGAGCGTGAGTACATTGTCGTTGCTGCACTCAGTTTTACTGGGTTTGATTCAGGGCGTGGCGGAGTTTTTGCCGATTTCCAGTTCCGGACATCTGGCGATTGCGGAGCACCTGCTGGGCCAGGCCGGCGCTGCGGAGATCCCCGGCTTTTTTGACGTACTGCTGCATTTGGGTACCCTGTTCGCCGTGTTCGCGGCTTACTGGGAGGATATTCGGGACATGGTTGTGGAATTTTTCGGCGGCGTCGGGGACCTGGTTCACGGTACGACCCCCACGCCGGTGCCCGCCGCCCGCCGACTGATCTTTTTGATCGTGGTGGGCACTCTGCCCCTGTTTGCCGTGCTGCCGGTGAAGGATCTGGTGGAGGGGCTGGGAGACAATATGTACTTTGTGGCCGGTGCGCTGCTTGCAACGGGGTGCCTGCTGTTTGCCAGCGACCGGGTGCGAAAGGGGCGCAAGACGGAGCGCACCGCCTCGCTGGCGGACGTTCTTCTGGTGGGGGTGGCCCAGGCCGTGGCCACCTGTCCCGGGATCTCCCGCTCCGGCACCACCATCACCGCCGGGTGCTTTGTGGGCTTTGAGCGAAAGTTCGCCGTGCGTTTTTCCTTCCTGCTGTCCATCCCGGCCATTCTGGGCGCCAATATTTTGAGCTTGAAAGACGCCCTGGAGGCCGGGGTCCCCTGGGAGGAGGTCCCGGTATACCTGCTGGGCGTACTGGTGGCCGCCGTGGTGGGCTATGCCTGCATCCGGCTTTTGAAGATGATCGCCGAGAGGGGCAAATTCGGCTTTTTCGCCTACTACTGCTGGCTGGCGGGAGCGGTCACATTGGCGTTGACTCTGCTTCAAAAGTGACCAAACCTGCGGCCGGCACGCGGATCTGTCTGCCGCGGGGGGGAACGGCGTTCGATTTGAGAGCGGCAAGACGTTGGAATGGGCTGGCTCCGTTTGCTATGAATCGCGCCGCCGGCTTGTGTCCGCTTACATAAATTACATGATTTCCCAGGGAGGTATTGTAGCTGTGGCATCCACTACACAGAAGAAATCCACATCCGCAAAGGGTGCGTCCGGGAAGGGCGGAAGCCGGTCCAAAAGGGCGGCGCCGCCCCAGAAGCAGCCCATCCGCCGGGAGGTGGGGGGCATTGTCCTGCTGGGGCTGACTCTCTCGGTTCTGGTGGGGTATTTCGGCGTCAGTGCGATCTTTATCGACTGGTTCGCCATACTGTTAAAGGGCCTCTTTGGCTATGGCTACTGGCTCTGCGCTCCGGCCATGCTGCTTGCGGCGGTGATTTTGCTGTTTCACCGGGGGCGGCCTGTGCAGCTGCGGGTGACCTGCGCGCTGTTGACGCCGGTGCTGTTTGGCTCTCTTGTCCATATGGGTCTTTGCCAGAAGGAGTATGCCGCCTCCTTCGGCGTGTTGAGGGAGTTATGGCGGGATGGCGTGGCTCTGGAATCCGGCGGCGCCGTCTCCGGCGTATTGGCCAACGGTTCCGTAGCCGTTTTTTCCAAGTTTGCCTCTGTAATCGTGTTTACCGTGTTGCTGGTGGTGCTGGTAATGACGGCCCTGCGGCTGACGGTGGGGGCCTTGATCGAAAAGCACCGGACCCGCCCCCAGTATGAGGAGCAGCCGGAAGCGGAAAAGCCCGCCATCCGCCTGACGCCGCTGGAGATGCCCAAGCGGACTGCGGCCAAGCCGCGGCAGCAGATTGATATCCCCCTGGATGACGAGCCGGGAGCGGAAAAACCCGCTCCGGACACGGCGCAGAGAGGGGAGGAGGGCCGGTTTACCGGTTTCTTCCGCCACAAGTCTCAGAAGCAGCGGACGCCGGATCAGGTGTTGACCGCCCAAGACCCCGCGCCGGAGCTGCCGGTGAAAGCGGCGAGAGTGGAACCGGTTTTGCCGAAGGAGACCGCGGCGGTCCCTGAGCCGCCCGCCGCCCCCGTCGTGGCCGCTGTGCCGGAGCCGGAGGAGGCTCCGCCGGTACAGGAGAGGGGAGTCTCCAAGAAGGAGAGGGCCACCGCCGCCAGCGAGGTGGCGCAGCAGACCGCCGCCGTTACGGCGGAGATTGAGGAAAAGCTGGCGGCGGGAGAGGACGAATACCAGTACCCGCCCATCGCTCTCCTGCGGGAGAGCCGGGGTGAGAACCATGTGGAGGCCGGGGCAGAGCTGCGGAACAATGCCCGCCGCCTGACGGAGACGCTCAACAGCTTCGGCGTGGACGCCGCCCCCGGCGATGTGGTTCACGGTCCCTCCGTCACCCGGTATGAGTTTGTGCTGGACCAGGGGGTAAAGCTGTCTAAGATCACCAATTTGGCGGATGACATCGCCTTGGCGCTGGGGGCGACAGGCGTGCGCATCGCCCCCATTCCGGACAAGATCTCCGTGGTGGGCATTGAGGTGCCCAATAAGGCGGTGACGCCGGTGCTGATCCGGGATGTGGTGGAGTCCCGGGATTTCACGGGACACAAGTCCGCTGTGGCCTTTGCGCTGGGCCGGGATATCGGCGGCGGCAACGTCATCGGCGACATTGCCACGCTTCCCCATGTGCTCATTGCCGGCACCACCGGTTCCGGCAAGTCCGTGTGCACCAACTCTCTGATTATCAGCCTGCTCTATAAGTCCACTCCCGATGAGGTGCGCTTTATTATGGTGGACCCCAAGATGGTGGAGCTGGCCCCCTACAACGGCATTCCCCATCTGCTGATTCCCGTGGTCACCGATCCCAAAAAGGCCGCGGGAGCGCTTCAATGGGCAGTGTTTGAGATGATGAAGCGGTACAAGGCCTTCTCCGAATGCGGCGTAAAAAAGCTGGAGGAGTACAACCGAATGGCCCGCGCCACAGAGGGCGTGGAGACGCTGCCCAGCGTAGTGGTGGTTATTGACGAGCTGGCGGACCTGATGCTGGTGGCGGCGAAGGAGGTGGAGGAGTCCATCTGCCGGGTGGCTCAGATGGGCCGCGCCGCTGGCGTCCACCTGGTCATTGCCACCCAGAGACCCTCCTCCGACGTCATCACCGGATTGATGAAAGCCAATATTCCCAGCCGCATTGCCTTTGCGGTGGCGTCCTCTCTGGAGTCCCGCATCATCTTGGACCAGACCGGCGCGGAGAAACTGGTGGGCAAGGGCGATATGCTGTACGCCCCTCTGGGCGGCGGCAAGCCAACCAGAATCCAGGGCTGCTTTATTTCCCCGGAGGAGATTGAGCAGGTGGTGGAGTTTGTGAAGAAGACCGGTGAGGCCCAGTACGACGACGAGGTGCTGGCCAAGATTGAGGAGTCTGTCCAGGAGAAGGAGAAAGGCGCAAAAGGCGGCGGCTCCGCTCCGACGGAGTCCTCCGGAGACGAGGGTGACGAGCTGCTGCCCGCCGCTGTGGACGTGGTGCTGGAGACGGGACAGGCCTCTGTATCCATGCTTCAGCGGCGGCTGAAGCTGGGATACTCCCGGGCTGCCCGGCTGGTAGACCAGATGGAGCAGCGGGGCATCGTGGGTCCCTTCGAGGGTTCCAAGCCCAGGCAGCTGCTGATTACCAAGGAGCGGTGGCAGGAGCTGCAGATGGGAGGCGGACTGTCCGCCGCCGGGACGGATGAGCCGCCTTTTCCGCCGGAGGAAAAATAGGAATAGGGAAGGCGGCATTTTGGAGAGCTGCGGCGCGCTCCGGCCATGATCCCAGGGGCGGAGAAAATAACTTGACAAATCCCCGGGAAGCTGTATAATGAATAAGACTAAACGCGATGACAAAGCCAGCGTCCTGAAACCGGCTCTCAGCGAGAGGGGATCGGTGCAAGCCCTCAGCCTATGCCAGGAGGCAAGCCACTTTGGAGCAGCCCGCGACGAGCGGGACGGCCCATCCCCGTTACAGGATGACGTGAGATGTCTCTTCCTGCGAGAAGAGACAGATCAGGGTGGTACCGTGGAAGATTTTTCGCCCCTGACGGCTGTCAGGGGCGTTTCTTTTGTTCCTTTTCCATCCGGTACAGAGGACGGCGTTCCGGAGCGCCGCCGCACCATGCATGCGTCCATTGCGTCGTGAGAGGAACAGTATGAGGGTCCCAGGACCTAGGAGGTATTTGAGATGAAGTTGTCAAGTAGGATCAAACGGTGCGGATTATCTCCCATGCGCCAATTCTATCCCAGTGAGGTAGCCGCCGTCAGCAGAGGGCTGAAGGTCTACCACATGAATATTGGCCAGCCGGATATTGAGACTCCGCCGGTTTTTCTGGAGGAGGTGAGGCGCTATCAGGGACCCGTGGTGCCCTATGCGCCGGCCCCCGGTGAAAAGGCGTACCTGAAAGCAGTTCAGGCCTATTACGGGGAGTTGGGCTGCGCCTTGGAGGAGGGGGAGATTCTGGCTACCTTTGGCGGCAGCGAGGCGCTGGAGATCGCCATGGCCTGCATCCTGGAGGAGGGAGACGAGGTGTTGGTGCCGGAACCCTTCTACCCCAACTACACCACCTTTATCAACGTCACCGGCGGAAAAATCCGGCCCATTCCCACCTCGGCGGAGGAGGGGTACCGGTTTGCCAGCAGGGATAAAATTGAGCCGCTGATCAACGGACGTACCCGGGCCATCCTCGTCACCACACCCGGCAATCCCACCGGCGTGGTGCTGTCCCATGAGGAGATGGAGCAATTGGTGGATATCGCCAGGGAGCACAGCCTGTTCCTCATCAGCGATGAAGTCTACCGGGAGATCGTCTACACAGGGGAGAAGGAGACCATGCTGTCCTTTTCCGGAGCGGAGGAGAATGTGGTGGTGATCGACTCCGTGTCCAAACGGTTTTCCACCACCGGCGCCCGGGTGGGCGCCCTGGTGTCCCGGAACCGGGAGCTGATGAATGAGGCTTTGAAGTGGGCGCAGGGACGGCTGTGCATCACCACCTTAGACCAGCTGGGGGCGGCGAAGATGTACGAGGCGTTGGGGACGGACTATTTTGCCGCCGTGCGGGATGAGTACCGCCGCCGGCGGGAGGCCACCGTGACGGCTTTGGGTAAGATTCCAGGCGCGGAATTTACCTGCCCGGAGGGCGCCTTCTATCTGATGGTGACATTGCCGGTGGACGATACGGAAAAGCTCCAGTACTTTTTGCTGGAGGAATTTGAGGACCAGGGGGAGACGGTGATGTTCGCCCCTGGGGCGGGCTTCTACAGTGAACCGGATTTGGGCCGGGACAAGATTCGCATCGCCTATGTCACAGCTCCGGAGGAGATGACCCGTGCGGTGGAGCTGCTGGGCCTTGGAATTGAGGCGTATCGCCGGAAAACGCAGAAATAGATATTATATTAAGATAATAAGTCCTTATAATGGACGATAGGAGGGAACGGACGATGATTCGCCATATTGTTATGTGGAAGTTCCGCCCCGGCACAGAGACAGAACAGACCCGTTTTTTTGAGGGGCTTCGAGGCCTTCAGGGCGTGGTTCCCCAGCTCCTGCGGTGCGAGGTGGCGGTAAATGTGGGGAAAGATAATTATGATGCCGTGCTGGTCAGCGATTTCGCAGGGCTGGAGGAGCTGGAGGCCTATAAGAACGACCCCCGCCATAAGGCGGTCTCCGCGCTGTGTAAGTCGATCCGTGTAGACCGGGTGGCGGTGGATTACGAGTTTTGAAAAGAAAAACCGGAGGGGACAACGTCCTCTCCGGTTTTATATTGATGATTTTAGCTATTATTTTGTTCTTTTCCCCCGATATCGCTGAACGGAAGCCCCGCCAGCTCAAGAGATCAAATGGTCTTCCGCGGCCGCTTGTGGTATACGCAGAGAGATAAATTCAGATGGAAAGGGGGAGCTGCCATGAAGAGGTATGAATATGTAAATATCCATATTGGAAAGTTCTGCGGCGCAAAATCAGAGGAGCATAGAGGTATTATCAATGAATACGCGGCAAAGGGCTGCCGCTATGTGGGGTATATTCCCACGAAGATCAGCGGTTATGGTATAATAACGGATTTGAATTTAGCTGACCACCCGGTTGGAGCGTTTGCCGGGGATCGGACGGCAGCGGAGCGGAGGTCAAAAAGGGGACTGCTTTGGCGTCCACTGGCAGCGGGCGAGGTCCACCGTCCCATCCGGGCGGAAGAGGACGCCCTCTGCCTCCAACAGCGCCCTCTGAGTGCCGGGAGCGTGGGTGTCGAATGCCGCTTTGGTGCCGCCGAAGCGGTCGACCACCCGGTGACAGGGGACGGCGGGGTCCCGGCATCCTGCCATGGCATAGCCCACGGTTCGGGCGCAGCGGGGCTTTCCGGCCAGACGGGCCACCTGGCCGTAGGTGGCGACGGTCCCCGCCGGGATGCGGCAGACAATTTCATAGAAGGCCTGAAAGATATGGCCGCTCATGGCAATGTTCCCAGCCTTTCGCTTTTTTGATTCCTGTGCCGCGGTTGGAGAGACCGGGCTGTCTCAGGTCATCGCAGCGGCATTTGCCGCAGATGTCCCCGAAGCGTCTCTTTTGCAAAAGCGGGCAGAGCGCATTGCGGCAAAGGAACGTCAGTACTCCCGAAGGACCAAAACCGTGACGCCGCCGTCGGAGGAGAGCGTGAGCCGCCGTACTTTGGGGTGTCCGGCGTACTCCGAGCGGAGAAAGTCCCGCAGAGCCGTTCCGCTGTGACAGCCGTGGATGAGACGGAGGCGGTATGTGCCCCTCCCGGCCCGGCGGAGCAGGGCGTCTACGGTTATTTTGGCCTGGTAGGTGTTTTTGCCGTGGAGATCGGCGGTGAGAATGCCGGATGTCTCCTCCATGATCTGCCCCTCTTTCAGCATGTGGTCAATGGCCCGCTTTTGGGAAGCATCCATTTTGCGGAGCTTCCGGCGGCAGAGGTGTGGGCTGTGCCAAGCAGCTGCCGCCCTGTTTGCATGAGACTGCTGCATAGAAATCCGTAATTATATTGTATCACAGACGGGACTGTGTTACAATGCAGAAAAGTGCAAGGAGGAGCGGACATGGCGGTTTACACTGAGACAAAGACTTACCATACCAAAGCCCACATGGGCATGATCGACGTGACGGAGGATTTTCAGCATGCGGTGAGCGAAGGATGCAGGCAGCATGGCATTTCCGCCGGGACCGTCACCGGTTTTACTACCGGCGGCGTGGCCGGCCTTACCACGCTGGAGTTTGAACCCGGTATGGTGAACCACGACCTGAAGGCGGCCCTGGATGTGTTCTCCCCCTATCTGGATGAGCGGGGCCGTGTGATCCCGTACTGGCACCATGAAACCTGGCACGACGACAACGGGTCCTCCCATATCAAGGCGGCGCTGCTGTCGCCCTTTATCACCGTTCCCTTTGCGGCGGGAAAGATCACCGTGGGACCATGGCAGAACCTGACATTGGTGGAATGTGACACCCGGGACCGTGTGCGGGACATAGTCTTTCAGGTTATGGGAGAGTGAGATCAAGAGCGGGAGTCCCACCAGGGACTCCCGCTCTCCATTATTTTGTATAGGCCGAAATCGCGTCCCGCAAAAAGGCGGCGCAGCCGGGGACGGCCTTGTCATAGTAGGCGGTGAACCGCTCGTCGGCGGTGTACAGCTGCCCCAGTCCCGCGTGGGCCTGGGGAGTGTAGGCCTCCCAGGAATAGGAGAGCCAGCGGCGGTGGAGGGCGGCGATCCGCTGCCCCTCTGCTCCCGTAGGATTTTCTCCGTTCTCAACGGCGTGGGTCAAGGCGGTGATAATCTCCTCCCCCAGGTCCTTCCACTGTTGGTACTCCGCCTCCGTCAGGGCCAGAATGTTGGCGTTGGACCGGTCTACGGCCTCGTCCCCGTATTTTTTCCGGATCTCTCTGCCGTACTGCTCCTCGTTGGCCGCCACTACCCGGCGTTTGAAGGTCTCGAACTTTTCTCTATCGGACATCTTGGTTCCTCCTTCTATGTCATCAATGGTTTTCCGCACGGTCAGGATGAGATCTTCCAGATGGTTTTTTCGGGACTCTAACTCCGCCAAGTGGCTCTGCAGCGCCGATTGGCGGTTAAAAGACGGATCGTCTAGAATGCGGCGGATGGCGGACAGCTCCAGCCCCAGCTCCCGGTAGAAGAGGATGTCCTGAAGCCGGTCCACCTCCCGGGGACCGTAAATGCGGTAGCCGGCCTCCGTAACCCGGGCGGGCTTAAGCAACCCCATTTTATCATACCAGCGTAAGGTACGGGGTGTGATGCCCGCCAGGTCTGCCAGCAGTTTGACGGTGTATTCCACAGTGAAATCCCTCCTGACAAAATGGAGTATAGACTATGACGGTACGGCAAAGTCAAGAGTAAAAAAAATTTTATCTTAATATCCCCATGACCATTACCCTCCGCTGGGGCACCGGCCGTTTCAAGCCGGATGCAGGCGATCTGTCAGCAGATGGCACATCCCTGAAATTATGGGTATGCGGCGTGCCGCCGCGGGCGATTGACGAAACCGCGGGAATTCCGCCCTTTTCTTTTCTGGGGAAAAGGGGTATAATGGAAGTATAAAGGAGTGATAATTCGTGATCAATTCCACTCTGTGCTATTTGGAGCGGGAGAACGAGTACCTGATGCTCCACCGGGTGAAAAAGGAGAATGACCTGAACCGCGACAAGTGGATCGGCGTGGGCGGCAAGTGCGAGGAGGGAGAGAGTCCGGAGGACTGCCTCCTCCGGGAGATCCGGGAGGAGACGGGACTGACCCTGACCAGCTACCGTTACCGGGGACTGGTGACCTTTGTTTCTGACCAAGCGCCCACGGAGTATATGCACCTCTTTACAGCCTCCGGCTGGACGGGCGAGATGATTCCGTGCAGTGAGGGAGAGTTGGCCTGGGTGAAGAAAAAGGCGCTGCCGTCTCTGACTCTGTGGGAGGGGGATAGAATTTTCCTGCGGCTGCTGGAAGAGGGCGGTCCCTTTTTCTCGTTGAAGCTGCAGTATCAGGGGGAGAATCTGGTTTTGGCCCGGTTAAACGGACGGCCGCTGACGGAATAAGAGGAGGTGCTTTTATGGGCGGAAAGATACTGTTGTTCGGGTTTGAGGACCTGCCTGCTATTCTGGCGGTGAGCGGCGCGGCGGAACCCTTTGGCATACAGGTGGTACCCGTGGCCAGGGGGGATTACGGAAGATCCATTGCCTCTCTGGCGGGATTGGACGGCGCCTCCGGCCCAGCGGCCCCCTATATGGGCGGACCGCTGGGAGGGCGGATGATGGTGCTGTGCGGCCTGGAGGGACAGGTGCCGGCGCTGCTGCCGGCCCTGGCCCGGGCGGGAGCGGGGCCGGATTGCCTCAAGGCGGTGCTCACACCCCATAATCGGGGCTGGAACGCCCTGCGGCTGTACGGTGAACTCATTCGGGAGCGCCAGGCGCTCCAGGGCAGGTGAGACGGATGAGGATATTGGTTTCCGCCTGTCTTTTGGGCTGCCGCTGCCGGTATGACGGCGCGTCGAAGAAGCACCCTCTGGTAAAGCGGCTGGCGGAGCGGCATACGCTGGTGCCCGTCTGCCCGGAGCAGCTGGGGGGGCTGCCCACGCCCCGCCCTCCCGCGGAACGGCAAAACGGCCGGGTGATGACCCGGGAGGGGAGTGATGTGACGGAGCAATACCGCCGGGGAGCGGAGGAGACTCTTCGCCTGTGCGGACTGCTGGGCTGTGAAGCCGCGGTTTTAAAAGAGCGCAGTCCCTCCTGCGGACGGGGAGAGATCTACGACGGGAGCTTCTCCGGCAGGCTTACCGCCGGCTCCGGCGTTGCGGCGGAGCTGCTCTCCGCCCACGGGATTCCCGTGTACGGGGAATCCCGGGTTGAGGAACTGCTGAGATGACGGAATGGGCTGATTCCTGTCATTTTTTACAATTCCTGTGAGATTTTTTCTGCTTGCTTCGTGATAAAACGGACTTGTAATAGGAATCGCATTTTTGTATAATAATAAAATAGTGAAAAGGAGGGGATCTTATGTCGAAAGCGGTAAGAGGCGGGGCGGAGGTTCTCTTCTTTTCCATTTTTGGCATTTCCCTTTTTTGAGCCGGCTTTAGAGCCGGTATTTTTTTGCCCCGACACACGTGAGCCTGCTTTCAGAGAGGCTCGAGAGGAATGAGAGGAGAGTTTATGAAAGAGAAAAACGGCAGCACAGGTCCGATCCGGGACGTCCGAACCTTAGGCACCCCCAAGATGCTGATCTTAGGCCTCCAGCACATGTTCGCCATGTTTGGAGCCACGGTCCTGGTGCCCATCCTGGTAAATTCCTATGGATTGCCCCTGTCGATCCAGACCACGCTGTTTTTCGCCGGTATCGGCACACTGTTTTTCCACGTCTGCACCAGGATGAAGGTCCCCGCCTTTTTGGGTTCCTCCTTTGCCTTTTTAGGCGGGTTCGCCGCCGTGGCAGGCCTGGACAGCGGCATCTATGCGGGAATGGACCCGGCGGAGAAGCTCCAGTATGCCTGCGGCGGCATTGTGGTGGCCGGCCTTTTATATGTGGTGCTGGCTCTGATCATCAAGGCCGTGGGCGTCCACAAGGTGATGCACTATCTGCCGCCGGTGGTTACCGGACCTATTATCATCCTCATCGGATTAAACCTGGCCCCTTCCGCTGTGAACAACGCCTCCACCTGCTGGTGGCTGGCATTGGTCGCCATGGCCATCATCATCGCCGCCAACATCTGGGGCAGGGGCATGGTGAAGATCATCCCCATCCTGCTGGGCGTGGTGGGAGCTTATGTGGTGGCGGTTATCGCCAACGCCTGCGGCGCTACCGCCTGGAGCTTCACTGCCGATGGCCCGGTTGCCGTGCCCCTGATGAGCTTTGCCTCCGTGGCCGAGTCGGATCTCCTGGGACTGCAGCCCTTTTTCACCGATTTTACCGGCTCTATTGCCAAGTTTGACCTGACTTCCATCCTGGTGATGGCGCCCATCGCCATTGCCTCCATGATGGAGCATATCGGCGATATGTCCGCCATTTCCGCCACTGTGGGTGAGAATTTTATCGAGGACCCAGGCCTGCACCGCACCCTCATCGGCGATGGCGTCGCCACCTCCCTGTCTGCCGTCTTCGGCGGTCCCGCTAACACCACATATGGCGAGAACACCGGCGTGCTGGTTCTATCCAAGGTATATGATCCCCGGGTGATCCGGCTGGCGGCCGTTTACGCCTTGGTCCTGTCGTTTAGTCCCATGTTCGCAGCGCTGGTCAACTCCATGCCCGCTGCCATTGTGGGAGGCGTCAGCTTTATCCTCTACGGCATGATTTCCGCCATCGGCGTGCGGAACGTAGTGGAGAACCGGGTGGACTTTACCAACTCCCGGAACCTCATCATCGCGGCTGTTATTTTGGTGTGCGGTCTGGGCTTTACCGGCGGGCTGACCTTTGTCGTGGGCGGTGTGTCGATCACGCTGACCAGCCTGGCTATCGCCGCCATTGCGGGGATCATTCTCAACGCGGTTCTTCCGGGAAATGACTTCCAGTTCGGCCAGTCTGAGAGTGCGGACACCGCCGCCTCCCTGGGCCGGTATTGAGTTCAGCCGGGGCCGGAGGGACCACAGATTTAAAAGCCACGGTTGTATAAGCGGTTATCGCTTGACAGAAAGCAAAGAGAGGATGTTCGGCAGAACGTCCTCTCTTTGCTTTATAGCTTGCAATATGAGTGAAAAATTTATAAACTCTAAATGAGCAAATCTAAAAAATAAACAAAGGCAAACCTCCGCGCAGGTGA
>CAJUQM010000033.1 GCA_910588005.1 uncultured Oscillibacter sp.
AAATAGGTGGTGCCAACATCTAGAGACACATCCTTTCGGGTGTGTCTCCTTTTTTGTTTCCGTTTTGTCTCCCTTTTGTGATGACTTCTTTCCTGCCTCTTGCTAGTATATAGAAAAGGAGGACAGGCTATGAAGGGAAACGTAATTCTGTGGATACTTCTGCTTACCCTGGCTATGACGGCCTGCGGGCAGGACAGGGAGGCAGCGCCGGAGGAACTGCTGCCGGAGCCGGAGATCCAGGAGCCGGAGCAGTGTGAGGAGTCCCTGCGGGAGTCCCGGCGGATTATGTCCGAGGAGGCGCTGGAGTATACCAACCGAGGGGAGAACAGCAACGGCTTTGTTTTGATGGAACGGGAGGAAGACGGAGTGCCTTTTCTGGAGTTCATCCGTTTGGATACCCCGGATTTCTCCCTGCGGATCAATCAGGATCTGACGGAGGCGGTAGCGGTGTATCAGGGAGGACCATGTCGCTGGAACGAGTGGAGACGCCCAATGGAGCGCTCTATGACTGGTACGTCTCGGCAGGCTATAGCGGGTTGGTGTCGGGGTACAGTATGCCATTCTGGGTGGATCTAACCGGAGATGGTCAGCCGGAGCTGGTGTGGCTGCGGCACGGAAGCGGAACCGGCTTTCACGAGAGTGTCTGCACGGTCTACAACGTCACCGGAGAGGGGGAGATCATCCCCCTTGTGGAACCCTGGGAGGAGATGGCCGCCTCCATCAGCGTGAGTCCCCAGGCTTGGGAGGACGGATATATCCACAGTCTTGTAACGGACAGCCAAGGACAGCTCCATACAGCGTGGCAATGGGTACAGGAGGAGGTCTGGCAGGATTGCTGGTATTGGCCGGGGAAGAGCGGATGGACCAGTCTGGAGATCAACCAGGAGCGAGGAACATTAGAGGCCGTCATGATGTTTGGCCTGGAGGTGCCGGATATGTTTGGGATATACATGGGCGAGCTGCGAACGGAGCTTAGCTATGACACGGAGCAGAGGGCCATTGTCCGCTCTGGATCCATCGTGGTATCCGTGGATGAAAAGCTGGAACGATAGAGAGGGAGCGTCCCCCAGGGGGCGCTTTTTTCTCCCTTTTCAAATGGGTGCTGCGGAAAGGCCCTGGAGTCTGTTTTAAAACCGTCAAAACGCCGTCTTAGAGCGCCTTTTTCCGCCGGGCCTGCGTTGATTTGACTTGAAATCCGCCGGGATTCCCGCGTCAAATCGCCTTGCCCGACAGAAAAATCTGTTCCAATCCGGCATTCCGCCGGTTTTAAAACAGACTCTAATATTACTTTTTTGTAATGTGTTATCTTTTCCAATTCTTCCTCAGGCCTCTAATCTCGTTGTATATCCCTGTGAATGCAGCAGTGGGTACCATAAAGATTCTTTAATTCTGCCAGTGGCACCTTCTTTTTACCGCTTATGTTAATATTACGCAGAGATACAATATATCTTTTCATATTCAATAGAACTCTTTCAAGTTCCGATTTGCCGGGCGAATTGCAACACTGGAATCGTGCCTATCAATGCGCCTTTGCAAAAACGGACGAAACTGTAATCTGGCAGCAATTTTTTCAAAGGAGACCCTTTTCGGCTCTCTTGACAAGCATCGATTATCTATGTATACTAAGCATAGACGATCGATGTATTGGGAGGAGGGGCCGTCATGAAGATTGACAAGAGCCTGATGAGCGGCAGTACCATGATGTTGATTCTGTCTCTGCTGGCAAAGGAGGAGATGTACGGCTACCAGATGATCACGGAGCTGGCCCGTCGGTCCAACAAGACGTTTGAATTGAAGGAGGGGACGCTGTATCCCATACTCCACGGCCTGGAGGCAGAGCGGCTGGTGTCTGTGCGGGAAAAGAAGGCCGACGGCCGGGTGCGGAAATATTACCGTATCACGAAGAAGGGATTAAAGACCCTGGACACCAAAAAAGAGGAGTGGGGCGTGTTTACGGAGCAGGTCAACGCCGTAATCCACGGCGCGTCCCTGGCGTGAGGGCGACGGTTATGCGGGATGATTTTCAGATCTGGGTGGACGCCGTGTGTGAACAGGTTCGCTTCTGGCCGGACCGGAAGGGCATAGAAAAGGAGCTGCGCGTCCACTATGAGGACCGCTGCCGGGATTTGGAGCGGCTACACTACGAGCGGCCATTGGCGGCACAGAGGTCCCTTGAGGCCATGGGGAACGCACAGGAGGTGGGTCGGGCGCTGGACAGGGTACATAAGCCCTGGTTGGGCTGGCTGTGGGAGGTAAGCCGGTGCCTTGCCCTTGCCTTGACCGTACTGGCGCTGTCGGCCAACTTCCTCACCATAGGCTTGCCGACACTGGCGGAACGCACCAGGGGGGAGCTGGCCTGGGAGGAGCCGCCGGAATCGGCATCCAGAGTGGAACTGGAACACGCCACCATTTGGGCGGCGCCGGGAGATCTGAGGGAGCAGGACGGAAAGACGGTGGCGGAGGTCCGGCTGTGGATCAAAATGCGGGATCCGCTGGCGGCGAACGGCGGCGTGGGAACCCTGTTTTTTACCTGGAGAGACGACAAGGGGGAGCTGTCCCGATGGGAATTTGACAGTTTCTCCCGAACCGGGCCGGAGAGCCGCTATTGGACCTACAACGCCGAAGCGTCTTCCACCGGCTGGACTCGTTTCCGGCAAACGGTGAAGCTGGTATTGGACGGCCCTCCCCGCTGGGCGGAGGCCTCCTATCCCCTCTCCGGCGGGGACTGGACTTTGCAGGTGAAATGGGAGGAGGCGCTATGAGGCTGACACGGGGGCAGCAGACGGTCCGGAATTTGATTCTGTGCGTCCTGCTGGGGACGCTGTCCTATACCGCGCTGGGCTTTCCGCCCTATACCGTCCAGGGGATGCTGGACCGGGTGGAGCGGCAGTATCTCCTCTCCGGTTTGGAGCCGCTTTTGGTAAAGCGGAACTCCCTGCGTTACAGCAACGACTTTTTTAGTTGGCACACCACCTCTGTGCTGGCCCGTACCGGAGACACCTATGTCTATGCAAGCTGGAGCCGCCATTTTTTAGAGGTCTGGCCGGAGTATGGCCGGAATCTGAATATGGGCCGGGATGCTCTCTGCACGGCAATTGACGGAACCTTGTACGTGGCAGGACCTTTTGAGAATGCGGCGTCTGCCGCAGTGGAGATCACGGTGGAGCGGACTACTCAGGTTTGCGACCCTGAGACAGAGGAGTACACAACTGCCCTCGGGGAACAAAGGACCTACTCCTATCCGGGGATAAAGGTAAATAACGGGATCTTCTCCTTCCGCTATCGGGAGGAGGGGGAGAGCTGGCTTGATGAGTCCAGCCTGTCCTCGACTTCGAGGGAATGGTATCGCGAATATCTAAAGGGAAGTACCGGGGGCGGCTACTCGATCATCCACGCGGACCTCCCGGTGAAGGTGACGCTGTACGACGGGGACGGGGGGGTCCTGGAGATTCTGGCGCTGACCATTGATAATTACGAGCTTGACAGCAGATGGTAAAAAGAGGACGGGATCTGAGATCCCGTCCTCTTTTATCAGATTGGATCAGCCTTTAAATTCCACATACAGCTCCCGCACCGCATTGGGATCTGCCGGGGCTTTAGGGGCCGCCGCAGGAGCGGCAGGCACCGCCTGCGGTTCGTCATGGGGGCCGTCCCGCCAGGCCAGGAACTTGGGCGCCACTTGGGGAAACAGGGCCAGGGAGAGCACGTCCTCGTCGCTCTTGGCGGTATCCTTGAACTCCTCCCGGTATTTCTCCACCTCCGGTTCCAGCAGATCTGCCGGACGGCAGGTGATCACGTCCTCGGGCTTGATGCCGGCCAGGGCACGAACCTCCTCGTTGACCTCGCCGGGGACCTGACCGTACTCGCCCTTCAAAAGGCCCTTGGACTCCTTGGGGAAGGTTTTGTACTTGCCCACCACCACGTTCATAACGGCCTGAGTGCCCACAATCTGGCTGGTGGGAGTCACCAGCGGAGGATAGCCGAAGTCCTTGCGGACACGGGGGATCTCCGCCAGCACGTCGTAGTACTTCTCCTCCTTATTGGCCTGCTTCAGCTGGGAGATCAAATTGCTGAGCATTCCGCCGGGCACCTGATAGAGGAGGGTGTTGGTATCCACGTTCAGCACCTTGGGGTCCAGACTGCCCTGCTCTTTCAGCTTTTGGGCCACCTTGCGGAAGTGGGCCGCAGCCTGGCTCATCTTGGTCAGATCCAGCCCGGTGTCCCGCTCCGTGCCCTGGAGGGTGGCCACCAGGGATTCTGTGGCGGGCTGGGCGGTGCCGTTGGCCAGAGGGCTTAGAGCGGTATCCACGATGTCCACACCAGCGTAGGCGGCCATGAGATATACCATATCGCCGGTGCCGGTGGTGTTGTGGGTATGCAGGTGGATGGGGATGGAGACGGTCTCCTTCAGCTTTTTCACCAGGGAGTAGGCGTCCATAGGCAGCAGGAGGTTTGCCATGTCTTTGACGCAGATCACGTCCGCGCCCATCTGCTCCAGCTCCTTGGCCAGCTTTACGAAGTACTCCTCACTGTGGATGGGAGAGATGGTGTAGCTGAGGGTGGCCTCAACCATGCCGCCGTATTTCTTGGTGGACTTGATGGCCTGCTCCAGATTCCGCACATCGTTCAGAGCGTCAAAAATCCGGATGATGTCGATGCCGTTCTCAATGGACTTGCGGCAGAAGGCGTCCACCACGTCGTCAGCGTAGTGCTTATAGCCTAAAATGTTCTGACCCCGGAACAGCATCTGGAGCTTGGTGTTGGGCAGGGCCTTACGGAGCTTGCGCAGGCGCTCCCAGGGGTCTTCATTGAGGAAGCGCATGCAGGAGTCAAACGTTGCGCCGCCCCAGCACTCCAACGACCAGTAGCCGATGGAGTCCAGCACCTCGCAGGCGGGGAGCATATCCTCCACCCGCATCCGGGTGGCCGCCTGGGACTGGTGGGCATCCCGGAGAATGGTGTCGGTGATATACAGGGGCTTCTTAGAGAGAAATTCCATAGCCATTTACGTTACCTCCTATCAACCGAACAGGGAGATCATCACGCCCGCGGCAATGGCGGAGCCAATGACGCCTGCCACGTTGGGACCCATGGCGTGCATCAAGAGGAAGTTGCCGGGGTTGGCCCTCTGACCCTCCATCTGGGAGACCCGGGCGGCCATGGGCACGGCGGAGACGCCGGCGGAGCCGATGAGGGGATTGATCTTCTCTTTCAGGAACAGGTTCATGATCTTGGCCAAAATTACGCCGCCGGCGGTGCCGAAGCCGAAGGCCACCACGCCCATGACCATGATGGCGATGGTCTGGAGGCTGAGGAAGGTCCGCCCGGTGGCGGTGCAGCCCACGGAGACGCCCAGGAAGATGGTGACGATGTTGATGAGTTCGTTCTGCACGGTCTTGCTGAGGCGCTCCACCACGCCGCACTCCTTAAAGAGGTTGCCCAGCATCAGGCAGGCGATCAGAGGAGCGGCGGAGGGCACCAGCAGCGCCACGAAAATAGCCACCATGATGGGGAAGATGATCTTCTCACGTTTAGAGACCTCCCGCAGGGGCTTCATGACGATCTTCCGCTCTGCCTCGGTGGTCAAAAGGCGCATAATGGGGGGCTGGATGACGGGCACCAGAGCCATGTAGCTGTATGCCGCCACGGCGATGGGACCCAGCAGCTCCGGGGCCAGCAGAGTGGAGACAAAGATGGCGGTGGGACCGTCCGCGCCGCCGATGATGCCGATGGAGCCGGCCTGGGCGGAGGTGAAGAGACCGGAGAAGCGGCAGCCCACGAAGGTGATGAAGATGCCCAGCTGGGCAGCGGCTCCCAGGAGAAGGCTTTTGGGGTTGGCGATCAGGGGGCCGAAGTCGGTCATGGCGCCCACGCCCATGAAGATCAGGCAGGGATAGATCCCCAGCTTCACGCCCAGGTACAGGATGTCCACAAGGCCCGGTGTAATGGACTGGCCTACCGTAGCCGTGGCCAGCACCGCGTCGGAGACCTTTGCGGCGGCCAGCTCATTGATGAGTTCCTGGGTGATTTCCGCGCCGCCGATCAGGTCCCAGTGAATATGTCCTCCGGCGAAGAAGATCTCGTGAAACATATTGGCGCCGGGGAGGTTGGTGATCAGCATGCCAAAGGCGATGGGCACCAGCAGCAGCGGCTCAAATTTCTTTACAATACCCAGGTACAGCAGGAAGCAGGCGATGACGAGCATAATCAGGCACTTCCAGTTGTCTCCCTGGGTAAACAGCGCGAAACCCGTGCTGTTTACAAAATCCAGAATAGCTTCCATACGTTGCCCTCCAGCGCCTTACTGGATGACGCACAGCAGTGTGCCGGACTCCACTGTGGCGCCCTTGGAGGCATTGACGGAGGCAACGGTGCCGTCGCGGGGGCACATGATCTCGTTCTCCATCTTCATGGCCTCCAGAATCATCAGCACATCGCCCTTCTTCACGGCGGCGCCCTGGCTGACCTTCACGTCCAAAATGGTGCCGGGCATGGGGCTGGTGACCTGCTCGCCGCCGGCAGGAGCGGCCGCAGGGGCGGGAGCCGGGGCAGCGGCGGGTGCAGATGCGGCAGGTGCGGCGCCGGTCAGCTCTTCCAGCTGAATTTCATAGGCCGTACCGTTGACGGTGACTCTGTACTTTTTCATGTTGCTCTCTCCTTTTTCCTCTTACAGTTTTTTCATGGATACGATCCGGATGCCCGTGATGTCGGTGCCAAGCTCCTCCGCGATGGCGGCGGAGACGGCGGCCACCACTTCCTGACGGTTGGGTTCCGCGGCTGCGGCCGCGGGGGCTGCGACCGGAGCAGGCACAGCGGCTGCAGCCGCGTGGCCGCCCACGATTTTGCCCATGACCATGGTCAGGACGATGAGACAGATGAGTCCGAAGAAGACGGTGCCCATGCCCATCAGGCAGACAAACAAGCTGGGATATTCCATATACTCCCTCCCATAAAAATGATAGCATCCGTATTGTACCAACTCCCGAGAGAAAAAACAATGACTTTCACAAATTTTCATTAAAAATTTATTCAAGAATTCTCCGAAAAAAACGATTGCTTTTCCATCAAACCGACTCGACCGGGCAGGGAAATTATGGTATGATAAAAACAACCGGGTTTTCCCTGACGGGCAGGGGAGCGCCGTCGGAAAGGAGAGTTTGCCATGCGTTATGGGACCGTGATCCCGGGCCGTTTTGTGGACCGGCCCAACCGCTTTGTGGCCCACGTGGAGACGGAGGAAGGACTCCAGACCGTCCACGTGAAGAACACAGGCCGGTGCCGGGAGCTGCTTGTTCCCGGAGCGGCAGTCTATTTGGAGCGGGGAGACCGTCCGGGCAGAAAAACCGCCTTTGACCTCATTGCTGTAGAGAAGGGGGAGCGGCTTGTCAACATGGATGCGCAGGCCCCCAATAAGGTCTTTAAAGAGTGGGTGGCGTCGGGCGGATTTTCACCGGAGGCGGTGGAAGTGCACCCGGAATTTACATATGGGGCATCCCGGCTGGATTTTTGCCTGGAGACGGCCTCAGGCCGCCATCTGGTGGAGGTGAAGGGCGTGACGCTGGAGGAGGGCGGCGCGGCCCGGTTTCCGGACGCCCCCACGGAACGGGGCGTGAAGCACATCCGGGAATTGCAGCGGGCGGCGGAAGCCGGTCTGGAAGCCACATTGCTCTTTGTGATCCAGATGGAGAATATCCGGACTATGGCGCCCAACGATGAGACCCACCCCGCCTTCGGCGCGGCGCTGCGGGAGGCGGCGGCGCGGGGGGTAAGGGTTTGTGCTTGGGATTGTACGGTTGCGCCGGACAGGATTGCCATCCGCCGGCCTGTGCCGGTCATTCTGTGAGGGACCGCGTTTTTTCAGAACGCAAGAAGGAGTGCTGTCTATGAGTTTTTTAGAGCTGCTTTTGATCAGCGTGGGGCTTTCTATGGACGCCTTTGCCGTGGCAATCTGCCAGGGACTGTCCATGACCCGGCTCAACTGGCGCCGCGCCGGGGTGATTGCGCTGTTTTTCGGCGGATTCCAGGCCGCCATGCCCGTGTTGGGGTGGGCGCTGGGATTCCGCTTCGCCGTGCATATTCAGGAGTTTGACCACTGGGTGGCCTTTTTGCTGTTGGGGCTGATCGGCGGTAACATGATACGGGAGGCCCTGGGACCGGAGGAGGCGGAGGAGACGCCCTGTGCTGCCGGGCAGCTGGACCTGCGGCAGCTTTTTTTGATGGCGGTGGCCACCAGCATCGACGCCCTGGCGGTGGGTGTGACTTTTGCCTTTTTGGAGGTCCTTATTGTTCCGGCCGCGTCTGTCATCGGCGCCACCACCTTCTGCCTGTCCCTGGTGGGTGTGGCCGTGGGCAATTTCTTCGGGACCCGGTACAAGCGGCGGGCGGAGCTGTCCGGCGGCGTGATCTTGATTCTTTTGGGGATCAAGATCCTGCTGGAGCACCTGGGCATATTCTGATGCGGAGAGGAGATCTCATGGAATTTGCAAAAGAGGAACTGGCGGAGGCAAAGCGGCAGATTGATTCCACACTGCACAAGCTGCGGCAGACGCGAAAGACCCTGGAGGCCAAAGGACAGCCGGAGCGGTACAGATCGCAGATTACATTGGCGGCGAGGAGAATACGGGCATTTGAGATCGCGCTTTCCCTTATTGAATGTGAGCTGGAGCGGAAGTAAGGGGCGGTTGGCGTGTGGAAATGACCGATAGGCTGCATTTGGAACGGTAGGGGCAAAAAACAGCGCGGCTGGCATCAGCCGCGCCTTGGCTATTTTATCCGTTTGGCATAGTTCTCCCTGGCGTGTTCATAGCCTTCCCTGATCAGAGGTTTTAGCTCCTCGAAGGTCTGCCGGGATGGATTCAAAGCGCAGATCCAGCCCATCCAAGCATAGACGGGATGCGGCAAAAGCCGGTCCAATTCGGAGAAATCATAGGGCAACGGCACAACCCCGCCTTTGGGAGGGCGTTGGGGCAGGGGACCGAAAAGGCGCTGGAAGGTCTCCCGCCGCAGACCGAGATTGACACGCCAGATGCCGGGCCGGTTCAAGTGGGAACTCCTGTCATTTTCTCCGTCCTTTTCCTTGACGGTCAGGACATAGACGCCGCGCTTTAACTTGCGGCCGGGGTTGTAAAAGACGCCCCGCTCACCCCAGCTGGAGATCAGGACAGTCCCCTCCAGGCTTTGCAGGCAGTAGTCAAGAGTTTCATCAGGCGTCATGGCGGCACCTCCTCTCCACAACTTCATGATGCCATCATACCACGGTGGAGGGGGCTTGTCTACAATAATGCGCGGAACCGGCGGAAGACTTATATAGAGTACAGGCGGTCCCGCAGGTTGACCGGGAGGGATTGAAAGGGACCTGCCCCTGTGCTGCAATCAGGACGGTCAGCCGGAATTTTGATGCGCGGAAAGCCGCCGGCGGAAGGTGCGGACGGATTCGTTAAAGGCTGTGCCGGCTGCATCGCTGCCAGTGCACACCGTGCCGTGGCATGAGACGGGATGGTCCGGGGGGCCGGACGGCTGCTTAACCCGACTGTTCAGAGATGTATAAAGCGGAGCGGCGGCGCAAGACTGAGGAGAGACACCTGCGCCGCTCCGGATATTCAGCGGGAATGCCGCCATACCGATTTTTTTGACAAGGAGAACCGCCATGTACGCCGCAGACCTTCATATCCACTCCAGGTTCTCCCGGGCGACCAGCCGGGACTGCGATCTTGCCCATCTGGACTGGTGGGCGCGCCGCAAGGGCATCGGCCTGCTGGGCACCGGGGATTTTACCCACCCGGCTTGGCGGGCGGAGCTGCGGGACCAGCTGGTTCCGGCGGGAGAGGGCGTTTATACGCTCCGGGAGCCGTTTCGCCTGCCGGGAGAGGGCGAGCCTCCCCGGTTTGTCATTACCGGGGAGATCAGCTCCATCTATAAACGGGCGGGAAAGACCCGCCGGGTTCACAATTTGATCCTCCTTCCCAGCCTGGAGGCGGCGGATCTTCTCTCTGCCCGGCTGGAGAGAGTGGGCAATCTCCACTCCGACGGCAGGCCGATTCTGGGACTGGACAGCCGGGATCTGCTGGAGATGACCCTGGAGGCGTGCCCGTCGGCGGAGCTGATTCCCGCCCATGTCTGGACGCCGCATTTCTCCATGTTTGGAGCCTTCACCGGATTTGACACGGTGGAGAGCTGCTTTGGGGATCTGACGGCCCATATCCATGCAGTGGAGACGGGGCTTTCCTCAGATCCGCCTATGAATTGGCGGGTTCCCGCCCTGGATGGGCTGACGCTGGTCTCCAATTCAGACGCCCACTCTCCCTCAAAGCTGGGCCGGGAGGCAAATTTGTTGGACACGGACCGGAGCTATCCCGCTTTGGTGGAGGCCATCCGTACAGGGACAGGCTTTGGCGGTACAATCGAATTTTTTCCGGAGGAGGGGAAATACCATTTGGACGGCCACCGGAACTGCGGCATATGTCTTGCCCCCCGGGAGACCATGGCCCGGAAGGGACGATGCCCGGTGTGCGGGAAGAAACTGACCGTGGGGGTGGAGCACCGGGTAGAAGAGCTGGCGGCCCGCCAGGCGGATTTCCGCCCTCCGGATGCCAAGCCCTTTCAGCGCTTGGCTCCTCTGCCGGAGGTCATTGCCGCCTCGGAGGGCTTTTCCGCGGCGGGGAAGAAGACAGCCGCTCTGTATGAGGCCCTGCTCCGGGAGGTGGGGCCGGAGTTCTATATCCTGCGGGAAGCCTCCCTGCCGGAGATCGCCCAAGCCGCCGGTCCCTGTGTGGCGGAGGGCATCCGCCGGCTGCGGCGGGGGCAGGTGGAGCTGCGGGCGGGATTTGACGGGGCGTATGGAACCATCTCTCTGCTCTCTCCCGAGGAACGGGAAACGCTGAAATCATCTTAAATACCAAGCCCTCCGGCTATTGCCGGAGGGCTTGATGCCGTTTATCCTCGGTTTAATCCCTCGATGTAGTTGACAAACTGCTGGGCTACCCGGCCGGAGAAATTACCGTGGCGGACCTCCCAGGTGTTGGCCAGGGCCAGCAGCTCCTGTTCCTCCATTCGGACTCCCTGCCGGGCCGCCAGGGCAAGCACAATGGACTGGTACTCCTTGGGCGTGGGGGCGTTGTAGTTGATGGTGACGCCAAACCGGGCGGAGAGGGACAGCTTTTCCTCCATGGTGTCGGAGCGGTGGATATCGCCATGGTGTTCCAGATCTGTGCGGTCGTTCCAGGTCTCCCGGATGAGATGGCGGCGGTTGGAGGTGGCGTAGATCAGCACGTTGTCCGGCCGGGTTTCCACGCCGCCCTCGATGACTGCCTTTAAAAATTTGTACTCCACCTCGTTTTCCTCAAAGGAGAGGTCGTCAATAAAGACGATGAAACGGTAGTTGCGGTTTTTCACCTGGGAGATTACGTTGGAGAGTTCGCCGAACTGGTGTTTGTAGATCTCAATCATTCGCAGGCCCCTGCCATAGTACTCGTTGACCAGGGCTTTGACGCTGGTGGACTTTCCGGTGCCGGCGTCGCCATAGAGCAATACGTTGTTGGCGGGCTTTCCGTCCAGAAAGGCCTCGGTATTCCGGCGCAGCTCCTGTTTTTGCCGTTCGTAACCCAGCAGGTCCTCCAGCATGACGCGGTCCGCGTTGGTAATGGGGAGGAACTCCAGATCCCCTCCGCCGCCGTGGACGCGGAAGGCCCGGTTCATGGCAAAGAGGCCGAAGCCGTACTGCCGGTAATAGCTGGTCATCAAAGAGAAAATATCCTCCTCGTCCCGGGCCTGGGACAGAGCGCGGCTGAGAATGCGCACCTGCCAACTGATATCCCGGTTGTACATCTGCTCCCGCTTGGGCAGGGAGAGGTAATGGGAAATGGAGGTGAAGCAGCGGATGCCCAGGTCTTTTTCCACAGGGGAGAAGTCATAGTGGAACAGGCGGCGGAAGATGGCGAAGTCGCTTTTGACAAAGTCGTTGATACTGCCCTCCCGGCAGGCGGTCCGCTCACAGGTGAGAGTAAAGGCGTTCTTATGGGTCATCAGCAGCCAGGTGAGGTAGCAGTGCCACAGGTTCTCGTCAAACCCGCAGACGGCGCTCAACTCTAAAAGCCGCTTGATCTCCGCATAGATCCGCCGGACCAGATCCTCCTGGGAAAAGCCGCCCTGTTCCCAGTCCCGAAGGATCTGGGAGAGGCGGAGGAGGATGCTGTTCTCCCCCAGGTCGCTGTACATCAAGAGCCGTGCTGTATCACGGTACATGTTCGCCACTTCCTTTTGCGTTTTTTCTGAATCAGGCTTGCTGCGGGGATCAATCCAAAACGGCGCCCCTGTCGGCAGAGGAGACCAGCTTGGCGTACCGGGCCAGATACCCGGTCTTGACCTTGGACCCCGGACAGGTCCACTTGGCCCGCCGGGCGGCCAGTTCGCCATCCGGTACTTTCAGCGTGATGCTGTGGGCGGGAATATCGATGGCGATGAGATCGCCCTCCTCCACCAGGCCGATGGGACCGCCGGCGGCGGCCTCCGGAGAGACGTGGCCAATGGACGCGCCTCTGGTGGCACCGGAAAAACGGCCGTCGGTGATGAGGGCCACGTCTTTGTCCAATCCCATGCCGGCAATGGCGGAGGTGGGATTCAGCATCTCCCGCATACCGGGACCGCCCCGGGGTCCCTCGTAGCGGATGACAACCACGTCTCCGGGCTTGATCGCTCCGGCGTATATGGCCTTGATGGCCTCCTCCTCACTGTCAAAAACCCGGGCAGGACCTTGGTGGACCATCATCTCGGGAGCCACGGCGGACTGTTTTACCACGCATCCGTCGGGGGCCAGGTTGCCCTTGAGGACGGCGATGCCGCCGGTTTTGGAGTAGGGATTTTCAATGGGGCGGATCAGCTCCCTGTCCCGGTTTGCCGCTCCGGCCAAATTTTCCGCCAGGGTTTTGCCGGTACAGGTGAGGAGAGAGGTGTCCAGGAGATCCGCCTTACAGAGTTCCGCCATCACGGCGTACACGCCGCCGGCGCGGTCCAGATCCTCCATATAGGTGTCGCCGGCGGGTGCCAGATGGCAGAGGTTGGGGGTTTTGGAGGAGATCTCGTTGGCCATGTCAAAACTCAGCTCAATGCCGCATTCGTGGGCGATGGCGGGCAGGTGGAGCATGGTGTTGGTAGAGCAGCCCAGGGCCATATCCACGGTTTCCGCATTGTGGAAGGCGGCGGCGGTCATGATGTCCCGGGGACAGATGTTTCGATTCACCAGCTCCATGACCTGTGCGCCCGCGCGTTTGGCAAGGCGCAGGCGGGCGGAATACACCGCCGGGATGGTGCCGTTGCCCGGCAGGGCCATGCCGATGGCCTCGGTGAGGCAGTTCATGGAGTTGGCGGTGTACATGCCGGAACAGGAGCCGCAGGTGGGGCAGGCGTGATTTTCGTACTCCTCCACTTCCCCTTCGTCCAGCTTTCCGGCATAGTAAGCGCCCACGGCCTCAAACATGTGGGACAGGCAGGTGCGGCGGCCGTCGTTCAGGGTTCCGGCCAGCATCGGCCCGCCGGAAACGAAAATGGCGGGTACGTTTACCCGGGCGGCGGCCATCAAAAGGCCCGGCACATTTTTATCACAGTTGGGGATCATGACCAGCCCATCAAACTGGTGGGCCATAGCCATGGCCTCCGTGGAGTCGGCGATGAGGTCCCGGGTGACCAGGGAGTACTTCATGCCCACGTGGCCCATGGCGATGCCGTCGCACACGGCAATGGCGGGAAACTCTATGGGCGTGCCCCCGGCGGCCCGGACTCCGGCCTTAACCGCCTCGGCGATTTTGTCCAGGTTCATGTGGCCGGGAACGATCTCGTTATAGGAGCAGACCACGCCGATCAGGGGCCGCTCCAGCTCCTCCTTGGTGTAGCCCAGGGCATAGAGCAAAGAGCGGTTGGGGGCGGCGGGGATGCCGCGTTTTGCAACGTCGCTTCTCATAAATGTCTCCGTATTTTCAAAACGGTTTAGTTGGAGGCAGTATCCGGATCGGTGTCATTTCCCCAGAGCATGTTGCGGCGCAGCTCGGCGCCCACTGTCTCCATGGGGTGCTTGGCCAGCTGCGCCCGCTTGGCGTTGAAGAAAGTGCGGCCAAAGCTCTTGTTCTCGGCGATCCAACGGCCGGCAAAGGTTCCGTCCTGAATGTCGGTGAGGACGGCCTTCATATTCTTTTTGGTCTCCTCATAGGGCAGGATGCGGCTGCCGGAGACATACTCGCCGAATTCCGCGGTGTCGGAGATCGAGTAGTTCATCATGGCGACACCGCCCTTGTTGATGAGATCGATGATGAGCTTCATCTCGTGAATGCACTCGAAATAGGCGTTTTCCGGGGCGTAACCGGCCTCTACCAGGGTCTCGAAGCCCAGCTTCATCAACTCCACCACGCCGCCGCAGAGGATGGCCTGCTCGCCAAAGAGGTCGGTTTCGGTCTCATCCTGGAAGGTGGTCTCCATCACGCCGCCCCGGGCGCAGCCGATCCCCGCGGCATAGGCCAGGCCGATGTCGACGGCCCTGCCGGTGGCGTTTTGCTCCACAGCCAGCAGGCAGGGAACGCCCTTGCCGCCCACATAGGTGGAACGAACAGTGTGGCCGGGACCTTTGGGGGCGATCATCAGCACGTCCACATCGGCGGGGGGAACGATCTGCTTGAAATGGATGTTGAACCCGTGGGCAAACATCAGGGCGTTTCCGGATTCCAGATAGGGGGCGATGTCCTGCTTATACAGGTCGGCCTGGGCCTCGTCGTTAACGAGGATCATAATAATATCGGCCCACTTTGCGGTCTCCGGTACGCTCATAACCCGCACACCGGCGGCCTCCGCTTTGGACTGATTCCGGCTGCCGGGCCGCAGGCCCACGCAGACGTTGCAGCCGGACTCCTTTAGGTTCAGCGCGTGGGCGTGTCCCTGGGAGCCATAGCCGATAATACCGATTTTCTTTCCATCCAGCTTGCTCAGGTCACAGTCCTTCTCATAATACATGTTTGCCATATTTGTAGTCCTCCTTTAGTTTGCTGTCGTCATATATCGTGCTACGCCATCGCTTGACGGCGATAGTACCAGACCGGCGGAACAGAAAAAAGTCCGTGGCCCTGGCCGGGTCACGGACTTTCAAACGTTCGGCGGCGGTTTCCGGCGGTTCCAACTTATACTATCCTCTGCGGGAACCGGGACCCGTATTCGCTCTCTGCGCATGACCAGGCGCACTATTCTGTTTTCCGGTTATAATAACCAGAGCCAGAATAATGATAATCCCCAGAATGCTGTTGAGAGTGAGCATATTGGCCATGGAAGCCTCCTCAATACCTGTCTTGTTTTGTCATTATACCTGCCAACAGATGAAAGCGCAATAAAAAAATTTGCTTGGCCGGCGATTATGGATGAATTTACGAATATATTCAGATAAAAAATCTGCTTTATAGTAAAATGCGACAAGAGGAGAGGGGGGATCCCCCTGGTGAGAGATGGCGTTTTTTCCAGACAACATGAGGGGTGGTATGACATGCGGCACCGCCTGCGGAGCGGGAAAACCGGGGCGGTGTTCCCCGCTGGTCCGTTCTCCGGGCAATGGCCGGGGGAAGGAGAACTCCCGGCCAAAGACGCGAACGCCAAGGGATTGACGTCTGATTCGCGGCAGCCGGGACAGTACAGGGGACATGAGACCATCGCCCGGCCCGGCCGGATTCTGCCGGGGCGGCAGCTTTGTTCTCACACCCCGCCGGAAACCCGGCGGGGTTTGGACCGGCCGGACCGGCGGCTCCAAAAATTTGGACTTGACAAACTGGCTGAACTCCTGTAGTTTATTAAAAAAGCAAAACGCACAGATATGATGACAGGGAGAAAGTTCCCCCGGAGCGCTTCAGAGAGCCGCCGGCTGCTGCGAGGCGGCGCGGAAGGGGAGAATGTCACTGGCCCTCGAGTATTTCCGCTGAGTCCGTGGGGAGTAGGCGGGAACGGGTCTCCTCACCGTTACCAAAGAGGCGGGATTCGCGTTTTATGCTGCGCTGATCCCGGGAGCGGGCAGTTTCTGCCAATGAGAGTGGTACCGCGGAAGTTTAGGCTTTCGTCTCTTCGAAATGGAAGGGGCGGAGGCCTTTTTGCTGTCTGTGCCGGCTTAACGAGACAGGAGGAACAATTTTTATGAGGCGCATTAAAGTTTTTGACACAACCTTGCGGGACGGTGAGCAGTCCCCGGGGTGCAGCATGAACCTCTCGGAGAAGGTGGAGATGGCGCGGCAGCTGGAGAAGCTGGGGGTGGACGTCATTGAGGCGGGCTTTGCCATCGCCTCCCCCATGGATTTTAAAAGTGTGCAGAAAATCGCCAAGGCTGTGAGCCGCTGTACGGTGGCGAGTCTGGCCCGCTGCACCAGGGGGGACATCGACGCGGCCTGGGACGCGGTGAAGGAGGCCGCCCATCCCCGCATCCACGTCTTCCTGGCTACCAGCGATATCCATATGGAGTACAAATTGCAGATGACTCGGGAGCAGGTGCTTCAGCGGATCAGCGACATGGTGGCGTACGCAAGGTCCAAATGCACCGACGTCGAGTTCTCCGCCGAGGATGCCTCCCGCTCGGACCGGGCGTTTTTGGCCCAGTGCTATTCCAACGCCGTGGCCGCCGGTGCCGCCACATTGAATGTCCCCGACACCGTGGGCTACTCCACCCCCCAGGAGATGGGGGACCTGATCCGCTACCTGCGGGAGCATGTGGCCGGTGTTGAGAAGGTGGATATCTCTGTCCACTGCCACAACGATTTGGGTATGGCCGTGGCCAACACCCTCTCCTGCATCCAGGCCGGGGCCGCTCAGGTGGAGTGCACGGTCAACGGCATCGGCGAGCGGGCGGGCAATGCCAGCATGGAGGAGATCGTCATGGCCCTGCACACCCGCCGGGACTTCTACGGCGCGGAGACCGGCATCAACACCAGACAGATCTACCGCAGCAGTAAGCTGCTCAGCAATATCACCGGCGTACCCATCCCGCCCAGCAAGGCCATTGTGGGGGCCAATGCCTTTGCCCACGAATCCGGCATCCATCAGCACGGTGTGATTGCCAACGCCCAGACCTACGAGATCATGAATTCCACCGATGTGGGTGTTCCCCAGAACACCATGGTGCTGGGCAAGCACTCCGGAAAGCACGCCCTGCGGGAAAAGCTGGAGTCCATGGGCTATGAACTCAGCGACGAGGAGCTGGAGAGCGTGTTTGCCCGCTTTAAGGCGATGGCGGACAAGAAGAAGAATATCACCGGCTCCGATCTGGAGGCCCTGGTGCTCCACCGCCGGAACAACATCAACCCCACCTGCCGCCTGGTGAGCCATGTGGTCAACGCCGGCGACAGCATCCCCAACACCTCTTTTGTCCGGCTGAAACGGGACGACCAGGTGATGGAGGAGGTGGCCATCGGCTCCGGGCCGCTGGACGCGGCGTTCAAGGCCATTAACCGGATGCTGGATATGGACGTCCGGCTGGAGAGCTTCAGCCTCAATGCCGTCACCGACGGCGAGGACGCCATCGGCGAGGCGGTGGTAAAAGTGAGCGCCGGCGGCGGGGAGTCCTATACCGGCACGGGCCTCTCCACCGATATTCTGGAGTCCTCTATCCGCGCCTATGTCAACGGCATCAACAAGATCATCGAGGCCGGTACGGGCCGAGACTAAAGCAGGGAGCGTGAGACAATGGGAATGACACAGACACAGAAAATTTTGGCCCGCCACGCGGGACTGGACAGCGTCCGCCCCGGGCAGCTGATTCAGGCCAGATTGGACCTGGTGCTGGGCAACGACATCACCACCCCCGTGGCCATTAACGAATTTGAGGCGGCGGGCTTCGGCCAGGTGTTTGACAAGGGGAAGATCGCCCTGGTAATGGACCATTTTGCCCCCAACAAGGATATCAAGGCCGCCGCACAGTGCAAGCAGTGCCGCGCCTTTGCCCGCCGGTTTGACATAGACCATTACTATGACGTGGGGCAGATGGGGATTGAGCACGCCCTCTTGCCGGAACAGGGTCTGGTGGCTCCCGGCGAGGCAGTCATCGGCGCGGACTCCCACACCTGCACCTACGGGGCGCTGGGGGCGTTTTCCACCGGTGTGGGGTCCACAGATATGGGCGCCGCTATGGCGGCGGGGGAGACCTGGTTTAAAGTTCCCTCCGCCATTCGGGTGAATCTCACCGGAAAGCTCCGGCCCTATGTCTCCGGAAAGGACGTGATTTTGACCCTCATCGGCAGGATCGGTGTGGACGGAGCCAGGTACCAGTCCCTGGAGTTTACGGGGCCGGGTGTCGCCCAGCTGTCCATTTACGACCGGCTGACCATCTCCAACATGGCCATTGAGGCCGGGGCGAAAAACGGCATTTTCCCGGTGGACGATGTTACCCGGGCGTATGTAGAGGGCCGGGTCCGCCGCCCCTGGGAGGCCGTGGAGGCCGACCCGGACGCGGAGTACGAGCGCACGGTGGAGATCGACCTCAGCCAAGTGGACTGCACCGTGGCCTGGCCCCATCTGCCGGAGAATGCCCACAGTGCCCGGGAGGGGCGGGAGATCGCCATCGACCAGATCGTCATCGGCTCCTGCACCAACGGGCAGCTGCCGGATATGGCGGCGGCGGCGGAGATTCTGAAGGGCCGCCGTCTGGCCCCCGGCGTTCGGGGCATTGTCATTCCGGCCACGCAGAACGTGTACCGGGAGTGCATGCACCGGGGATATACGGACATCTTCCTGGACGCGGGGTGCATCGTCTCCACCCCCACCTGCGGTCCCTGCCTTGGCGGCTATATGGGCATCCTGGCGGCGGGGGAGCGGTGCGTCTCCACCACCAACCGCAACTTTGTGGGCCGCATGGGCCATGTGGACAGCGAGGTCTATCTGGCGTCCCCCGCCGTGGCCGCTGCCTCCGGCGTTGCCGGACATATTGAACATCCCGAGGAGGTGCTGAAATGAACGCCCACGGAACTGCCCATAAATACGGAGACCATGTGGACACCGACGTTATCATTCCCGCCCGGTATCTGAATACCCAGAGTCATGAGGAGCTGGCAGCGCACTGCATGGAGGATATCGACAGGGATTTTCCCGCCAAGAACAGGCCTGGTGACATCATGGTGGCAGGACTGAATTTCGGCTGCGGGTCCTCCCGGGAGCACGCCCCCATTGCCATCAAGGCCGCCGGCGTCTCCTGCGTCATTGCCAAAAATTTTGCCCGGATCTTCTACCGCAACGCCATCAATATTGGCCTGGCGATTTTAGAGTGTCCCGCCGCCGGAGAGGGGATTGACGACGGGGACGAGGTGTCTGTGGACTTTGACACCGGCGTCATCAACAATGTGACCAAAGGCGAGACCTATCAGGCGGAACCCTTTCCGCCCTTTATCAAGGATATGATTGAAAAGGGCGGGCTGATGGCCTCACTGAGAGCGAAGGAGGCGGCGAGATGAATCAAACTATTGCGGTGATCCGGGGCGACGGCATCGGCCCGGAGATCGTAGGAGAGGCTCTGGGCGTGCTGGATGCCGTGGCCGCCAAATTTGGCCACACTTTCACCTACAAGGAGGCACCCATGGGCGGCTGCGCCATTGACCGATTCGGTGTGCCTCTGCCGGAGGAGAGCCTTGCGGCCTGTCTGGCCGCTGACAGCGTGCTCCTGGGTGCGGTGGGCGGTCCCAAGTGGGACGGCCAGCCCCCCGTAAACCGCCCTGAGCGGGGCCTCTTAAGGCTGCGGGAGGCCATGGGACTGTACACCAATGTCCGGCCCGCCCGGATGTTCGCCGATCTCGCCGCCGCATGCCCTCTGCGGGCCGACATCGCCGCAAGGGGAATTGACTTTGTGGTGGTCCGGGAGCTGATCGGCGGCGTGTACTTCGGCCAGCACACCACCACGGAGATAGACGGCGAGCAGAAAGCCGTGGATATTATGAGCTACACGGAGCATGAGATCCGCAGGGTGGCCCGCGTGGCCTTTCAGATGGCCAGAAAGCGGCGCAGGCGGGTCACCTCCGTGGACAAGGCCAATGTGCTGGACACCTCCCGTCTGTGGCGAAAGACCGTGACGGCGGTGGCGGAGGAGTACCCGGATGTGGAACTTCTGCACATGTATGTGGATAACGCCGCTATGCAGATCGTCCGGGACCCCGGCCAGTTTGACGTGATTGTAACGGAGAACCTCTTCGGCGACATTCTCTCCGACGAGGCCAGTCAGATCACCGGTTCTATCGGCATGATCCCCTCCTCCAGCATGGGGGAGGGCACCCGGGGCATGTACGAACCCATCCATGGCTCCGCCCCGGACATTGCGGGGCAGGATAAAGCCAACCCCATCGGAACCATTCTGGCGGCGGCCATGATGCTGCGCTACAGTTTTGATATGGAGACGGAGGCCGGCGCCGTGGAGGCGGCGGTGGACGCCGTGCTGAAAGAGGGCTGGCGCTGCGGCGATATCATGCAAGGCGGCGGAACGCCGGTGGGCTGCCGGGAGATGGGACGGCTGATCCGGGAGCGCATTTGAGTAATTTCACAAAAAAATTCCCCTGACAAACTGTCAGGGGAATTTTTTATATCTGTGATGGGATCATGTCTCCAGCGTCTCCGGGGCCGGCGCCTCCTGCACAGCCTCCCCGCCGGAGATGTTGATGACAGTCTGACCGTCCCGGCCGTCTCCTGCGGCGATCTTACCGCCCAGCAGGCCCGCCAGCAGAGACTTGATGTCAATCCCCATGCCCTCGGTGAAGCCCTCGGTGATCTGGGTAGTGCCGTTGATGATGTCCTGGAGGAGCTTAGCGCTGTTGCCCTCGCCGTACATGGTGATCTTCTCCACCTTGGACAGGGGTTCCGCCACATTCCGGGCAATGTCCGGCAGGGCCTGCATGACCATCTCCACCATGGCGGCCTGGCCGTATTTCTTCATGGCCTCGGCCTTGCGGTCGATGCCCTCGGCCTCCGCCAGGGCCTTGGCCTGGATGGCCTCGGCCTCCGCCTTGCCCACGGCGGCGATACCGGCGGCCTCCTGCTCCTTGGCGTATTTTGCTGCCTCGGCTGCCTTTTTTGCTGCCTCGGCTGCCTGTTCCTCCTCGTAGCGCTTGGCCTCGGCGTCCTTCTGGCGCTTGAAGAGATCTGCCTGAGCCTCCTGCTCCATGCGGTAGCGCTGGGCGTCCGCCTGGGCGCGGATCTCTGCGTCCAGCTTCTGCTTGGCGATCTCCACCTCCTGCTTTTTCAGCTCCGCGTCCCGCTCGGCCTTGGCGATCTGGGCGTTGACCGTGGCGGTTTCAATGCTCTTTTGCTGCTCCTGCTGCTGGATGGTGTAGGCGGCGTCTGCCTCGGCCTTCTTGGTGTCGGAGATGATTTTCAGCTCCGCCTTCTTGATCTCCAGCTCGTTGTTCATGCGGGCAATCTCCGTGTCGGAGAGGACCCGGGCCTCGTTGGCGGCCTTGTCGGCCTCCGCCTGGGCAATGGCCACATCCCGATCCGCCTGGGCCTTGGCGATGGCGGCGTTTTTCTTGATCAGGGAGGTATTGTCCGCGCCCAGGTCCCGGATAAGGCCGTTTTCGTCGGTGACGTTCTGGATATTGCAGGAGAGAATTTCGATGCCCAGCTTATCCATGTCCTTGGAGGCCTTCTGCATCACCTGGTCGGAGAAGGAGTCCCGGTCGGTGTTGATCTCCTTGAGGGACAGCGTGCCGATAATCTCCCGCATATTGCCCTGGAGGGAGTCCTGGAGGTCCCGGGTGATGTCCACGGCCTTCTTGTTCAGAAAGTTCTTGGCCGCCAGCTTGATGCCCTCCGGCGTGGGGGAGATGCGTACTTTGGCCACGGCGTCCACGTTGACGTTGATGAAGTCGTTGGTGGGGACGGATTGCTCCGTCTTGATGTCCACGGTCATCTGGCCCAGGTACAGCTTATCCAGCCGCTCGAAGAAGGGAACTTTGATACCGGCCCGGCCGATGAGGATCTTGCCGTCCTTTTTCAGGCCGGAGATGATGTACGCCTGATCCGGCGGGGCCTTGACATAGCCCATCAGCAGCAGGACCAGCAGGATCACCACAGCGATCACAATGGGCAGGAAGGACAAAATGACGTCAAGCATATTGGGGACCTCCTCTATAAATTGTTTTTGGATGATACCATCCTGTTAAGAAGGACGGGATTTTTTACCGCAGGTTTTACCTGTCCGGCAAAAATCGACATTCTTCTTTTTTATCATATCACGGTCCAATCTCCGGTACAAGAGGCAAATTCCCCCAGCGCCTCCGCCAAGTTTCCCAGGCTGCCGCCGCGGTCCCACAGGGCGGTGGGAACGGCACGCTCCCGGTCAGACAAATGCCATGACACGGCCTTCTGGTGATTGTGGGCATAGAGATATACTGCACTTGCAGGTGAAATTTATGGAAGAACAAGAGCCGCAGCGGCTTGGCCGCGGCGGCTCTGATGGTGATGCTGTAAATTTGCAGAGATCAGGCGGGGAGAGGAACGGTCCGCTCAAAAAAGCCGGCCCGCTTTAAGGCCATTACCAACAGGGGAACCAGCACGATCTGGACGGCGATGCCGGGAATGGCCTTGAGAAACGCCCCGGCCATGAACATCTCCCAGGTGAAAAGCTCCCCGGACACGCCGCTGAGGATTACCCGGGCGACGCCCCAGACCACCCGGCCCGCCAGCATAGCGGCGATGAGGGACACGTAGATATTGACAGGGCGCTTGGATAGGCGCTGGTACAGCAGGCCGGATATCAGACCGTAGGTTGCCAGCTCAAAGCACATGGCAATGCCGGTGGGATAGAGCGCAGGGCTGTGGAACAGGAAAAAGCGCAGCAGCGGCGCGATGGCTCCCGCCGCGGCGGCCCACCAGGGGCCGCAGAGGAAGCCCGCCAGCAGCACGGGGAAGTGCATGGGACTCAGGGCGTTGCCGATCTGGGGAATCTGCCCCGTCAGGAAGGGCAGGACCAGACATAGGGCCAGACAGACAGCCGCCGTGACCAGGTTTTTGGTGTTTTGATTTTTCATAATGTTGTTCTCCCTTTCAAACAAATGCGTTTGCCGTCTTGAACGGGAGCCGCGCCTTCATGGCGCGATTTAGAAAAGCGGGGAAATCTATATAAAGCTCCGGCTTGGCCGGAGGGCTTGCCACAAGGGTTACTGCGCCTCGCCGCATATGGCCCGCAGCAGCTCCACCGCCTCGTCCATAAGCTTGGAAAGACTCATGGACTGAGTACCTACGACAACGTTGTTGCAGTGGTTTACAGGCAGCAGCAGCTTCCGGGCGGAACTTTGCCCCACGGCCACCGCCATGGCGGGAGTGATCTCGCCCAGCAGGGAGTCGGCGGCCAGAATGCCGATGGGACCGGCAATGACGTCTGCGTCCCGGCAGTTTACCACCGCCGGGTTTTCGCCGGTGGCTCCGGCGTCCGCTCCGGCTTTCAGCATGGCGGAGGTGGCGATGGCGTTAGCGCCTACGGCGATGATCTCACAGGGGAGACCGGCGGCTTTCACCCGCTCAATCAGCACCTGGCCCATCCGTCCGCTCTGGCCGTCAATGACCACAAGTTTCATCCGTCCACCTCCAGAATAAGACCGCAGCGGCCGGCCGCGTCTGTGGCGGCGAAATAGGCCTGCTCCAAGGGAATCCAGGTATTGAAAAACCGCGTCTGCGCCTCTGGGTTATTCCGGTTCCGGATACGCTTTTTTTGCATTTCCGGTGAGATCTGCAAAAAGGCGCAGAGGTCGTAACAGCCTGCCAGGGCCGGGTGCATGCTATAGGCGCCCTCCACGATATTCAGCGTCCGGGGCGCCGCCTCCGTAAGATCGCCCATTGTCTGGGTATGGCAGTTATAGGGGCGGTATTGCACCGTCTCTCCCCGGTGCAGAGGCGTCAGGACCTCCCGGGAGAAGCGCTCATAGTCCACGTTGCCTCCCGGCGCTGCCAGACGCTCCGGGGTTCGTTGCTCCGGGCGGAGGAAAAAATCGTCCATATGGAACACGCTGCAATCCGGGTAGATTTGGCACAGCAGGGCCGCCAGGGTGGTCTTGCCCGCCGCGCTGCCGCCCTCAAGGGCCAAAATGACCCGCTTTTTTGCCGCCAGCTGCCGGTCCAGGCTTGCCAGAAGGGGCAAAAGCCAGACATGTGCCCGCCGGATCACCCGGTAGGCCGGGGCGTAGGCCCGGCGGAACTCCTCGGAGTGATGGCAGGCGGGAAACCCGGCGTTCCGCCATGCCTGCACAGCCTGGGCGGCCTCTCCATATGGGAAGGGGAGCCGTCCCTCCCGGGCCAGAGCCAGCAGACATGCCAGTTTTTCTTCCAGCGCCGCCGCGTTCCCGGCGGGGGAAGCGGCGGCTAGGGCGAAGAGGTTGAACAGCGTCTGGGGGGAGAGTCCGTTTTTCCGCAGATACCGCAGGTGCAGCCGGCAGAACCCGCCGTCCAGCGCCTCAAGATTGCCGCCGCAGTTCTCCGGCGGCAATGCCGCAAGCTCCTTTTGAATCAACTGGAGGCCCGCCGTTTTATCCGTCACAAAGTGGCCGCAGCCGAATACGCTCTGGTGCAGAAACTTTAATAGGTCCTCCGGACGCAGGGCAGGATACCGGCGGCACTGGGCCAGCAAAAATTCGGTTGTGGATTGGGGGTCGGCCATGGGACGCCTCTCCTTCCACTGATTGTAATTGATTTTATTATACAACATGGAGTGGGGTTCAAGTCAAGCGCGGATTGCAAAAAACAGGCTTTTCAAGGGGAGAAAAATGTGGTATCCTATATGGTCATTTGAGAATGTCAAACAAGAGAGGGGATTTCTATGTACGATGAGCTGACAGAGGTGGATATCAGGAAGATGCGGGAGGAGATGGACCACCGGATTCGGGTGCTGCGGCCCCAGCTGATTGAGGAGGTGCAGACCGCCCGGGCCTTTGGCGACCTCAGTGAGAATTTCGAGTACAAGTGCGCCAAACAGGCCAAGAACCGGAACGACAGCCGTATCCGCTATCTGGAGCGGATGATCCGCACCGCCAGGGTGATTGAGGTCAAGGACCGGGGAGACGCGGTGGGTCTTTTTGATCAGGTGACCATTTTTAACGAGCTGGCAAAACAGGAGATGACAGTCCGGATTGTCACCACGCTGCGGCAGGACGCGCTTAAGGGGCTGATCAGCAAGGAATCCCCGGTGGGAAAGGCCCTGCTGGGACGCAAAGTGGGAGACCGGGTCCAGGTGAATGCACAGGCAACGTATTTTGTAGAGATCCGGGCCATTGAAAAGGGCACCGATGACGACAGTTTAGAGATCAGCGCCTACTGAGGCGGAAGAGGATGGGAGAACCGGACGGTCTCCCATTTTCTCATGATCATATTTCGCAAAAAATAGTTGCATATTACAACAGTTTGCGAATTGACTTGGGGCGCGGATATGGTATGATTTTCAAAAGGACAGAGGGGAGGCGGCTTTATGGGTACTGTGCTGGGATATCTGCGGCCGCATGCCCGCAGGGTGGCCTGCGGCGTGACGGTTAAATTTACGGCTGCTCTGTTGGAACTGGCGCTGCCGCTGCTGTTGGAGTATATCATCCGCGTGTGTGTTCCGGCCCGGGATCTGCCGGCTATCTGGCGGTGCGGCGGGATGATGGCGGCTTTGGCCTTTGGTGCGGCGGCGTGCAATATTATCGCCAACCGCATGGCGGCCTGGGTATCTATGGAGGTGACCCGGAGCTTGCGGCGGGACCTGTACAGCCGGGTGGAACAGCTCTCCTGTGCGCAGATGGACCGGTTTTCCACATCCTCCCTGGTATCGCGCCTGACCAACGACACCTATCATGTCCACCAGATGTTCGACAAGGTGCAGCGGGGAGGAATCCGGGCGCCCATGCTGGTGGCGGGCGGATTGGCGCTGACCTTTTTGCTGGAACCGGCTTTGGCGGTGATACAGCTGGCGGTGAGCTTATTGACCTTTCTGGCCATTTGGCAGGTGACCCGCCGGGGGATTCCCCACTATGCCAAAGCCCAGGCCGCCACGGATACGGTGGTACGAATCATCCGGGAAAACGCCTCCGGCGTCCGGGTAATTAAGGCCCTGGCGGGACAGGGCCGGGAGCGGCAGCGGTTCCAAACGGTCAACGAGGATGCCCGCCGGAAAGAGGAGGCCGCCGGCTGCGTTATGGCCGCCGCCAATCCCCTGACAGACTTTCTTCTGAACACCGGACTGGTGTTGGTGGTGCTGGTGGGAGCGGTCCGGGTGGCTGCGGGAGAGATGTACAGCCACCGGATAGTGACCTTTCTCTCCTATTTCGCCTTGATTCAGACCGCCACGCTGGGGATTGCCAAGGTATTTATCCGCATCAGCAAGGGCGCGGCCTCTGCCCGCCGGATCGAGGAGATCTTGCTGGCGCCGGAGGACCAGCTTCTCTGTCCGGCGGGGCCGGTCTCCGGCGGGGAATTGGGCATGGAGAGGGTGTCCTTTTCCTATCTGGGCGTAGAAAAGGATTTAACAGATGTGACATTTGCCCTTGAAAAGGGAGAGACCCTGGGAATTCTGGGGCCGACCGGCAGCGGAAAGAGCACTTTGGCGGCCCTCTTGCTCCGGCTGTACGACGCCGGAGAGGGCGTGGTCTGGGTGGGGGGCCGGGATGTGAAGAGCACCCCTAAAGAGGAGCTGCGAAGCCGTTTTGGCGTGGTGTTTCAAAACGAGGCGCTGCTGAATGACAGCGTGTACGAGAACATCTCCTTCCTGCGGGGACTGTCCCGGGAGGATGTGACTGCCGCGGCGAAGACCGCCCAGGCCTGGGAGTTTATCCAGCGGCTCCCGGAGGGGTTGGATACCCGGCTGGACATCCGCGGCGCCAACCTCTCCGGAGGGCAGCGGCAGCGGCTGCTGGTTGCCCGGGCCTTGGCGGGGAGGCCGGCGGTTTTGGTATTGGACGGTGCGGACAGCGCGCTGGACTACCGTACCGCCGCCGCGCTGCGGAGGGCGATCCGCCGGGACTGTCCCGGCGTGACATTGGTGGTGATCTCCGAGCGGGTGGCCTCTCTGCGGGATGCAAACCGCATTCTGGTGCTGGAGGAGGGCCGGATTGCGGCCCAGGGGACCCACGGGGAGCTGCTGGAGAACTGTGTCCGGTACCGTCATATTGCGGAACTCCAGGAGGGGGTGCTGTTGTGAAAAAACATGTACTGCGGCGGCTGGCCCGGTTTCTGCGGCCCTATGCCCCCTGGCTTATCGCCTCTGTGGTGCTGACGGCGGCGTCTAATCTGCTGTCTCTGGCGGCGCCGCTGCTGTCGGGACGGGCGGTGGACGCGGTGGGTGTCAGCGGCGGCGTGGATTTCCCCCGGGTATTTCAGTACTGCGGAGGGATGCTGGCCTGTTATGGCCTGTCCTCTGTCCTGAATTACGTCATCGCCGCCTGGCTGATCAAAATCGGGCAGTCTGTGTCCTACGATTTGCGCAAAGCGGCCTTTGACCGTATGAGCGAGCTGCCGGTGGAGTATTTTGACACACATCCGGCGGGGGATCTGGTCAGCCGGGTGTGCTATGATGTGGACACGGTAAACGCCGCCGTCTCCACGGATCTGCTCCACATCTGCACCAGCGCTCTGACGGTGGCGGGGTCTTTTTTGATGCTGCAGGTAATCTCCCCGCCGCTGACGGGGGTCTTTTTTGTCACAGTGCCCCTGTCGCTGTTTCTCACCCGTTTTCAAATGAGGCGCATTCATCCGCTGTTTCGCCTGCGCTCCAGGGAGTTGGGTGCTCTCAACGGATTTGCGGAAGAACGGGTTGGGCGGCAGCGGGCCATTCGGGCCTACGGCGTGGAGGCGGCGGATCTGGAGCAATTTCAACAATATAACGACGCCGCATCCAGAGCCTACTATGAAGCCGACCGCGCCAGCGCATCTCTGGGACCATCGGTAAACTTTATCAATAATTTGTCCCTGGCGGCTGTCAGCATGTTCGGCGCGCTGCTATACCTGGGAGGTGGGCTGACGCTGGGAAGCCTCTCCTCCTTTGTGCTGTACTCCCGCAAGTTCTCCAGCCCGATCCGGGAGGCGGCGAATCTTCTGAGTGAACTCCAGTCCAGCGCGGCGGCCGCGGAGCGGGTGCTGGACCTGCTGGACGAGCCGCCGGAGCCGGGGGACGGCCCTGGGGCGGCAGTGCCTCCGGCGCTGAGGGGGGATATCGCCTTTGACCATGTGGACTTTGGCTACGACCCTGACCGGCCTGTGCTGCGGGATTTTACCGCCTGCATTCCGGCGGGAAGCTTGGTGGCGGTGGTGGGGTCCACCGGGGCGGGAAAGACCACACTGGTGTCCCTTCTGCTGCGGTTTTACCGGCCCCAGAGAGGTGTTATCACCGTGGACGGCCTGCCTCTGGAGCGGTACGCCCGGGACGGTTTGCGGCGCCGTCTGGCACTAGTGCTCCAGGAGACGTGGCTCTTCGGCGGCACGATTGCGGAGAATATCGCCTATGGCGCTCCCGGGGCCGCCCGGGAGGAGATCATAGAGGCGGCCCGGGCGGCCCGGGTTCACCGCTTCATTATGTCTTTGCCCCAGGGGTACGACACCGTGCTCACCGACGAGGGAGCGGGGATCTCCAAGGGGCAGCGGCAGCTGCTGGCCATCGCCCGCTGCCTTTTGACGGATGCGGACATCGTCATTTTGGATGAGGCTACCAGCAATGTGGATACGGAGACGGAGGGGGAGATCAGCCTGGCCATGGACCGGCTGCGGCAGGGGAGGACCTGCTTTGTCATCGCCCACCGCCTGGCCACGATCCGCCGGGCCGACCGGATCCTGGTGCTGGACCGGGGAGGCGTGGCGGAGCAGGGAACCCACGAGGAGCTTTTGGCGGCCGGGGGGATTTACGCATCGCTGTCCCGCGCGGCCGAATGAGCGTTTTCTGGAGAGGCCGCGAAAACGTATCCGGAAAAGAGGAGAGTGTCAATTGGCAAATCACTAAAAAATCAAATGATAAATTTATATAGTGTCCACAACAATTGTGAAAATGGCCAAAAATCTTTTCGCAAAATAGGAAACATATCAATTGACAAAGGACGGTAAAACTCTTTATAATGAAAATGCGAAAACGCAAACGTTTGCACAAATTTGCGCCTGATCACCGCAAATTTGTGGAGACAGAGTGAGAGTTGAGGGAAAAGAAAGACTGATTTTGTTCCAGCGATTCCCTGGCAGTAATCAGAAAGAGGTGTTACCGTGGCAAAGAAAGATCTTCCCAGAAAACCCCTGACAAAAACAAGACTGAAAAACCTGATCCTGAACGTTCTGCGCAACCCCTTTAACATGATCGTGCTGGTCAGCCTCATTGTGCTGTTCTGCCTGATCGTGATTCCCCTGCTGACTATGATCAAGTCCACCTTCACCCTGGCGGAGGGCGAGTTGCGCCGCATGCAGGGCCACCAGGCGGGCGAGTTCACCATGTACTACTGGTGGTACATAACCTTCAGCAACATGTCCAAGGCCGTGCTGTGGAAGCCGCTGTTCAACTCCTTCGTCTGCGGTCTTTTCACCACGCTGATCTCCGTGCCCCTGGGTTCGGTGCTGGCCTGGCTGATGATCCGCACCGACATCCCCGGCAAGAAGCTCCTGGGCATTCTGGTTACCGTGCCCTACATGATCCCCTCCTGGACCAAGGCCCTGGCCTGGTTGGCGGTGTTCCGCACCCCCACCAGCGGCGCCAACGGCTTTTTGACCGGCATGGGCATCCCCATTCCCGACTGGCTGGCCTACGGTCCTGTGGCCATTGTGCTCTGCATGTCCATGCACTACTACGCCTTCTCCTACATCCAGGTGTCCGGCGCGCTCCGCTCCATCAACTCCGAGCTGGAGGAGATGGGTGAGATCCAGGGTGCCAACAAGGCTCAGATCCTGCGCCATATCACCCTGCCGCTGATCCTGCCCTCCGTGCTCAGCGCCTTGGTTATGACCGTTTCCAAGTCCATCGGTACATACGGCGTGGCGGCGAACCTGGGCAACCGTATCGGCTATTATACCCTGGCCACCCGCATGCGCGTGTTCATCGACCAGGGTCCCCAGGCCGTTGGCTATGCCATGTCCATCGTTCTGGTCGGCCTGGCCGCTCTGATTCTGATGAGCAACCAGAAGGCCATCGGCGTCCGCAAGTCCTACGCCACCGTGGGCGGCAAGGGCGGCCGCAGCACCCTGATGCCCCTGGGCGCGGCCAAGAAGCCCATGATGGCTTTCCTGGCGGTCTTCCTGTTCCTGGCTATGGTGATGCCCTTCTTCGTGCTGATTATGGAGACCTTCCAGATCACCACCGGCGCGGGTTACGGCATGGACAACCTGACGCTGTACAACTGGATCGGCACCGTGGATGAGGCCCAGAAGTACACCAACTATCCCGGCATCTTCCGCCATGTCGAGTTCTGGAGCGCCTTTAAGAACACAATCAAGCTGACCTTGATCGGCTCCATCATCACCGCCATCTGCGGCCAGTTCCTGGGCTATATCAGCTCCCGGGGCCGCGGAAAGTGGTACGGCAACCTCACAGAGCAGCTGGTGTTCGTTCCCTACCTGATGAGCGGCGTGGCCTTCTCCACCATGTATTTCTCCATGTTCAGCGTCCCCCATCTGGGCGGCCTGATCCCCTCCCTGTACGGCACCTTCACTCTGATCGTTCTGACCTCCGTGGTCAAGCACTTCCCCTTCGCCAGCCGGTCCGGTACCGCCAACATGCTCTCCATCAGCGTGGAGCTGGAGGAGGCGGCGGACATCGCGGGCGCCAGCTTCTGGAAGCGGATGAGTTCCATCATCATCCCCTTGGCAAAGAACGGCTTCATTTCCGGCTTTATGCTGACCTTTATCTCCATCGCCAAGGAGCTGGACCTGATCATCATCATGATGACGCCCACCACCCGGACCATGTCCTATCTGGCCTTCACCT
>CAJUQM010000034.1 GCA_910588005.1 uncultured Oscillibacter sp.
AGCCCACCAATCCCGGCGCCGCATACCGACAGCTGAAAGCTCTGCTGAAGCGGGCTGGCCTTCCGAACATTCGCTTCCACGACCTGCGTCACACCTTCGCGACTCACGCTCTGGCGTCGGGCGTGGATGTGAAAACCTTGTCAGGCATCCTGGGCCATACCAGAGCAGCATTCACGCTGGACACCTACACCCACACCACCGGCGATATGCAGAAACGCGCATCGGAAGTGGTGGGTGATTTTCTGACAGATATTTTCGGAGAGGAGTTGAGACCGTGGGAAGAAAGCGCAAAAGCGGCGAGGGTACTGTCCGACTGAGAAAGGACGGCCGCTGGGAGGGGCGAGTGGTCGTCGGCTATGATGACAAGGGGCTGCCCAAGACGAAGAATGTCCTTGCCAAGACCAAGGGGGAGTGCGTGGCGAAACTGGAATCGCTGAAAGAGTCCGTGGCTCCCGCAACCGCTGTCAAGGTCAGGGCAGATATGCCCTTCGGCGAGTGGATGACATTCTGGTATGAGACCTGCTGTAAACCCGCCGTCCGGCCAAACACACGGACAGGCTACGAAAATAATATCCGCCTGTATATCCGCCCAAGGCTCGGTGACATTCCTCTGAACAAGCTGACCACAAATGATATTCAGCAGTTCATAAACTGGATGAGGCAGGATGGCCGTAGTGAATACCGGGAGTCCAGAGGGGAAGGACTCTCCGCCAATACGATACGGCACTGCTGCGGCCTGTGCCGCAGGGCTCTGGAGAAGGCCGTCACCGAAAAGCTGATCGTGCGCAACCCGGCGGAGGAATGTAAGCTCCCACCGGCCAGACGAATGGAGATGCGGCTGCTCAGTCGGGAGGAGTTGCAAAAGCTGCTCATTCAGGCCAAGGCCGAGGGCTACTACGAAGTGTTCCTGCTGGAGCTGACCACCGGGCTTCGGGTGGGGGAGCTGATGGCACTCCAGTGGGACGACCTGAATTTCAATACCGGGGAACTACGAATCGAGCGGCAGATTTACCAGATCAAAGGTGAACTGCTGATACAGCCGCCGAAGAACAAAGCCTCCATCCGGACGGTGATCCTGCCACCCGCAGTGGTCACCGCACTGAAAAAATATAAGCAGACGGTTTTCTCCCGATGGATGTTCCCCTCCCCGAAGAAAGAAGATGCTCCGATAGCTCCGTCTGTCGCAAGTCATCGTCTGGCTAAGATCCTAAAACACGCCGGATGTAAAAAGGTACGCTTCCACGACCTGCGGCACGTTTTCGCTACCAATGCTCTGGAACATGGGATGGATGTCAAGACCTTGTCTACCGTCATCGGGCACGTCTCCAGTGCCACTACGCTGAATGTCTACGCCCATGTCACAAGCGATATGCAGAGACAAGCCGCCGCCAGGATCGACCGGGGTATCGGCAAGGCGGAAGTGGCGGAGTCCACATCGATAGCAAAATCCATGTCCACGATGACCGATTTTCGGCCTATCAGGGAGCGAAAGCGCCGGTGGGGAACCGGGTCTCTCAGTAAAAATCAAAACGGTCAATGGGTTGGACGCTATACGATCACATGGCCAGATGGAAGGTTGGAAACACGAAAGGTCTATGCCGCTACTGAGGAGGAATGCGAAAGGCTGCTGGCGGCGATGATAGCAGATATGAAATCGGAGGTAGCCGCTGAAAAGGAGCGGCTGACAGCGGAAAATAGAGCAAGTTGAGAACTGCGGCTCACTGGGACACCTCCAGTGGGCCAGTTTTTCTCTGTCTGTGGGCAAATATGTGGTCAGAATGCAAACGCTCATAATGGACAGGCGAAAGGAGTTGCGGAAATGGCAGGTTTTGGGAAGTTATCAAAGGCTTTCGCAGGTATAAATCTGCTTATTTTTGTGGAGTGCTGTTTGCGCTGATACCCACAAAGAAAGACGGCCCCCATCAAATGATAAGTTTCTGATAACTCTGCCCTTTACCACTGGCTATTGGCACGGCGTGCTGGTATGTTGTGCAGTTGGAAAGGAGACGATTCCATATGAGCAAACGAAGACCGTCCGGCGACGGCATGGTACGCAAGCGGGACGACGGACGCTGGGAGGGCCGGATCGTGGTGGGCCACAAAAATAACGGCGATTCCATCTTCCGCTACATCTATGCCGATACCCAGAAAGAGCTGACGGCGAAGCTCCGTCAGAACATCGACGCCTACCAGGGCATTGATCTGACGGAGCAGAGCCGAATGACCCTCTCTGAGTGGCTGGATCAATGGCTGGACCGGCGCATGGCCGGGACCGTCCGCAGTGATACGCTGGATGGGTACCGGCGGGACCTGAACAACCATGTCAAGCCCCGCCTGGGGCAGAAACAGCTGACAAAAATTACACCCGCTGATTTGAATGATCTGTACGCCCATCTCCTGGAACACGGCCGTCTCTCCAGAAGGCAGAGCAGCGGCCTCGCGCCCGCCACTGTCCACGGCATCCACACGACCCTTCACCACGCGCTGAAAACCGCGGTGGAGGAGGGCCTTCTGCCTGCCAATCCCGCCGAGGGCGTGACGCCGCCCAAACTGCCGCGCAGTCCGAAGGGTATCCTCAACAACGACCAGCTGGACACGCTGATGGCGGCAATCAGTCGGGACCCACTCTGGCACGACTTCTTCTATGTGGAGCTGACCACCGGCCTGCGGCGGGGAGAGCTGTGCGGTCTGAAATGGAGAGATTTTGACAGCGAGACCGGAACACTGAACGTCCGCCGCACGATCCATATGAAGAAAGGCGGCGGACTGAGCGAGGGAGACACCAAGACCTATGCCGGAATGCGGGCCATCCTGCTCCCCAAAAGCACGGTCCAGCTTCTGCGGGAGAGAAAACGCGCCGCGCTGACAGAGTGGATCTTTCCCGATCCACTCAAACCGGAAAATCCCACGCATCCTGGCGGCGCCTACCGGCGGCTGAAAAAACTCCTGGAAGAAGCCGGACTGCCCAATATCCGCTTCCACGATCTCCGGCACACCTTCGCCACACACGCCCTGGCCGGAGGGGTGGACGCCAAGACCCTCTCCGGTATTCTGGGCCACACAAAAGCCAGCTTCACGCTGGACACCTACGCCCATGTTACCGGCGATATGCAGCGTCATGCCGCAGGGATCGTGGGCGATTTTATTCAGGACATTCTCTAAGGAGGGGCTCATGGGAAAGCAGAAAACCAAGCGTGGAAACGGCAGCATCCACCTGCGGAAAGACGGCCGCTGGGAGGGGCGGGTGGTCATCGGACGCAATGAAAAGGGCCTGCCGAAAACGAAAAACGTCCTGGCGCAAACCCGCCGGGAGTGCCAGGAAAAACTCAAGGCGCTGAGAAACAGCATCAAGGGCGCTGTGCCAAAGCAGCCCAAAGCCGGCATAACCTTCGGGGCATGGCTGGATCACTGGTACCGGAGCGACTGCAAGCCGACGATCAGCCCCAAGACCCAGACCGACTATGAAAACCGTATCTACCAGCACATCATTCCGGAAATTGGACATATCCCGCTGACCAAGCTCACCTCCGCAGATCTCCAGCAATTCTATATCCGCCTCAAGCAGGGCGGACGGCTTCTCCAGCCGGAGAGGTACGGCCCCGGGCTGTCGGACCGCATGGTGAAATGCTGCCATGTGACCTGCCGCGCGGCGCTGGACAAGGCGGTGTCCCAGGGACTGCTTCTGAAGAATCCGGCCGCCGCCTGCAAGGCGCCCACGACCCATCCCAAAGAGATGCAGGTGCTGGCCCAGGAGGAGATGCAGCGATTGCTCATTCAGGCAAAAGAGGACGGCTGCTATGAGCTTCTGCTTCTGGATCTGACCACCGGCCTGCGCCGCGGGGAGCTGCTGGCGCTCCAATGGGATGATCTGGACTTCCAGACCGGAGAACTGCGGATCACACGGCAGGTACAGCGGATCCGGGGAGAACTGACAATCACCCAGCCCAGGACCCGATCCTCCAGCCGAAGCATCATCCTTCCGAAAGTGATTCTGGACATCCTGAAAAACCACCGTCAGTGTACGGGGTCCCGGTGGATGTTTCCCTCACCCAGGAAAGAGGATTCTCCCCGGGATCCCGCCGCCGTCCGGAAGAAGCTGTCCACCATCCTGGAGCGGGCCGGCTGCAAACACGTCCGCTTCCATGACCTCCGGCACACCTTCGCCACCAACGCCCTGGAGCACGGGATGGACGTCAAGACCCTGTCTGCCATCATCGGCCACGTCTCCAGCGCCACGACGCTGAACGTCTACGCCCACGTCACCGACGGGATGCGGCAGTCGGCGGCGGCAAAGATCGACTTCGCCATCGCCAAAGCGGAGCCCCGGCCGGATACGATGGTTCGGGAGAAGCCCGTCCGCACCAGTTTCCAGGCAGTCAAGGGTAAATACCGCAAGCCGGGGACCGGTTGTATTTCACGGATCAGAGATCAGCTCTGGGAGGGACGGTATTCTCCCAAGGTCAACGGCAAACGTATGACCCGGAATGTCTACGCCCACAGCGAGGAGGAGTGTGAGGAGAAGCTGGCGCGGTTGATCACGGAGATGAAGGAGGAGACAGCCCTCCTGCGAGCCCAGGCAAAAACAGGCTGAATGGAATGCGGCCGCCCTCCGGGACAGTGATTCCCGGAGGGCGTTTTTTCTCTGTCTGTGGCTGGAACTGTGGTCAAGGCGAATCCGGATAGACAACCGCCGCCGCAAAACTGCCTGATAAGTTGAGAAAAACCGCCGTTTTGTTCAAGAAACGGCGGTTTTCGTGGTGGACGATACAGGACTCGAACCTGTGACCCCCTGCACGTCAAGCAGGTGCTCTAGCCAGCTGAGCTAATCGTCCACAACGGAACGAATATAGAATACACGAATACTCCCACTTTGTCAATAGTTTTTTCTTGTTTTTCCCCCACGCTTGGTTTATAGTGGAGGAAACCGCCGCCTGAGAGGAATGAGTCCTATGAAAATCATTGACGCCCATCTGCATATCTTTCCCAACAACAACTCCGCTACGGCAGCGTGTGAGGCAGAGTCTCTGGCCGGCCTCCGCCGTCTGTGTGAATCCACCGGTATCATCCACGGCATAGTTATGGGAAACCGCAGCCTGGCCGTGGGGTACCATAACTATCCCACAGACCTGCTCCACTACTGCATAGGGCTGGACAGCCGGATGCTGGATTACAACAAATCCGCTCCATTAGATCTAGCCGACCAGGTGGAAGAAAACTTAAAGCAGGAAAACTGCTGTGGAATCAAGCTCTACCCCGGCTACAACAAGGTCTCCCTTTCCGCCCCTCTATACCTGCCCATCTACGAGCTGGCCCAATTCTACAAAAAACCTGTGGCGGTTCACATGGGACTCACCGCCTTTCCTCGGGCGCACCTGAAGTACTGTCATCCCCTTGCCCTGGATGAGACAGCGGCGGACCATCCAGGTGTCAGCTTTGTCATGTGTCACTTTGGAAACCCCTTTTTGGAATCTGCCGCCGCGGTTCTCGTAAAGAATCCCAACGTCTCTGCCGATCTCTCCGGCCTGCTGGAAGATCCTGTGGACCTGGATGCCTGGTTTCGGGAGCAGTCCGGATATGCCGCGCTTCTGCGGACATGGCTGGCGGCCTCCAACTGCTGGGACCGCTTCCTATACGGTTCCGACTGGCCCATTGTCAGCCCAGAGAACTATATAAATTTTATCCGGCGCCTCATCCCTCCGGTTCATTGGGAGGCAGTCTTCTGCGAAAACGCCCGCCGTGTTTACGGTCTGTGATCCCTTGTCTCCCTTGGCATTCTGCCGGATATAGGACAGGTTCCGGCAAAAATATTTGTCCATTCTATGCCCATTCAATTGTTTAATAAAACGTGGCCTTTCTCAAAAAATGTGGTATACTGATTTTCAATTCCATAACGAAGTACGAGGGTGATAGATTTGTTGAGAAAAACTGTAATCGTACATATTCCCAATGAGCACCTGAATAACACCGCCACATTTTTCATCAAAAAGGCCAACGAGTTCTCCAGCCACATCACCGTCTCCCGTGCAAACAACAGCGTTAACGCCAAGAGCCTGCTGGGTTTGCTGTCTATGCAGCTGGAGTATGGAATGTCCCTCGATCTCACTGCCGACGGCAGCGACGCGGAAGAAGCTCTGGCAGCTCTGGAGCAAGTCTTGAATCCCGCAGTCTGATTTTTGCGTTGCCCAGCAAAAAACCTCGCTAAAAGCGAGGTTTTTTGCCTTTCTACACTGGAAACATCATGTGCTCCGGTACTGCCGCAGGCAGCTTGCCGCACCCGCTCCATCCTCCACGGAAAAAAGAGCCAAACCCTGGGCAACTCCCCTTTGACTGTCGTTCTGGATCTCCGTCTTGGGATGGCAGGCCCGCCAGCGAAGCTGCCGGTCCACCTCCTCAAAAATACACTCCCCCACCACCAAGCAGTCCCCAGACGTCCGGTCCTGCAACAGTCGGAAATCATCAATTTCCGGCAACTCCATATAGTAAAAAGTCTGATCTCTGGTCATCAAAATTACCCTTTGGTCCGTAATCCAATACCGCTGTCCCAACAGGCTGTGGTGCTCAATCACCGGAGAGAGCAGCAGAAGTACCGCAATCAGTAAAATCAGCGCCACAGCTTTGGCGCTCCACTCCCTGCCCTGGCTGGTGTATAGAATTAAAAGCGCGGCAGTGGCCGCCACCGTACCGATCCACTTTCCCACAATTCTCCAAGTCTCGCCTTTTTCCAAAAGTGGAAAAGGTTTTGTCCCACTTTGCCAGCGTACAGTCTCACCCTTCCGCAGATATTTTCCAAACGCCTGCTTCGCCGTCAGTTTCCCGCTCATTCTCATCGTCTCCTTCACTGTCTTGCAGTATTCCAGCATGTTTTCTGCCGGTTTTCCCTATCATACCGCAGCCGCCCGTTCAGCTGTTGGGAAAGTCTCCGCCGGTCCCGCTAAGCCTTCGTGAATTTTTAGCACCAGTTTAACGGATCATCTGCTATAATAGCGGTATCCGGTGAATGATACCACCCACACTCTTTGGAAAGGAGGCCCGATCTTGCGCACCAAAAAATCCCTGTCTGCTCAGATGTTTCCCTTCTCTCTCCGGGATCTATTGATTACGATCAGCATCCTCTTCTGCGCCGCAGGCGTCTGCATTCTTCTGCATACGGCGGACACCAGCGAAGGTTTTGCCTCCCCCATCTTTGTACTGGCGGTGCTGCTGATCTCCCGTTTTACCACAGGCTATCTCTTCGGACTGATCGCCTCCATTTTGGGCGTGATCTGTGTCAACTTTATCTTCACCTATCCCTACTGGGCCTTCAACCTGACCATCTCCGGTTATCCCCTCACCTTTTTAAGTTTCCTGGCCGTCTCCGTCATCACCAGCACCCTGACTACCCAGATTAAACGCCAGGAACAACTGCGCATCGAAAATGAAAAGGAAAAAATGCGCGCCAACCTGCTCCGCTCCGTATCCCACGATATCCGCACCCCCCTGACCTCAATTGTGGGTTCTACCTCCACCGTACTGGAAAATCCCAGTCTTCCCCGCGCGGAGCAGGAGGCACTGCTGGAGGATGTCCGCAGCGAGGCCCAGTGGCTCATTCGGGCGGTAGAAAACCTGCTGTCCATCACCCGAATGGGAGACGGACAGACCCATATCACCAAAAATGTAGAGGCGGCGGAGGAGATTTTGGGGGAAGCTGTCCGGAAATTCCGCAGACGTTCTCCCAACATCCACGTATCTGTGGAACCCCCTCAGGAGCTGCTTCTGGTACCTATGGACGCCATCCTTATGGAGCAAGTTCTGGCCAACCTAATGGAGAATGCCGCTGTCCACGGTGAGACCACTACCCACATCCGCCTGTCCGTCCGGTCAGACGACAGCTTTGCCCGCTTCACGGTGGCGGACAACGGCCGGGGCATCTCCGCCGCCGCCCTGTCCACCCTCTTTGACGGCACGCTGAAACAAAGCGAATCCGCCAAGGGGGACGGCAAGCGGAACATGGGGCTTGGCCTTTCGGTCTGCATGGCCATCGTCCGCGCCCACGGCGGAACCATGGAAGCGAGAAATTTGGAGACCGGGGCGGAATTTTCCTTCCGCCTCCCACTCTTGAAGGAGGATCCCAACAGATGAATATCCGAGAGAAAATCCTGGTGATCGAAGATGAAAAAAGTATCTCTCACTTTATCTCCACCATCTTGAATTCCCATGGCTACGAGGCCATGCAGGCCCGCAGCGGCGCAGAGGCCCAGTCCATGATCTCCTCCCACTGTCCAGACCTCATTATCCTGGACCTGGGACTGCCGGACATGGACGGCCTGGAAATTCTCCGCCAGCTGCGGAGCTGGTCCAGCCTGCCGGTGGTGGTGGTCTCCGCCCGCTCCTATGAGCGGGACAAGGTCACCGCCCTGGACCTGGGGGCTGATGACTACCTGACCAAACCCTTTGGTACGGATGAGCTGCTTGCCCGGGTCCGCACCGCCATCCGCCACACCCGTACCGCCTCCGGCAACGACGAGATCGCCCAAAAAGGTACCTACACCGTAGGGGAGATGACCATCGACTACAACAAACACCAGGTGCTCATGCAGGGCGAAAACGTCAAGCTGACGCTCAGCGAATTCCGCATCGTGGCGCTGCTGGGCAAGCACGCCGGAAAAGTTCTGACCTATGATTTTATCATTAAGGAACTGTGGGGTCCCCGGGCCGGAGGCGATAACCAGATTCTCCGAGTCAATATGGCCAATATCCGCCGCAAAATTGAAAAGAACCCCGCCGAACCGGAGTATCTCTTCACCGAGGTAGGCGTGGGATACCGGCTGGCGGAACAAATTTAAAGAATACTCTCCGGCCATAGAAAAGAGGAGCCGCGGGTTACTCCCGCGGCTCCTTTTTCCATAAAACGGCGTCCCCTAAAATAGGGGACGCCGCTTTTTCATATACATCACTGCCACTCATACCCGGCCGTGAAGTGCGCCTCTCCGGTCAGTTGGACAGGAACTCACCCTTCATATATCCGGTGGTGGTCACACCGCCCACATTGGAGAAGGTGATCTCGTACCAGCCGTCCCCGGCGCTCTGCACCACTCGGACGGAGCCGCCGTTGGGAACGGTGGCCAAAATATCGTAACTGGTACCAGGACCGGAGCGAACCCGCACACCGTTGCCGCCGTTAATCACCGTAGCCGGCCCCGCCTTCAGCGCACCTCCGGTACTGCCGCTGCCGGAGGTACCGGTGGAGGGCGTGGAGGTAGTTCCCGTGGAGCTGCCGCCTGTCACCCGGATAATACACGTCGCCTTCTTGCTGCCGTCCGTCACCAAAATCGTGGTATTGCCGGCGGAGATCGGCGTTACACTGCCGCTGCTGTCCACAGACGCAATGCCGGGGTCCTGGCTGATCCAAGTATAGGTGCCGCTGCCGCCGGAGGCCTTTAGCTGCCAAGCCCCTTCAGACACAGAGCGGGTAAAGTCGCTCTTGCTCAATGTCAAGCCGCCCGGCAGAGCGTTAGCAGTCTCAAAACTGGAAACCGGATTGGCCGGAGGCACAGTGACTGGCGGCGTAACAGTGTCCGGATTATCAGGCATATTGCCATCCGGCTCCGGGTCAACCGGATCCACCGGATCCACCAGATTCGGATCTGCTGCCACAGGGTCTTTAACCTCCGGCGGCGTCGGGACGGTGTTCTCCACGCCGGGTTGATCCGGCTCATCGTCTTTCTTAAATTTCTCTGCAATCTTATCGCCCCACAGCAGGTAGATCAGCAGAGCCGCCATAAGTAGAATCAGCACCACCAACGTGGGCGTAACCAAATTTGGCTGCCGGCTTCCGCCGACCCGGCGCCCGCTGCGGCTAGGAACACGGCGGGGTTCCTCTTCCCGCTCCATCTCCTCTTCCTCGCAGAACGGACAGTACCGATATGTATCCGAATATCTCTCCCCGCAGACGGGGCAACGCTTCATAGCCATAACAAGCCTCCCGTAATCCCGGCGGCCCTGCATCATGCCACCCCGGCATATTGCACAGTTCCGCTTTTATCACTCTATATTTTACATAATATCGGCTTTTTGATCTTCCGTCAAGAGCGGCTGTCGAAATTTTGCGAAATCACGGGAATTTCCTCTGCCGTTCAAACCGTTTTTTGGACCCACCACCCACAAGTCTCCATCGCCCCAATTGTAAACCATTTATTATTTTATAGTTGACAATCGTGCCGGAATCGGGTATGCTGTTCCCTAGAACAATGGTTATAAAGGAGGCAACACTATGGATTCCAAAGAAATTTCGTCTCTCCGCTTTCGGACGCTGGATCTGGTCTACATCGCCTTATTCGCCGTGCTAATGGCCGTGTGCGCCTGGATTTCCACCCCTAAGACTCCGATCTCCGTTCCCTTTACCCTTCAAACCTTCGCCATGTTTGCCGCTCTCACCACCCTGGGTGGACGGCGGGGACTTTGGGCCGTGGTGGTATACCTTCTGATGGGATTGGTGGGCCTGCCGGTATTCACTGGATTTCAGGGCGGCCCCGGCGTTCTGCTGGGCACTACCGGCGGCTACATCATCGGCTTTATCGGCTCTGCTCTGATCTATTGGCTGATCACCGCTAAATTGGGCAGCGCCCTGCCTGCCGTCATATGCGCGTGCCTTTTGGGCTTGCTGGTCTGCTATGCCTTCGGTACCGCATGGTTTCTGGCGCTGTATACCGCTACCAAGGGTCCCATCAGTCTGGCGGCGGCCCTGACCGCCTGTGTGGTCCCCTTTGTCATCCCAGATCTTTTGAAGATTGCCCTGGCAGTGCTGGTGTCCCGCCGGGTCGGAAAATACTTAAAATAAAAGCTTCCGAAAAGCACCGTATGTCATCCGATCCGGTCTCTCCCATCTTCTTGGGGAAGAACCGCCTCACAGGGAAAACAGGAGGGACCTCCTTTTCCAGGCGGTCCCTCCCTCTGGTAGAATCAATCTGCAAATTGAGGGGTGGAGAGGTAGCGGTCCCCGGTATCAGGCAGCAGCGCCACAATGGTCTTCCCCTTATTTTCCGGCCGTTTGGCGAGTTCTAAGGCAGCCCAGACAGCCGCGCCGGAGGAAATACCCACCAGAACCCCCTCTTTCCTGCCCACCAGCTTTCCGGCCGCAAAGGCGTCCTCGTCCTCCACAGCGATGACCTCGTCATAGACGGCGGTATCCAGTACCTCCGGCACAAAACCGGCGCCAATTCCCTGGATTTGGTGAGTTCCGCCAACGCCCCTGCTCAACACAGGAGAAGAAGCCGGCTCCACGGCTACCACTTTTACCGCAGGATTGCGTCCCTTTAAATACTCCCCCACACCGGTGATGGTGCCGCCGGTGCCTACGCCGGCCACAAAGATCTCCACCTCTCCATCCGTATCCTCCCAAATTTCAGGGCCGGTGGATCTCCTGTGGGCCTCCGAATTGGCGGGATTGACAAACTGGCCGGGAATAAAACTATTGGGAATCTCCCTCGCCAGCTCATCCGCCTTGGCAATGGCCCCTCTCATACCCTGGCTCCCCTCCGTGAGCACCAGTTCCGCTCCGTAGGCCTTCATCAGCTGGCGGCGTTCCACGCTCATGGTCTCGGGCATCACAATGATGACGCGGTAACCCCGGGGCACAGCCACAGAGGCCAAACCAATCCCGGTGTTGCCGGAAGTCGGTTCAATGAGAACGGAGCCAGGCCTCAAAAGTCCCCTGGCCTCGGCATCCTCAATCATGGCCTTGGCGACACGGTCCTTCACACTGCCTGCGGGGTTGAGATACTCCAGTTTAGCCAAAACCCTGGCCTCCAGCCCCGCTTCCCTCTCGATGTGAACCAGTTCCAGCAGCGGCGTCCTGCCAATCAACTGGGCGGCGGACGTGTAAATCTTGCTCATGACAGCTTCCTCCCAATGCCGTTTTTCATCATTTCAGAATTAAAAATACCGGTATCCGCCGTCCGGCGGTCTTCTTTCAGATAGCTTGAAAATGTCACACTATTATAGAATCCATTATACCAATCTCATATATAGGTTTACCGAAATTATATCTCTGAGCAAAAAAATTGTCAAGGAAAACGGTGGAAATTTCTCACAAAGGATATTGCTTTCCCATTAACCAGATTGTATAATAGGCAATATACGGAAAGGGGGAGAATCTTCATGCTGGTTTCAACAAGAGGACGGTACGCCCTGCGGGTTATGGTGGATCTGGCGGAGCGCCAAACCGATGGCTACGTCCCGCTGAAGGAGATTGCCAGCCGGCAAGAGATTTCGGAAAAGTATCTGGAGAGCATTATCAAGCTCCTGGTCCGGGCGAACTTGCTTAGCGGACTCAGAGGCAAAGGCGGCGGCTACAAGCTGACCCTGGCCCCGGCGCAGTGCACGGTAGGCGCGGTCCTGCGGCTGACGGAAGATTCTCTGGCTCCGGTAACCTGTCTGGAAGGTGAGTCCACCTGCCCCAGAATGATGAGCTGCCGGACTCTGCCCATGTGGCAGGGACTAAATACGGTTATCAACGACTATTTGGATCATATCACCATTGCGGACCTGGCAGATTGTCTACAGCCTGCAACCAATTACGGAATCTGATAGGACAAATAAATAAGAAACGGGAGAGAACAGTATCGTCTGTCCTCTCCCGTTTCTTATTTTTAAAACTTTGTTTTCCAGGCCGGCCATTTCGCAGCGGCACATCGTTTCCCCACACGGCGGTCCGTATAGGCGGGGCGCGTCTCCACGCATATTTCCTGCAGCCCCCAGGGACCGGGTCAAAATCCCGGCGGTCCTTCCCCTCTCTGGGGCAGCCAGCTCCGCAGGCCGCCTGCCGCCAGGGCCAGCACAGAGGTGGCCGCTAACACGGCGCAGAAATGGCCCAGACTATTCTCCACAAATAAGCTCCGCATACCCGCCGCCTCCGCCGCGCCCCGTACCAGTATAATGGACAGCGGATGCAGCAGGTATACCAGCGCTGAGAACCGCCTGGCCCGCCGGTCCTCGCCCCTATTCTCCTCCAACAGCAAAGAGAAGAGAAAAACCATGCACAATGGCAGGGACAAATACATGCTGTCATGCCGGGGCCACCCCTGAATGCGGACATAGAATCCCTCGGCGGTCATCAGGGCCATGGAGAGAATGGCCCCTGTCAGGGATACCCTGGAACTCCACCGCTTCCCGGCAGCTCCAAGCAGTAAAAGCAGCGGGGCGAAAAACAGCCCGTTGCGGGTATAGGAGAAAAACCGGAACACGCCCTCATAGAAGGATTCCGCCGCCGGAAACCGCGCGGCAAATCCATACCAGCTATCCCCGCCCACACCCAGCAGGTACAACGTTCCGGCCGCAATCAGAGCCGCAGGTCCACCCAAACGGGCCAGATTTCGCGCAATCAACACGCCTAGGATCACGGCGGGAAAATACCACAGGTGATACAGCGTACCGTCTGTCAGCAGTCTCCGCCCCCACTCCAACGGGGCGGCTCCGCCATTATACCAGTTCACCGGCAGATACAGCAGTACCGCCGCTCCGTAGAGCAGCAGAGACTTTTTTACAAACCGTCCGGTATTTTTCCACCCGCTCCTCGCCAGAAAATACCCGCTGGTCATGAAGAAAAAAGGGACCGCCACCCGGGCCAGCACCCGGGTAAGCCAAAAATCACCCGCCTCGGTGAACGAGGCCAGGGGGCCGGTGTGAATGCACACCACCAGCACTGCCGCCAACAGGCGAAAACGGTCCAGTACAGGGCGGCCGCTCACACGCCCGCCCCCAATTCCACCAGGCGGTCCAACAGGGCGGAAAACTCCCATCCCGCCTGCCGCATCATAGAGGGATAACGGCTGTGGGCGGTAAAGCCGGGGATCGTGTTTACCTCGTTAAAAACAATCTCCCCTGCCGGCGTCAGAAAAAAGTCCACTCTGGCAAACACCCGGCAGTCCAGAGCGGTATACACCAATTTGGCCGCCGCCTGAATTTCCAGGGCCTTCTCCGCCGGAATCCTGGCCGGACAGTGGATGGCAGAGGTCTCAAGGGTGTATTTTTCATTATAATTGAAAAATCCCCGCCCCAGCTCAATCTCATCCACCACTCCCACAGTCAGCGCCGTCTCGCCCGGATTGCCCAGCACAGAGCAGCCCACCTCAAAGCCGGGAACCGCCGCCTCCAGCAGTATCCGGCTGTCGTGGCGAAAGGCGGCCTCCACTGCCGCAGGAAGGTCTTCCAATCCCGCCACCTCGCTGACGCCAAAGGAGGACCCCGCCCGAACAGGCTTGACAAACAGAGGAAATCCCAGCTCCGCCGCCGCGGCTGCCAGCTCCTCCCTAGAGGCATTGGACATAAAAATCCGTCCCCGGGGAACCCGCACCCCCGCCCGCTCCGCCAGGGCGTGGGCCTGCACCTTGTCCATGCACAGGGCGCTGGACAGCACGCCGCAGCCAATCACCGGCACCCCTGCCATCTCCAGCAGACCCTGCACGGTTCCGTCCTCCCCGTTTTTCCCGTGAAGCACGGGAAACGCTGCGTCAAAAGGCAGCGCGGTTCCCTCCGGCAGCAGCAGGGCGGCATCGCCCCGGTCCAGCCGCAGGGCACAGGGGAAGCACTCCGGAGCGTCCTGCCAATCTCCGGCGGAAAGACGCTTCAGATCCCCCGTATAGTACAGCCAGCGCCCCTCCCGGGTAATTCCCACCGCTAAAACCCGGTATTTCTCCGGATTCAAATGGCTCAGCACCGCATAGGCGGACTGAAGGGAGACCTCGTATTCACTGGAACAGCCTCCGAAGAGAACCAAAATCCGCTTTTGCATAAAAATCAGCTCCTTTTTAGGCCTCGTTTGATAAATGGCGAAATGCACAGCGGCGAGAGATTTTTTCGCCGGGCGGGGCAAACATTTGCAGGAATGCTCTGTGTATTTCAAAAATTTTTAACGCAGCACCGTGGAATAAGATTCGCTGTTTGGGTGTTTTGTCATTTTTCAAACTGGGCCTAATCAGTCTACCAAAAAGGAGCTTTTGATATTTGGAGAAATCCATACGAAATTCTTGCAAATTTCTTACGGCACCGGCAGGCAGACTGTGAAAACCGTCACACCGTCCTCACTCTGAGCGGAAATCGTTCCCCCGTGGAGTTCCACGATTTCCCTGGCGATAGCCAGCCCCAACCCCGCCCCGCCGGTGCGGGTAGCCCGGGCGGTATCCAGCCGGAAGAACTGGTCAAAAATCCGCTCCAGCTTCTCGGGCGGAATGGTCACGCCGGTATTGGAAAAGGTGAAGCGCGCGGTTCCTCCTCCTCCCTCGGCGGCAATTCGAACGACAGTGCCCGGGGTGCTGTAGTGGCAGGCGTTGCGCAGAAGATTGTCAAATACCCTGGCCAGCTTATCCGGATCACAGGGACAGCAAAGGATCTCCGGAAGCGACAGTTCACAGGTCAGACCGCTCCCCTCCAGCATGGGAGCAAACTCGCTGGCCACCTGCTGCAGCATCCGGGCAAGATCACAGGGCCGCCTCTCCAGCTCCAGGTGAGAGATGTTGAAGCGGGTGATATCAAAAAATTCGTTGATGAGATCCTCCAGCCGCTCCGCTTTGTCCAGCGCCACGCCGGTGTACCGCGCCCGTGACTTTGGGGAGAGGTCCGGTTCGTCCCGCAGCAGCGTCAAATATCCGATAACGCTGGTGAGCGGCGTTTTCAAGTCATGGGCCAGGTAGACCACCAGATCGTTTTTCCGCTGCTCCGCCTCCCTGGCGGCGTAAGCGTCCCGGACGGCCCGGTTGTGGGCCAGATTCAGGTGCTCCTCCACACTGATCAGCTCCGGAGAAAGCTCAATTGGCTCACCATCCAGATAGGTCAGCTGCTCTGCAGCCTCCACCACCTCATCCAAAAAGGCCAGGGACTTGCGGATAAAACGGACGCTGCACCACAGCCAGGAGACAGCCAGACACAGCAGAAAAAGCAGGGCCGTATAGTCCCGGCACCAGTAGAGAAGGTAAGTCAAAATGACGCTGCGCCGCCAAAAGCCAAAGAGACTAAAAAAGACTGTGCATAACAGCTGCAAAAGAAGAATAGCGCCTGCGGAACCAAGGATCCTCAGAACATACTGCTCCAGCAGCCTGCGGGAGACCCTCTCATTATAGCTACTCAATGGTATATCCCACCCCCCACACCGTCTTGATAAACTTTGGCTTACGGCTGGGTTCGCGCATCTTCTCCCGCAGCCGGGCGATATGGCTCATCACTGTGTTGTTGTTGTTGTCCATATACCGCTCTCCCCACACCGCCTCAAACAGCTCCTCGCTGGAAACCACCTGTCCACGCCGCCCGCAGAGGTACCAGAGAATGGAAAACTCCAGGGGAGTCAAAGCCAGCTCCTGCCCGTAAAGCGCGCACTTGTGCGTCTCCCGGGAGATCTGGAGTCCTCGAAAATCATACTCCTGAGCCGGTCCCTGGCAGGGCTGGTTATAGCTGGTACACCGCCGCAGCTGGGTTTTGACCCTGGCTACCAGCTCCAGGGGATTGAAGGGCTTTGTCACATAGTCGTCCGCCCCCAGGGTGAGTCCGGTGATCTTGTCCATGTCCTCCACCCGGGCGGTAAGCATGATGATGGGAAACAGATGACGCTCCCGGAGCGTCCGGCAGAGGGCAAACCCATCCATGTCCGGCAGCATCACATCCAAAATTGCCAGGTCCGGCGCCTCCCGCGCCACATGTGACAAAGCCTGAGCGGCGGTATAGCACTTATGGACCAAAAATCCCTCGTTCTTCAAATAGACCTCTACCAGGTCCGCAATAGCGGTCTCGTCGTCTACAACTAAAATCCGTGTGGACATCGGGCGCCCCCCCTTCTGCGCATACACATTCGTTTACGCCTTTTGAACCATTGTAGCACACCGGCAGAGCGGCGGCAACCATCCACCGGAATTCGCGCCGGATAACGCTGCGGGACTCCGGATCAGCGAAATTCCGGCTGATCACATTGGCACCTGCAGCTCCGCTCCATTCGGAGCAGATAGGGAGGATCTATATAACTCCAAGGGAGGGCCGGGAAGGAGAGCGCTGCACTGCCGAAAGGCGCTGCTTGGCAAACGGATCTCTTCTGACCTTCTGAACCCATGCCGTTCCACAAATAGGACGCCGGGAACCGTTGGCTCCCGGCGTCCCATGAAACTACATTCTCAGCCGAACCGCCTCCTCCAAGGCAGCGCCCGCAGATTCAGACCGCATCGGATCCCCTGTCCTGCCCCACAATAGGCTCTTCCAACCGGTCCTCTTCCACCTGAGAAGTGCGCCAGCGGGAGACGTCGATGGGATCGCTCTCCTCAAACAGATCGTAATAGTCCTGATCCCGCAGCTTGGGATTGCGGTGGCGGACAATGGCGGTGATGGTGGGATAGAGCACGATGGCAATCAGCCCGCCGGAAAATCCGTTATTGTAGAGGTTCAGCCCCGCCACAGGGCCGCCGGTCTGGAGCACCAGCGCCGAGTGGATAAATCCCGCCATAATCCCAAAGGGCCATCCAAAATGACCGGAGATCGGGGCCAGTGTGGTGCCGAACAGCCCCGCCAGCTGCAGCGCGGGATAATCCGGCGTATAGTGCATCCCATAGGCGCCCAGCGCAACGCCCACCATCACAGGGGTGATATTGCGCGCGTGCTTTCCAAAGGCGGAAAAGCCCATAATCGTAAAAATACCGCCCAAGGTGGGACCGTTGAGCTGCCCGCCCACAATAAAGATATAGGCCATGCCCAGCAGACCGTTGACACCTGTGTTCACCAGCACCGGTCCCGCACCGAACATGCGGAGGTAATCGCTGGGCGCCCGGCCCGTGGTGGACAACAGCCGGCGATATCCGGCCCAAACCGCCCAGACCGGTTCTCCCGCTCCAAAAAGCCCCGTCAAAATAAAGACCGCGCAGATAATACCCAGGATCGCGGCAAACGTGCCGTTGTATTCTGTGGCCCAATACATGGCCGAATCCGGATGGTCGCCGAAGGCGGTGAGGATCGGCACAATCATCATGGCAAACAGCCCGCAGGCAAACCCCATGTTGTAGAGGTTCATCCCGTTCTGGACTTTATACGTATAAGCGGAGAGGGAGGGGAGAATAAATCCGATCAATACGCCGGTGAAAATTCCCAAGGGCAGGCTGGCATGGACGCTGCCCAACGCCATGTAACTGACCAGCGGCGCCAGAGACGTGGCCAGCAGGGCCACGGAGGCATGCTTGGAAAAGGGTTCTCTCTGATACTTGGCATAGAGCCATGTGCCCAATATAATGGGCCAAATATTCAATATATTCTTCCCAAACAGGGAGAAGCCCGCCATCAGCCCCATCTCCACCATGGTAAAGCCGTTAAAGGGGTCCTTGGACAATTTAATCAGGCAGATGGAGAGGATCATCACCAGTCCGGAGTTTACCAGCGCCGCACCCACGCCGGCTATGGAGACATAATCCGTAATCAGCAGGTCCTGCATCGTGACAATGTGATAAAGCCCTATGGGAATATTTCTGGGATCATCCAGCAGAACGCCCAGCAGAATAATAATACCCGAGACGGCAATGGTTCCTGGAAAGATTTTCTCGTAGCGGTTCTGCACGCCGTTTCTCCCTCCTTTATGGCTCTCTGGCATCCATTATAGGGGAAACCAGGACTTGTGGCAAGAAAAATCTTATTGAAATCTTAGCGCATGCGCTCCCGCAGGACCTCAAGGTTTCCCCTCATCAACGAGAGATACGTCGCCCCGGCCTCCAGCTCCGCTCTAGAGACGTTATGAGCGGTGTGGAACATGGCGGTGGAGACGCCGGCCGCCTCGGCAATGCTGTCCGCCACCAAATGGTTGGAAAACTCGATATACCAAACGGTTCCCAGGCCCTCAGCCGCCACCTTTTCCGTCAAAAACGCAACGGTGGACGCCGAGGGTTCTGTCTGCGCTCCACAGCCCGGAAAAGCGGCATAGTAGTCCAATGCATAAGCCTCCGCAAAATACCGCAGGGGAAACCGGTCCCCAAACACCATCGTTCTGCGGTCTAAGCCGTCAAAAAAATCCGCGAACTCCTCATCCAGTTTGTCAATTTCAGCGGCATAATCTTCTGCGTTGAGCCGGTAAGTCTCCCCATTCCCCTGGTCCAGAGCTGCCATCGCCTCCCCCAGCGCCCGGGTAACGGCAGCGGCGTTCCGAGGGGCGGTCCAGACGTGCTCATCCATCTCCACCACCTCTCCAGGTCCATGCCCGCCGCGCTCACCGTGCCCATGGGCCTCGTGGTCATGGCCGGGCAGAAGCTGCATCCCCTCCCGGGTCTCCTCCTCCAGCAATTCCACACAGTCCACCATCCGCAGAGTCCGGCCGCGGGGCTGAATATTGTCCAGAATGGTGTCTACCCAATTGTCGGATTCGCCGCCCAGATACACAAAAAGGTCACAGTCCTGCACCGCCAAAATATCCGCCGGCGTAGGCTCGTAGGAGTGACTCTCCGCCCCCGGGGGCAGCAGCAGCTTCACCTCCGCCAGATCCCCTGCCGCAGCCCGGGCAAAGTCGTAGGCCGGAAAAATGGTGGCCACAATCTGAAGCTTTCCCGGGGTCCGCTCCGGCGTTCCCATAGACGCGCATCCTGCTAAAAGCGCGATGCACAACAGCGCCGGCGCAATGATTCGTCTCAAAAGCAATCCCTCTTTTCAATTTGAGAATTATTTTCAAATAGGAGTATACCACGGTCACATCCGGAAAACAACCGCTCTTTTTGTAAAAGAACCTTGACAATTCTTTGACTGGGTGCTAAATTATATGTAAAGGTGCCTTTACGAATATTAAATTTGGGGAATTAAGACAGGAGGCATGTCCATGGAGAACAGAGTCGAACAGCTTCGCAAAGCCCGGTGTCTGAACCAGGAGGACTTTGCCCGCTCTATCCGGGTCTCGCGGCAAACCGTCAGTTCCATTGAAAACGGCAAATACAACCCTTCCCTGGAGCTGGCCTTCACCATCTCAGACTTTTTTGGTCTGCCCATCGATGAGATTTTCATCCATGAAAGGAGAGATTTCAATGAAAAAAAGTAACTTTTGGTATGGGCTGGTTTCCAGCACTATGGGAGCGGGCCTGATCGTACTTGGATTTTTCTGGAACACGCCGGTGAGCAGTCTGATGTGCGGCTGCGGCGGCGCGCTGCTGGGACCCGGCCTGGTCCAGCTCTGGAAGTACCGGAAGTGGACCCGGCCGGAGAATGCGGATACCTACCGGGAGCGGCTAGAACAGGAGCAGATCGACCTGCGGGATGAACGAAAAAATATGCTGCGGGACAGATCCGGCCGGTACGCCTACGTTTTCGGTCTGATGCTGTGCGCCGTGTCCATTCTGACCTTTCACCTGCTGGAGGCCCTAGGCATAGTAGAGGAAACCGCCGCACGTCTTGTAGTTCTGTATCTTGCCGCATATCTCATTATCCAGTATATCGCGGGGTTCACGGTCTATCGCTGGCTGTCCAAAAAATACTGAGCATTTTAAAAGGCGCAAGGGAGGTTTTCCCCTGCGCCTTTTCGTTTACCCTTTTTCCACGGTAAATCTTGCCCCGATGTGCCGTCCAGCAGAGCAATCGTCCAAGTCTACAACTTCCTTGACAAGCAGATACTCCCCCGGCTCCAGGGAGCCGTAGACATCTGTCCAGTTGATCTGCATATCGCTCTCCATATCCCATTCGCCGTCCCAGCGCTCCTCCTTCGGGACACCGTCCGGATAGAACCCCATCCCGATCAAAGTTCCCCACCAGTCCGGCGCATTGCCGTTGAACCAGGGCATCTCTGTCCAATTTTTCCTGTCACGGCGGGTTTTTTGAGCAATATAATAGACGTTCCCATACCAAACCGTGGGAATATTCCTCTTATGAATAACCGCCGTCAGCCCCGTGGCCGTGACAGAGTCAGGGTCTACGGTCAGCCAAACATCTTCACTCTCCACCAGCTCCACCGGCGCTTCCCAACCGTTCAGTGTCACAGTAACAGGCCCTATCTCCCCACCGCTCCGGACAGCGGAGAGCACCAGCAGCAGTGCCAGCACCGATACAACTGCAAATCTCCGCCGCCTCACGCCTCATCCTCCCGGCTCTGAGCGGCGGTACCGCCGCTCAGCCCAAAGTCATCCTCCGTGGTGGCGGTGTCCCGGCGGAGCATATGCTCCATTACCCGGATATCGCTGTCCACATCCAGGGCGTCGGCCTTGTACAGCTCATCCAGCTGGTGTTCAAAGCCCTTGACGATGGCGTCCATGGTGGCCTCGATGCGGCTTTTTGCCTGACGCAGGTTTTCTCCCTCCACTCCAGCGGATTCAAACTCCGCATAGGAGTCCAGCAGCTTCTGAGTGGTTGGAAGATAGTAGTTTAAAAAGGTATCGATCTTTCCCCGTTTCTGAGGGTCCTCTTCCACCGCCCGAAAGATTTTGGCGGTAACCTCCTCCAAGCGGTCGATCTTGGCGGAGAGAACCGGATCGGCGATATCGTCGTTGGCCCGGCGGATCTTCCGCAGAATGCCGGAATACCCCTCCTCCGCCTCCTTGGGGGCGGGCGGCGTCTGGGCGGCCTGGGTCTCCCGCTGCCGCTGGCTCCAATCCGCGCCGGCCTGTCCGCTGCGGAAGAGGTAGCCCAGTTCCACATTCAGGTAGGCCTTGCCGCCGAAATACCCCCTGTCGATCATCCGCTGGAGATCCCTTTCCACCCGGCTTGCGTGATAGCCCAGGGTGCGGGCCAGCTCCTCCACGGGCACCGCCTCCCGGTCTCCCATGACGGAGAGGTACTTGGCATAGCGTTTCAGGCTCTTGTCCATGGAAAAGCCGCTGTACAGCATGGCCAGACCGCCCGCCAGGAAAGCCAGCCCCTGGAGCATCTCCGGCAGCCAGAAGCGCAGGGTGTCAAAGAGATAGAGCATATCCTCTATCGCGGTGCCCGTGACCATGACGCCGAAGAATGTCAGCGCCGCGCCGGCGATTTTCAGCAGCCACGCGTTGGACTTCTTCACCGAGGGGGACCTGGCGGCCTTCCTCATAGCCGTGCGGGCCTTTTTCTCCGGGGCCGCCCGGTTGGACACCGGGTCCGCCTGCCAGGCCGTGCCGGTCCGCTTAGTCATGGGCTGGCCCCGCCGCTGGGTCTGGGCAGGCTTTTGCAAAGGCGGCGCCGTTGTCCGGTCCTTTTTTCCATCGTCGGCGAAGAGCTTAATGAACAGCATAATCAGGGCAGCAGGCCAAGCATTCACTACAAAGAGGAAGATGATCAGCGCCCAGGGAAACCAGCTGTCGTCGTTATTTCTCTTTCTCTGGTCTGCCATGGCTCACTCTCCCTCTTTTTTCTCTTTCAGCTTCCGCCTTTGACCTTTTTCATCCACAATAACGGTATTGTTCAGCTGATCCTTCAGATTTCCCACCACGGAGTCGATGTAGGCCCGGCGGAGAACGGCCTGCTCCGCCTTTTCCTCCTCCGTCAGCCCCTCCGCGGTCTTGGCCTTCCGGGCCAGTTCATTGATGCGCTCGATCTGCCGCTGGTTCATGGCTGTCCCTCCCGTTCCCGTTCAAAAATCAAGTCAATGCTCTCAATAAATCCCCCCGCCCTTTGCTTCCTGGGAACAAACCCGGCATACCGCCAGCCCTCTCCGGCCCGGCGGAGGATGGCCTCCTGATGCCCATCCGTCTCCAGACCGATGCCGCCAAAGAGACTGTACCCACTGCCGTAATCACACTGGACGGTCTCAAATTCATACTCCAGCATACCGAACCTCCCTCTTTTCCGCAGGGGCGGCCCCGCGCAGCCGCTCACCCTCTCTACACATATACTTTCAGCACAATGGACGTGCGGCCCTTTTTGGTCACACCTCCCACCCCGGTCAGCTCAAACTTTCCAAAGCCCCGGGCGGAGACAACGTCCCCTGCCGCAAGGGGCTTGTCCGGCTTGGTGCACTCTCGCCAGTTCACCTGGACCCTGCCGCTCTCCACCAGGGCGGCGGCCTTGCCGCGGGCCATGTGAAAGCCGGAGGCCGCCACAGCGTCCAGCCGCAGGGAGGAAACCGTGTCCCGGACCTCCCTGCAGTTCGCCGCCGGAATATGGAGATTGTCCGGTTCAATCTCTGTCACGGTGAGTCTGGCCCGTCCGGCGGAATCCCAGTTTTGAAGCAGAAAGTCCGCCACGGGTTCCAAAACCACCAGGTCAGCGCCGTCCGGTCCCACCAAAATATCTCCGGTCTTCTCCCGGACAATCCCCATGCCCATGAGACTGCCCAGAAAATCCCGATGGGTCAGCTTATACTCCGGACGGAAAGATGCCCGCAGGCACCGGATCGGACTCTGGGACGCCCCGTCCTCTGCCTCCAGCCAGTCCGGCAGGAAGAGAAGCAGACGGCGCTCCGCGCCCTCGTACCCACCCAGAGCGGCATACCCCGTCTCAGGAAATCCCGCCAGACGCAGCAGGTCTCCGGCCTGCGCCAGCTGGGCGGGAGAGAGAAAGTCCGTGGCAGCGGGGATATTCCGGCTCCGCGCCTGCTCTGCCCGGTCCAATATCTTCGCCAGAACCAACCGGTCCTCCCCGGCGGCTCCCAGGCGGTCCAGCAGCTTTCCCTTATCCATGGCGCAGCTCCTGGGTCCGGACCAGGGCGGCATAAGCCCCGTCTCTTGCCATCAGCTCCTCGTGGCTTCCAAGCTCCGCAATGCGCCCCTCCTCCACCACGGCAATGCGGTCGGCATTGCGGACGGTGGAGAGGCGGTGGGCGATGATGATGGTAGTGCGGCCCTTTGAGAGCTTCTCGAAGGTCTCCTGGAGCTTGGCCTCCGTCACACTGTCCAAAGCAGAGGTGGCTTCGTCCAGAATCAACACCGGCGGATTCTTTAAAAAGATGCGGGCAATGGAGATCCGCTGCTTCTGACCGCCGGAGAGCAGGGTCCCCCGCTCTCCCACATAGGTGTTGAATCCCTCCGGCATGGCACAGATATCATCGTAGATCTCCGCCAATTTTGCCGCCTGGGCCACCTCCTCCTCAGAGGCCCCGGGACAGCCGTAGCGGATATTCTCCAAAATACTGGCGGCAAACAAGAACACATCCTGCTGCACTACGCCCACATTCTGCCGCAGGGACTCCTGTGTCACCTGCCGCACGTCCGCCCCATCGATGCGAATGGAGCCGTCTGTCACGTCGTAAAACCGGGGAATCAGCTGGCACAGGGTGGATTTTCCACCACCGGAGGGACCCACCACCGCCACGGTCTCACCGGGGCGGATATGGAGGTCCACATCATGAAGAACAGCTAGATCCGCCTGATAGGCAAAGCTGACATGATCTACGTCAATACTGCCCTTTACCCGGCCCAGCACACTGGCGTCAGGAGCATCCTGCATAGCGGGTTCCTCCCGCATCAGCTCGATGAAGCGGCCCAGCCCCGCCGCGCCATTGGCAAAGAGTTCGGCAAAAAAGGAGAGCTTCCGGACGGGGTTGACAAAGGTGGTGATATAGAGGCTGAAGGTGATCAAATCCACAGTATCCATTTGCCCCTCCATAATCAAAAAGCCGCCGGCGGCGATCACCGCCGCGGAGAGGATACACAGAAAGAACTCCATCACCGCGTTGAACCGGCCCATGGCCTTGTGGAACTGCCGCTTGGAGGTTTTGAAGCTGTCGTTGGAGGTCTCGAACTTTTTGAACTCCGCCTCCTCATTGGCAAAGGCCTTGGCGGTACGGATCCCGGAGAGACCGGACTCGATATCGGCGTTGATGGTGGCGGTGCGCTGTTTCACCCGGTCGGAGGCGTCCTGCATAGACCTCCGGCAGAGCCAAACCACCACAAAGAAAATGGGCAGGATCACGGCGATCACCAGGGCCAGCCTCCACTGGATGGAAAACATAATAACCAGCGCCCCCACAATAGTAACACCGGAGATAAAGATATCCTCCGGACCGTGGTGGGCCAGCTCCGTGATGTCGAAGAGATCCGCTGTCAGACGGCTCATCAGCTGGCCGGTCCGGTTGCGGTCAAAGTAGTCAAAGCTCAGCTCCTGCATGTGGCGGAACAGGTCCCGGCGGATATCGGCCTCCACCAAGATGCCGAAGGTATGGCCCCAGTAACAGATGACATACGTCAGCACCGCCCGCAGGGCAAAGGCCGCCAGCACCACCGCCATAACGGTGAAAAAAGTCTGATAGGCGCTCTCCGGCAGCAGCTCATACATGCACCAGCGGGAGATATAGGGAAACGTCAGATCGATGAGGGAGATCATCAGCGCGCAGGCAAGGTCCATTATAAACAGCCGCCGGTGCGGCCTGAAGTAAGAGAGAAATATCTGCAGCGAGGATTTTTCTTGAAATTCCCGGGTAGTCATAGCACCGCTCCTCCATATCAATACAGAGTTTATAATAGCACAATTTTGACCCCGGCGCAACGCCATAATCTATAGGAAAGCAGGATAAACCAAGCTGCAATGGACGGAATCAAAAAAATTTACAAAGGCAGCAGAGGGGATCAGCCCTCTGCCTGTCCAAGTACACCGCCCTTCTCCGCCCGAATCCCCTGTGGGGCGGGCACGCTGCAATCCGCGCACAGAGCGGCTCTCAAAAATAATGAGAACCGCTCTGTATCAAGCTCCGCAGCGAAGCGCGGCTCCAATCACTTCTCTGGGCCGGGAAGGCCAGCCGGTTTTGGTCCGCGGACTGCCTCCCGCCGTTTCCTTTCTCACGCGCTCTCCAGCGGAATACAGGCTACCAGTTCAAAGCGTCCCCCCTGTACCCGGGTCTCCAGACTGCCGCCGCAGCGCTGGGCAATCTCCCGCATACCGGCCAGGCCGAAACCGTGGGACGACTTGTCCGCCTTGGTGGTGGACAGGTCCGGGCGGATCTCCCCCTCCACGGCGTTCTCCACCCGCAGCATAAAGAGTCCCTTGTCCGCCCGGCAGCGGACGGAGATCCGCTTATCCCCCGCCTGGACGGCCGCCTCTATGGCGTTGTCCAGGGCGTTGCCCAGCAGCGCGCAGAGGTCCGTGTCCGTGATGGACAGCTCCCGGGGCAGGGAGACGGCGAAATCCCCTATCAGCCCCCTCTGGTCCATATCCTCTGCCTTGGCGGCCAGCACCACATTGGCGGTCTCGTTCTCGCAGAGATTCCGTCTCCCGCCCATGGCGGGAGACGACGCTATCTCGGAGAGATAGCTGGCGGCCTGCTGGGTCTCTCCCCGCTCCAGCAGGCCCTGGACCGCCGTCAGATGGTTCCGCATGTCGTGGCGCAGAGTGCGAACCTGCTGTTCCTCCCGCCGGAGGTTTTGATAATAGCTCTCCCGCAGGGAGGCCAGCTTATCCGCCTCTTCTAACCGCTGGTGCTCCTCCAGCACCTGGATGGCGTACAGCAGGACCAGGGAGGTGAGAAATACAAACGGCAGCACCGCCACTCCTATATTCATGGTCAGACTGTGGAGAAGGCCGTTTTCGTAGATATAATCCGACTGGAGGAAGGGCAGCAGCACTACCGCCAGCAGGGAGCTAAAGGGCATGGCGGCCAGGAGCAGCACCAGCCGCCAAAACCGGGGGGAGAGCTGGGGCGGGCGCTTTGGCAGGTGTTTCCGCGGCGCCAGGTACAGCATGGCCCAGACGGCGAGGCGGATGAATTTATTGCTGTAGTAATACAGATCGTCCAGATCGAAGCGGGCCATAATGGGGCCATAATAGGTATCCAGCACGGCGTTGACGGACATGATGAGGCAGAAAAAGATGACCGTCAGCGTCAGCCGCCCGGCCCGGTCCCCCTTGGAGGCCAGCAGGAGCACGGGGAAAAAGAACAGCAGGATGAACAGCAGATTGGTGTCCCCCAGCCAAATCACCATGTCGGAGATGCTGCCCAGAAACAGGACCAGCGCGATTCGCCAGCCCCGCCGGGGCTTCACCGCCAAAAAGGCGGACACGATCCGAAAGAGGAAGAAGCCGCTGGTAAACACCAGGATCAGCCAGAACCAATTTTGAAAGCAGAGCAGCAGGTATTCCGCCAGGCTGATTAAAAACGTTGAAGCCATGGCCTAGCCCTCCAGGGCCGTCCGGGCCAGGGCGGCCAGGGCGGCGGAGCGGCAGGCCCGGCTGACGGGCAGGGCCTCCCTCCCCCACAAAGACCTGACCGCCCTCCAGCCGGTCCACAGCTCCCGCCCGCACCAGGTACCGCTGGTGGATCCGGATAAAGTCCCCTCCCACGGCGCGCTCCACCTCATCTAATTTCCCGTAAAAGGTATAGGTCCGGGAGGCGGCAACGCAGGAGACCTGCCGCCGGTCGGAGACAAAATAGCGGATGGACCTCTTGGAAATCCGGTATACGGTCTCGCCGCTGCGGCAGAGAAAGACCTTGTCCTCCTCCCGGAGGCGGGCCTCCAGCCCCCGGTCCAGGACGCCGTCCAGCTGCTCCGGCCGGGGCGGCTTCATGAGATATCCCAGGGCGCCTACGGAGTAGCCGTCGAAGACGTGGTCGGTGTAGCCGGTGACAAAGACCAGCTGCAGCCCCTCGTCGGCGGAGCGGAGCCGGCGGGCGGTCTCCATGCCGTCCAGCTCTCCCATCTCAATATCCAAAAAGACCATATCCAGCTCCCCTGCGTGCTTTTCCAGCCAGCGGAGCAGTCCCTCGCCGGAGGAGAATTCGAAAAACGTTCCCTCTCCTTTCCGCCGATCCATGGCCCGTTCCAGGGCGGCTTTCAGGGCAATCCGGGCGTCGGCGCTGTCGTCACAGATGCCAATCCGAAGCATGATATCAACTCCTCGTCGTTTGCTGCCTTCCATTCTAACACAGCAATCAAAATTCTCCAAACCAAACTTGACCGCAAAACCGCCAAATATGACATCACCGCCGTCCCTGCCGCCAAAGTTTACACCAGAGCCGCAAAAAAAAGCGGCCCCGTTTGCGGGGGCCGCTTTTTCGCGCTATGCTGATGTCAGAGAAGCAAAAGGAGGAAATCTCATGAACACGACCAGCCTTCCCGCCCACATCCGCCGCAGCCTGACCACCCCCGCCGCCGTTCCCGCCTCGGGTCCCAAGCTGAAAACCAATCTGGACACCGGCCTCTTAAAGCTGATTGCCATCGTCTCCATGCTGATCGACCACGTGGGCGGAGCTTTCCTCCCAGAGGTGGCCGCGTTCCGCTGGATCGGGCGGCTGGCCTTCCCCATCTTCTGCTACTGCCTGACCGTGGGGCTGCTGTATACCCACGATGTGAAGCGGTATCTGGGCCGGCTGGCGGCATTCGCCCTCATCTCCCAGCCCTTCTACGTTCTGGCCTTCCACCCCCACGACTGGATGATCGACCGGAATTGGAGCAACTGGAATATCTTCTTCACGCTGTTCCTCTCCTTGCTTGCCATGTACGGCTTCAAGGAGCGGAAGTGGTGGCTGTTCCTGGTGGCCTTCTTCGCGGTGAGCTGGTGGAACTTCGACTACTCCGGCATCGGCATTCAGCTCATGCTGATCTTCTTCCTCTGCCGGAACCATCCCAAAACCGGCGCCCTTCTCTACACGCTGACTTACCTCCCCTGCCTCTGGAGCGGCTATCCGGAGGACCCGCTGAGCCTGAAACTGGGTGGTTTCGCCGTCGACTGGCCCATCTTTGCGCTGCTGGCCGCGCCGCTGATCTTCCTGCCCACCCGTTCCAACCTCAAAATCCCCAAGTGGTTCTTTTACGCCTTCTATCCCGCCCATCTGGCGGTCATCGCCGCCCTCCGGTTTCTATTGTGATGCAATTCCCATGCTGGCGGCGGAATACCTGCGGTTTTTCCTGATCTGTCCCTACATCTGTCCGGCAATCATTGCCATCATCTGCTTCACACTGATTAGAAAGGAATAAATACTATGTTAACTGTTAAAAATCTGCGCAAATCCTATCAGGTGGGAAAAAACTCCTACGAGGTTCTCAAAGGCGTGTCCCTGACTGTGGAAAAGGGGGAGTTCGTGGCAGTCATGGGTCCCTCCGGCTCCGGCAAAACCACCCTTTTAAACTGCATCTCCTGCTATATCCCCGCTGACTCCGGCAGTATCTGTCTTGAAAAAGCCGAGCTGGCCCGTCTGGATGAGAACGCCCTGGCGGAAGTCCGAAACCGCCAGCTGGGATTTGTCTTTCAGGATTTCTTGCTTCTGGACGGCCTGACGGTGCGGCAAAACATCCTCCTTCCCGCCATCATTGGTGACACAGTATCCGACATGGTGGAAAACCGGGCGGACCAGCTGTGCGAGGTCTTCGGCATTGCCGCGATCCGGGACAAATACCCGGCGGAGATCTCCGGCGGAGAAAAGCAGCGCACCGCCGTGGCCCGGGCCCTCATCAACCACCCCCTGCTGATTCTGGCCGACGAGCCCACGGGCAACCTGGACTCCAAGTCCACCCGGGCCGTCATCCGCTCCTTTGAGCAGGCCAAGCAGGCTCTGGAGGCCACGATTTTCATGGTGACCCACGACTCCTATGCCGCCTCCTTTTGCGACCGGGTGGTGATCCTCCGGGACGGCGTGGTGTGGCAGGTACTGGAGAAGGGCGGCACGGACCGGGAAAAATTCCAGGACCTGCTGTTGGATGCCATCCGGGAGATGGGCCGCGCAGAATAAGGGCGCGGCGGTTCCGGGAAAACAGACCGGCCAGGGAGCCGGTCCCTGCAAAAGTCCCTACGCAGGGGCCGCCGCCCTCGGCGGCCCGTCTCCTCCCATGTTCCACCGTTTTCTCCATGATTAAGAAAGGTGATTTTATGAGACATTTTTCCGAGGTTTACGCCCTGATGCGCCGGAAGAACAAACAGCAATACGCCCTTCTGGCGGGCTGCTGTTTCTTCTCCGTGCTGCTGATTACGGCCTACGTCTGCATGATGCGGGCCCCCACCATCC
>CAJUQM010000035.1 GCA_910588005.1 uncultured Oscillibacter sp.
TTCTGTGTGGTGGTGCCCCTGGTGTTTGCCTCCATCGCCGGGTCTGTGGCCAACATGCGCAGCCGCAAGCGGGCCGGCAAGATCATGGGCACCACTGTCGCCACCTTCGTGATCACCGGCGCCATTGCCGCCGTCATCATGTTCGCCCTGATGAAGATCTTCCCTCCGGTGCTCACCCCCTGGGCGGAGCTGCCCACCGAGGCGCTGGGCGAATACGCCTCCATCTCCGACATGATCGTCAACTTCTTCACCGCCAGCGATTTTGTGGGTCTGCTGAGCCGCCGGGCCATGCTGCCTCTGATCGTGTTCTCCGTGCTGTTCGGCTTTGCCACCAACCTGGCCGGCGGATCTGACAACATCATCGGCAAGTGGCTCAGCGGCCTCACCGACGTGATGATGAAGTTCGTGCAGATCATCACCTACTACGCCCCCATCGCCTTCTTCGCCATTTTCGCCGACCTGATGTCCACCTACGGCTCCGCCATCACCGAGTCCTATGGCCGGGCCATGATCGTGTACTATCCCCTGTGCTTTATCTACATCTTCACCGCCTTCCCCCTGTTCGCCTGGTTCGGCGGCGGCAAGCACGGCGTCAAGACCATGTTCAGCCACATCGCCAAGCCCGCCGTGGTGTCTCTTGGCACCTGCTCCTCCGTGGCCACCATCCCCACCAACCTCACCGAGGCGGAGGAGACCGGCATCAGCAAGGACGTGGCCGAGATGGTCTGCCCCCTGGGCGCCACCATGCACATGGACGGCTCCTGCTTCAGCTGCGTTTTGAAGATCGCCTTCGTCCTGGGCGCCCTGGGTCAGGATTTCAGCTGGGGGATGCTGATCCCCGTGGTCCTGGTGGCCGTGCTCAGCTCCGTGGGCATGAGCGGCGTCCCCGGCGGCGGCTACATCGGCGAGTATATCATCTGCTCCATCTTCTTCCCCCAGCACATTGAGATCGCCTTCCCCATCCTGGTGGCCATCGGCAACCTGGTTGACCCCCCGGCCACCATGATCAACTCCGCCGGCGACTATGTGGTCTGCTACATCGTCTCCCGCTTCGCCGACGGAAAGGACTGGCTGGACAAGGCCATCGCCAAGAAGTCCGCCGGCTAAAAAACGCGCACCCCTTTTCTCCCCCCCCCTTGCGGGCATGGGTGGGGCCAAGGTGCGGTTGAGCCTTGGCCCCCTCCACCTCATTCCCGGCATGCGCAACGCACAAAAGAGAAAGGAAGGATCTTTCATGATCTGCGAAAACATCACTACGGCCGCCAACGGCCATCTCCTCTTCGCCGGGCAGGATACGGTGGAGCTGGCCAAACAGTACGGCACCCCCCTGTATCTGATGGACGAGGACAGAATCCGCAGAAAATGCCAAATTTACACCGCGGCCTTCCGCAAGCACTTTGGGGAGAAGGCCCGTCCCCTCTACGCCAGCAAGGCCCTTTCCTGTAAGCGCATCTATGAGATCATGCGGGAGGAGAACATGGGAATCGACGTGGTCTCCTCCGGCGAGATCTACACCGCCCTCCAGGCGGGTTATGACCTGAGCAGGGCCTATTTCCACAGCAACAACAAAACCGACCAGGACATCCGCTACGGCATGGACCACGGCGTCGGCTGCTTTGTGGCCGACAATGTGGAGGAAATCAAGGTCATTGAGGCCGAGGCCGCCGCGCGGAACAAAAAACAGCCCGTTCTCCTGCGCCTCACCCCCGGTATCGACCCCCACACCTACGAGGCCATCGCCACCGGCAAGGTGGACTCCAAGTTCGGCAGCGCCATCGAGACGGGGCAGGCGGAGGAGATCACCGCCTTCACCCTGAAGCAGCCCCACGTGGATCTGGCGGGCTTCCACTGCCACGTGGGTTCCCAGGTCTTTGCCGAAGATGTGTTTGAGCGGGCCGCCGTCATCATGCTGGAGTTTATCGCTGAGATAAAACGCAAATACGGCTATATGGCCCGGCAGCTGGATCTGGGCGGCGGCTACGGGGTGCGCTATGTGGAGAGCGATCCCTATCTGGATGTAGACGCAAAGGTGGGCGAGGTGGCCTCCGCAATCCGGGAAGCCTGCGCCCGTCTCAGCCTTGAGATGCCGGAGATCCATATGGAGCCTGGGCGGAGCATCGTGGCCGACGCGGGCATGACCCTTTACACCGCCGGCACGGTCAAGCGCATTCCCGGCTACAAAAACTATGTCTCTGTAGACGGCGGTATGCCGGACCACCCCCGCTTTGCCCTGTACGGCTCTCTGTACACCTGCCTTCTGGCCAATAAAATGGGGGAGGAAGCGGATTTCGCGTGTTCCGTGGTGGGCCGCTGCTGCGAAAGCGGCGACATTATCCAGGAGCACGTGAAGCTGCCTTCAAGCGTGGGCCGCGGCGATATTGTGGCCGTGTGCACCACCGGCGCGTACCACTACTCCATGGCCTCCAACTACAACCGCCTGCCCCGCCCCCCCATCGTCATGCTTCGGGGCGGAACGGAAAGCTATGTGGCTGTCCGCCGGGAATCCCTGGAGGACCTGTGCCGCAACGACCTTTAAACCGGAATGCTCCAAAATAAACCGGCCCGGTCAACGCATTGACCGGGCCGGTTTTCTCTCTTTTCATTCGTCAGGCCGTAATCAGCTGGGGGTGCTCCAGCAGATTCTGCAGGTCCTTAAATACCCGGCCTGCCTCCAGGCCGTCCACCACCCGGTGGTCAAAGGTCAGATAGACCCACATCATGCTCCGGGGAGACAACGTCCCGTCCGCGCCGTATACCGGCTTTTTCACCGCCCGGCCAAAACCAAAGATTCCCACCTCCGGCGGGTTGAGGATGGGGGTGGACATGTCGATGGGGAACATCCCCACATTAGACACTGTGCAGGTGCCGCACCCCTGCTCTCCATTCTGGAGGCGCTTCTCTCTGGCCCGGAGGCCCAGATCCTTGGCCGCCAGGCTCAGCTCTGTCAGAGTCAGCGTATCCGCGTTTTTGATGACGGGCACCATCAGCCCCCCCTCTGTGGCCACCGCCAGGGAGAGGTGGACATGTTTGTGGGAATAGAGCGTCTTGCCGTCAAAGGTGGCATTAACCGTGGGGTGTCTTTTCAGCACGCTGCAGACAGCCTTGCAGAGGAGGTCATTTACCGTCACCCGGCAGCCCAGGTACTCCTCCCCCTCCACCAGCTTTTGGCGCAGGGCCAGCAGATCCGTCACATCCACTTCGCACATGGCGGTGCATTGGGCGGACTGCTGTAAGCTGTTCATCATGTTTCGGGCAATGGTCTTGCGCACGCCGGTCCAGGGGATGGCGGTGATCTCGTCCTCCACCGCCGCCGGAGCGGCGGGTGCCGCGGCGGGCGCGGCCCTCCGGGATTCCAGATAGGCCTTCACGTCCCTGGCGGCAATACGCCGCCCGTCGGGACCGCTGCCGGCGGGAACCTCTGCCAGGTCGATTCCGGCCTCCCGGGCCATCTTCCGGGCAAGGCCCGTGGCCCGGACATGACGCCGCCCCTGAGATTCGGACGCCTCCGAAGCTGCCGGAGCAGAGATCGCCGCGGCCTGCGCGGTCTGCTGCGTGGGAACCTCCGCCTGTGGGGCAGGGGCTGCGCCGCCTGTCAACGCGTCGTACTCCTCTTTGGTCTCGGCGACCCAGGCGATGGGCTTGCCCACCTCCACCGTCTCTCCGGCAGGTTCCAGAATATGGAGGTATCCGCCGTGGACGCTCTCATATTCAATGGTATTCTTCTCGTTTTCATACTCCATGATGGCGTCGCCCTTTTGAATCAGGGTGCCCTCAGGGACCCTCCACTCGCCGATGGTGCCCTCCACCATGGTCAGTCCGGCCTTTGGCATTGGGATATCAATACGCATAGGTTTTCCTCGCCGCCGGAATGCCGGGTCTCCCCCACCTGACGGCTCCTCCTTCCTGATTTTTCCTCCACATCATGGCGCTTTACTTCATCATAGCCCGGATAGCGGCACAGATCCGCTCCACATCGGGGATCGCATGCTTCTCCATGGGAATGTTGTAGGGCATGGGCACATCCAGCGCCGCAATGCGGGCCACAGGTCCGTCCAGCTCGTCGTACTGCTCCTCCTGGAAGCGGGCGGCCAGCTCTGCGCCAATGCCGCCGGTCTTGTTGCTCTCCTCCACAATGGCAGCCCGGTGGGTCTTTTGGAGGGACTTGTAGATGGTCTCCGTATCCAGGGGCGCCAGGGTCCTGGGATCGATGACCTCCACCTCAATGCCCTCGGCGGAGAGCTTCTCCGCCGCCTCCAGCGCCCGGGGCACCATCAAACCGATGGCGACCAGCGTCACGTCCCGCCCGGGACGCTTCACATCCGCCACACCGATGGGAATCGTGTAATCGCTCTCGTACACACCGTCCGCAATCTCCTGCTTCACCTGATAGAGCTGCTTTGGCTCACAGAAGAGCACCGGATTATCTGACCGGACGGCGGACTTCAACAGCCCCTTGGCGTCATAGGCGCAGGAGGGCGTGACAATGGTCAGCCCCGGAGCATGCATAAAGAGGCTCTCCACCACGTTGGAGTGCTCGCTTCCCGCGCCGTTGGAGGAACCGGAGGCACACCGGATTACCAGCGGCAGCTTATACTCCGGCCCATGCATATACCGCCATTTGGAAACCAGGTGGAAAATCTCCGTAAACGCCACCATGGTGAAGTCGGCGTACATCAACTCCACGCAGGGCCGCAGGCCGGTGATCGCCGCACCCACGGCCGACGCCACAATGGCGGTCTCCGCTATGGGGGTGTTCCGGACCCGCTTGGGGCCAAATTCCTCCAGCAGTCCCCTGGTCTCTCCAAAAATGCCACCAAACTCCGCCACATCCTCGCCGTAGACCACGATCTTTCCGTCCCGGCGCATCTCCTCTTTCAGCGCGTCGTTAATGGCCTTTACATATGGAACCTTCATATTTTCATACCCCCCTTATCCAGCATAGAGTCCGTCATAGATCTCTTCCGCCGTCATGGACGGCGCGGCCTCCGCCTGGGCAATGGCCGCCTCCATCTGGGCGTCAAAGGCGCTGCGCCGGGCCTCCGCCTCCTCCGCTGTCAAAAGGCCCTGCTCCGCCAGCATGGCTTCCAGATTCTTTACGCAGTCCTTTTTCTCCATCCACTCCTTGGCAACAGCGGCGTCCCGGTAGGCGCACTGGTCGCCCTCAAAGTGTCCCCTCCAGCGGTAGTCCTTGCACTCCAGCACGGCGGGACCCTTGCCGCTGCGGACGTATTCGCTCATCTCCGCCGCCGCCTCATACACCGCCAGCACGTCTGTGCCGTCGGCCACCCGGGCGGGCATTCCGTAGCCCGCGGCCCGGTCCGCCAGGGCGTTCTCCACGGGAATGCTGGTGGAGACATGGGTGGAGATGGCAAACTGGTTGTTCTCGCAGATAAACAGCACCGGCAGCTTCCAGGCCGCCGCCAGGTTCATGGCCTCGTATACCGGTCCCCGGCTGGAGGTGCCGTCTCCCATGAACATATAGACGATGTTGTCCCGGCCCTCCAGATCGATGGTCAGCGCCGCGCCCACGGCCACACCCGCGTCGCAGCCTAAGGTCCCGGACATGCCCAGCACGCCGGTGCGCAGCTCACCGATGTGAAGGCTGCCTCCACGGCCGCCGGAGTTGCCCGTCTTTTTTGCCAGCAGCTCACCAAAGAGCATCTCCAGCGGCGTACCCAGCATCCACGGCATGGCGGTGGGCCGGTGGGTCAGCTTGAAGTAATCCCCCGGCTTCCGGGTGGACAGCGTTCCCACGTAGGCGGCCTCCTGGCCCACGCCGCTGTGGACGTGTCCCGGAACCCGCCCCTGGGCATAGAGGTCCTTCATCTTCTCCTCCAGCAGCCGGGTTTCCAGCAAATTTTTGTGGATCTCCAACAGGAATTCCTTGGAATATTGCATCAGCGCAGCCTCCTTGTCTTGTTTGTTTTTTATACGCTTTTTCCATAAGCCGCTCCGTTTTACGGAAAGGGCAGACGCAGCGGCCCCTCTTCCCCTTGGGTTATTTCGCCGCGGGCGGCACCCGGCAAGCGCCTGGCATGCGCCAAGATCAGGGGATCAACAGCATCTTTCCCGGCGCGCCGCCCTGGATCGCCGCCAACGCCTCCTCAAATCCGCCGAGCGGATATGCCCCGCCCATCACCGGTTCCAGGGAGAATCCAGGGGACTGCAAAATCTCCATACAGTCGTCCCAGGTGGCGAACATCTGCCGCCCGGAGACGCCGGTATACTGGATCTCCCGATAGATGATGTCCTCCGTGAGATTGATGGGAATCTCCCCGTCGGGGAGGCCCACGGACACCATCCGTCCCCCCTTCCGCAGAGCACGCAGCCCCGCCACAATCGCCCTGCCGTTTCCGGTGATATCGACGGCGGCATCCGCCCCCACGCCCCCGGTCTCCCGGAGGACAGCCTGGACCACGTCTTTTCCGGCGCTGTTCACCGTGACATCCGCCCCCATGGCCTCCGCCAGTCTCAGCTTCTCCGCCAAAATATCACAGGCTATGATCCGCCTGGCCCCGTGGGCCTTACAGGCTCCGATCACCATCAGTCCAATGGGACCGCAGCCGCTGACCAGCACGGTTTTTCCCCGGACCTCCGCCTTCTCCACCCCGTGGACTCCGGCCCCCATAGCCTCCAGCATGGCTCCCATCTCATAGGAGACGCCGTCTCTGAGGCGGACAATCCCGTCCTTGGGCACCGGGGCGTACTCGGCGAAAGCCCCCGGCTCGGTGACACCGAAGAGCTTCATGTTTTCACAGATGTGCCGCCGGTCATTCTCACATTGAAAGCAGTGGTTGCATGGGATGTGGGTCTCCACCGAGATTCGGTCTCCCACCCGGAAGCCAGTGACGTTCTTTCCCACCTCTACGATCTCCCCGGCGGTCTCATGGCCGAACACGATGGGCAGATTTTTCATCCGGTTGGCGGCCCACTCGTTCCAATTGTAAATATGCAGATCCGTACCGCAGATGGCGGAGGCATGGACCTTCATCAGCACCTCGTCCTCTCCAATCTGCGGAATGGGGAGATCCGTTCGGTACTCCGCGCCCCTGCCGGGTCTCATCTTACAGATTCCGCGCATGGTTCCCCGCATCGAAACGTCCACTCCTTTTACATCAAATTTTCGAAAAAAAGCCCCGAAAATATCACTATCTTCGAGACACAGCCTGCCAAAAAGCTCTTTGTGACAAGCTGCGGGCGGAATTTTCAGGGCTTTATAGAATTCTGAAAATCCCCGGTTGAACCTGTACAGGGTAACCCTTCCTGAGTTCCCCCGCACACACCCGTCGAACCGGCCTTCCCATTTTTGCTTAGAGCCCCGAAGGTATCGCTATCTTCGGGGCTCTTCGCTGTCCTGACGGGCTTTTCAGCCGTTTACTTGTTGGAAGTGTGAATGGCCCGCTTCTCGGCCTGGAGAGCGGCCTCCCGCATGGTCTCGGTGACGGTGGGGTGAGAGTGGATCGTGGCGATGATCTCATCCAGGGTCATCTCCTCACCAATGGCCAGAGCGCCCTCGGCAATCAGGTCCGTCGCCCGGGGTCCGATGATATGCATGCCCAAAATCTCGCCGTACTCCTTGCCGGCGATGATCTTCACCAACCCCTCGCCGCCGTTGAGGATCAGGGCCTTACCGTTGGCGCTCATGGGGAACTTGCCTACCTTGTACTCCAGCCCCTGGGCCTTGCACTGCTCCTCCGTGAGGCCCACGGAGGCGGCCTCCGGCTCGATGTAGACGCAGGTGGGGTTGGTCTTTTCATTATACTCGGCGGGAATGCCCATGATGTTCTCCGCGGCCACCTCGCCCATGGCGCTGGCGGTGTGGGCCAGCTGGGCGCGGCCGAACACGCAGTCTCCGATGGCGTACACGCCGGGGATGTTAGTCTCCATCCTGTCGTTGACGATGATCCGGCCCCGGTCGTTCTCGATCTTCCCGGCCTCCAGGTTCAGGCTTGCGGTGTTGGCCCGGCGGCCGATGGCCACCAGCACCTTCTCCGCCTCAAAGCTGACGGTCTCGCCGGCCTTGTTCTTGCACACCACCTTCGCGCCCACGGGGGAACTCTCCACAGACTGCACGGGGCACTCCAGATTAAACTCCATGCCCATCTTCTTCATGTGGGCCACGCCGATCTTGGTGAGGTCGCCGTCCAGCATGGGCAGCATGTGGTCCATGGCCTCCACCACGGTGATCTTGGTGCCGAAGGCCGCATAGGCGCAGGCCAGCTCCAGGCCGATAACGCCGCCGCCGATGACCACCATGCTCTTGGGCAGAGCCTCCAGGCTCAGGGCACCGGTGGAGTCGATGCAGTTGGGGTTCTCCTTGATGCCGGGGATGGGGGGCACGGAGTTGACGGAGCCGGTGGCCACGATGATGGCGTCCGCCGTCATCTCCTCGGTGGAGCCGTCGGGCTTCTTCACGGAGAGCTTCTTCTCCCCGATAAAGCTGGCCTCGCCGTCCACCTTTTTCACCTTGTTCATCTTGAGAAGGCCGGCGACACCGGAGGTCAGCTTCTTGGAGATCTCGTTTTTGTGGGCGATGACCTGGGGGAAGTTGACCTTCACGCCCTCCACCTCCACGCCGATCTCCTTGCCTTGGTTTCTGATGTCCTCCACCAGCTCGGCGGAGTGCAGCAGGCACTTGGTGGGGATGCAGCCCACGTTCAGGCAGGTGCCGCCCAGGTACTGCTTCTCAACAACCGTCACTTTGGCCCCCAGCTGGGCCGCCCGGATCGCGGCCACATAGCCACCGGGGCCGCCGCCGATGACGATGACGCTCGTATCACCGGCGGGCTTTGCAGGCGCCACAGGCGCGGCAGTTGCCGCGGCAGCGGCGGGGGCGAAAGGGACCGCCGGAGCGGCGGCAGGAGCCGCCGGAGCGCCTCCGCCAACCGCCTCTCCCGGCTGCCCAATCCAGGCCAGAGTGCCCTTCACGGGTACATCCTCACCCTCCTGGGCCACAATCTTCAAAAGGGTGCCCTCGGCCTCGCTGGCAACCTCGTTGGTCAGCTTGTCGGTGGTGATCTCCAGGATCACGTCGCCCACCTTGACGGCGTCGCCCTCATGCTTGATCCACTTGGAGACGGTGCCCTCCTCCATGGTCAGCCCCAGCTGGGGCATTTTCACTTCAAAAGCCATTGGTGGTTCCTCCTAATCAGAGCAGAATGCTCATGGGACTCTGCAGCAGATCCCGCAGATCCATCTCAAACTTCGCCACCACAGAGCCGTCCAGCAGGCGGTGGTCCAAGGTGCAGGAGAGGCGCATGACCTGCTTCTTAAAGAGCTTGCCCTCATCGTCCATGTCCAGCTCGTCGTGAATGGCGCAAACGCCCAAAATGGCGGCGTCAGGCTGGTTGATGATGGGGGTAAAGGTCTCGATGCCAAACATGCCCAGGTTGGATACGGTGAAGGTGGACCCCTTGTACTCGTCGGCCCCCAGCTTGTTCTCCTTGGCCCGGGTGGCCAGGTCCTTGGCGGCGGCGGACAGGGCGTCCAAACTCAGCTTGTCGGCGTCCCGGATGACGGGGACGATGAGTCCCGCGTCCAGCGCCACGGCCATGCCCAGGTTCACGTGGGCACGCTGAATGATCTGGTCTCCGTCCAGGCTCACCAGCATCTCGGGGTGCTGGCGCAGGCACTTGGCGGTGGCCTTCAGGATAAGATCGTTGACGGAGTACTTCTTGCCGGTCTCCGCCAGCAGCATCTTGCGGAACTTCATCAGAGCGGTAACGTCCACCTTGATATTCTGGGTAACCGGCGGAATCTCGTTGTGGGAGGCCCACATCCGCTGGGAGACCACCTTGCGCATCCCCGCCAGCTTGATGACGGTGTCACCCTCCATCAGCTCCAGGCTGCCGGCCTTGGCAGCCTGGGCAGGAGCGGCGGCTGCCTCAACGGCGGCAGGAGCGGCGGTCTTAGGCGCGTTGGCGGCAGCCAGGATATCCCGCTGGGTAATCCGGCCGGAAGAACCGGAACCAACGATGCCAGTATAGTCCACCCCCAGCTTGGCTGCGGTCTTGCGGGCCAGGGGGGAGATGCGGATCCGGGCGCCGTTGGCCGATGCGGGAGCCGGAGCGGCCGGAACTGCCGTCACGGGAGCGGTCTGTGCCGCGGGGGCGGCGGGGACGGCGGCAGGAGCGGCTCCGCCGCCTACGGCCTCTCCGGGCTGGCCGATATAGGCCAGCAGACCCTTTACGGGGATGTCCTCCCCCTCCTGGGCCACAATTTTCAGCAGCACGCCGTCGTGCTCACTGGTAACCTCGTTGGTCAGCTTATCCGTTGTGATCTCCAGGATCACATCGCCCGTCTTGACGGCATCGCCCTCGTGTTTAATCCATTGGGAGACGGTGCCCTCCTCCATGGTCAGGCCCAACTGGGGCATCAGTACTTCAAAAGCCATGATAATCCCTCCTCACTTGTTCAGCACGCGCTTGACGGCCTTGACAATGGTATCGGGATGGGGGAAGTTCTCATCCTCCAGCGTGGGACTGAACGGAGGCACAATATTCAGTCCGCAGACCCGCTCCACCGGGGCGTCCAGCTCGTCGAACAGCTCCTCGGCAATCTGGGCGGAGAGCTCGCCGGCGTAGCTGCCTCGCTTGACCTCCTCGGACACGATGATGACGTTGTGGGTCTTGGACACGGACTTCACAATGGCGTCCCAATCCAGGGGCACCAGGCTTCTGAGGTCCAGCACCTCCACGTCGATGCCCTCGGCCGCCAGGGTCTGGGCGGCCTCCAGAGAGAAGTTGACCTCACGGCTCCAGGTGATGATGGTCAGGTCCTTGCCCTCCCGCTTCACATCGGCCTGGCCCAGGGGAATCAAATACTCCTCCTCGGGAATCTCCTCCTTCTTGGCGTACAGCAGCTTGTGCTCCAGCACAATGACGGGGTCGTCGTCCCGGATGGCGCTCTTGAGCATGCCCTTGGCGTCCTTAGCGGTGCAGGGGGCGATAACCTTCAGGCCGGGGAAGTGGCAGAAGAAGTTCTCCAGAGACTGGGAGTGCTGGCCCGCGTTGCGCCGCCCGGCGCCCATGGGGGCGCGGAGCACCATGGGAACGGTGGCCTGGCCGCCGCTCATATAGCGCATCTTGGCGGCCTGGTTCAGCAGGGGGTCCGCCGCCACAGTGGCGAAGTCGTCATACATCAGCTCCACCACAGGGCGCATGCCCCGCATGGCCGCACCTACGGCCATACCGCAGAAGCCCTCTTCGCTGATGGGAGTGTCAATGACCCGGTTAGGACCGAACTCCTCCAAAAAGCCGCGGGTGATGGCGAACACATTGCCCATAACGGCCATATCCTCGCCCATGATGAACACCTTGTCATCACGGACCATCTCTTCGTGCAGGGCCTCGCCAATGGCCTTGCTGACGGTAATCTTCTTGCTCATCTTGCCACACACCTTTCGTTGTCAGAGGAATAGACATCCGTCACCGCCTCGGACGGGTCGGGATACTCGGAATCCACAGCAAACTGGACAGCGGCGTTCATCTCATCGTCGGCGGCCTTCCTGATCGCCTCCAGCTCCTCGGCCTTCACGCCCAAGTCCATCAGGCGTTTGCCCATCTTTTCGATGGCGTCGTTTTCCAAGGCCTTCTCCATATACTCGTCAGGACGGTACACGGCGGGGTCGCCGCAGTAGTGGCCCTGATAGCGGTACACCTTGGCCTCCACCACATAGGGACCCTTGCCGGAGCGGGCGTGATCCATGGCCTTCACCATGGCCTCATAGACCGCTACCGCGTCGGTGCCGTCTACCACGGCAAAGGGCACGTCATAGGCGGCCGCCCGGGGGGCCAGGTCCGGGGTGTTGGTCACCCGGTGGATCTCCGTGGAGACGCCGTAGCAGTTGTTCTCAATAAACCAGACCACCGGAAGTTTCCATGCGGCGGCCATGTTCAGGTTCTCGTGGAAGGTTCCCTCATTGGTGGAGCTGTCACCAAAGCAGCCCACCGTAACGGCATCGTCGCCCATAATCTTGGAGGCCAGCGCGCTGCCGGCGGAAATCCCCTGGCCCGCGCCTACAATGCCGTTGGCGCCCAGGTGGTTCATCTTCTTCATGTCGGCGATGTGCATAGAGCCGCCCTTGCCCTGGCAGTAACCGGTCTTTTTGCCAAACAGCTCCGCCATGCAGAGATTGGGGTCCATGCCCCGGGCAATGGCATGGCCGTGGCCCCGGTGGGTGGAAGTGAAGTAGTCCTGGGGCTGGATGGCGGCAAAGGCACCCGCCGCGGCCGCTTCCTGCCCAATGCTCAGATGGATATTGCCGGCCAGCATACCTTTGGTAAAGCACTCGGCGGCCTTCTCCTCAAAGGTCCTGATGCGCACCATCGTGCGGTAAAAATCAGTCAGCTGTTCCTTGGAGTATTTTTTGTTAGCCAATGTTTTCACGCCTTTCCATAATTTATCTCGCGCCCTCCGGCACGTCTGCCGTCCATCCGGCAAACCCGCCAAAAGGACAGGTCCCTTCTATTAAAGTGCTTTACGCCTGGCGGGGCGCAAACAGGGGCACCTCCAGCTCCTGGTCAAATTTCCGGCCCATCACCAGGCCCTCAATCTCCGCAAGAATCACATCCACTGTCAAAAGCACTTTCGTTCCCTCCACCAGGTGCCCGCCGTGGGCGTTGCCGTGGCGGTCACTGAGGCTGATGTGGACATGGAGGTTGGTGTTGCCCGCGTCGTCGTGGCAGATGATCCCGCTGGCGCTGGTCAATTCAATGGGACCGGTGAGATGCAGCGTCTCACCGTAGCCGTAGCCGGCCTTCTTTTCCGGCAGCTCCACGGGATTGCAGAACTGCACGCCGTCCAAGCTGCCAATCGCGCTGAGGATCACGCCGTTGTTGATGCCCGCCCGCTTGCAGGCCTCCTCCAAGCCCAGCAGAACGTCCGTGCCGGGCCGCAGGCGAAGTGCCACAACCCGCCCCAGTTTCCCTTGGGCCATCTCCATGATATCGTCCATATTCGCCCTCCATTTTTAGTCAAAATACACAATTTTTTTGAAAATTTGGGCATGGAGAAAGCACGCGGCGCTCTTGCCGCCACGTGCTTTCTCTCTAACGCAACCTTAAAACGAGTCGTTTGTCAGGGGGAACGCACTCCGTGGAGCGTCATTCTCAGATTCGGAAATCCCCTTTGATTATTTTGTAAACGCGTCGATCAGGTCCTGGCCGATCATCTCAACGAACTGAGGATCGGTGTAGATGCCGGCGGCGGCCTGACGGAACTCCTCGGCGGCCTCGGGGGTCAGCTCGGTGACGGTGACACCGGCTTCCTTCCAGGCAGCCAGCACCTCCTGGTCGCCCTCACGCTCCAGAACGCGCTGATTCTGAGCAGCCTTCAGGCCGCACTCGTCAACGATCTTCTGCAGCTCGGGGGACAGGGAGTTGTACAGATCGCCGTTCATGGTGAAGAAGATGCAGTCATACACGCCGGTCCAATAGGTGACGTACTTCTGAACTTCCTGGATGGAGGCGCCGTTGGCGGTGGGCAGGGGGTTCTCCTGGCCGTCATAGGTGCCGGTCTGCAGGCCGGTGTAGACCTCGGACCAGTTGGCGTTGGTGTAGTTGGCGCCCCAGGCGGCGTACTCGGCGTTCAGCAGGTCGGAACCGGCCACGCGGAGCTTCAGACCCTTCATATCGGCCAGCTTCTCGATGGGACGGACGCTGTTGGTGGGATGACGGAAGCCGTTCTCCGCGATGCCCAGCAGGTGCAGGCCCATGCTCTCCACGACCTCGCCCACGGCCTTGCCGGCGTCGCCGTCCAGCTTGGCGTCAACGTCGTCGAAGGAGCTGAACAGGAAGGGCAGGGAGACCACGTTCAGGCGCTTGTCGAAGTTGGAGTAGATGATGTTGGAGTGGGCGGAGAGGTCGATGGTGCCGTCCATAACGCCCTGGATGCCCTCGGTCTGGTTGCCGGAGGTCAGCTGGTCGGCGGCAAAGACCTCAACGGTGACGGCGCCGCCGGTGGCCTCGCTGACCATCTGGCCGAAGTCACGGCCCATGTCGGCCCAGCAGGTGTTCTCGGTGGCGGAGCAGGTGTACTTCCAGGTCATCTTCTCAAACTGGGGAGCGTCGCTGCCGCCGTCGGCGGCGGGGGCGTCGTTGTTGGCGGGGGCGTCGGAACCGCCGCCGTTGCCGCCGCAGGCGGCCAGGGAGAGGCACATGGCCAATGTCATGAGCAGTGCAAGAAACTTTTTCATTTGTTTTCCTCCTCTAAATAATTGCAGTTGCGTTTATCTGATATCACGTGATGTGATGGCAGATCCGGTTAAGCGCCCTTCAGGAACACGGTGGAGAAGAAGGGGATGTAGGTCACCAGCAGCAGCGCCACAATGCAGGCGATGATCATGGGCCACACGGCCTTGGACATGGTCTCTATGGTGACCCTTGTCTTGTCCTTGATATTCTGGAGCTTGTCGCTGACGCCGATGGCCACGAACAGGTTCACACCCACGGGCGGGGTCACCTGGCCGATGGCCAGGTTCACGGTGGCGATGACGCCGAAGTGCACCAGGTCAATCCCCAGCTGCTGGGCCACGGGGTACATGATGGGGATGAAGATGTACATGGCGGAGTTGGCGTCCACGAAGCAGCCGGCAATCAGGAAGATCACGTTGACGATGATCAGGAACACGTACTTGTTGCCGGCCACGGTGAGCAGCAGCGTCTGGGCGGCCTTGGAGATGCCGTAGACCGTGCAGATGTAGGAGAACAGAGCGGCGGCGCCGATGATGAGCATGATGCCGCCGGTGGTCTTGCCGGAGTCCACCAGAAGGTCGTACAGGTCCTTGATCTTGACCTCGCGGTAGATAAAGAGGCCCACGATCAAACCGTACACCACGGAGACGGCCGCGGCCTCGGTGGGGGTGAAGATGCCGCCGTAGATGCCGCCCAGGATGATGACAGGCATCAAAAAGCCCCAGAAGGCCGTGCGGAAGGACTTCCACCGCTCACCCCAGGTGGCCTTCTCCCGGGAGGGGGGCAGACCCTTGCGGCGGACCTCGATCATGATGATGATGACCAGGGCCAGACCCATCATGATGCCGGGGAGAATGCCGCCCATGAACATGTCGCCCACAGAGACGCTGGTGATGGAGGCGTAGACCACAAAGGCGATGGAGGGCGGAATGACGATGGCGATGGAGGATGCCGTTGCCATCATGGCCGAGGAGAAGGCGGCGGAGAAGCCGCCGCGGTTGATCATAGCGGGAATCAGAATGATGCCCAGGGCCGCCACAGTGGCAGGACCGGAGCCGGAGATAGCGCCGAAGAAGCAGGCCACCACCACGCAGACGATGGCGATGCCGCCCCGCCGGTGGCCGATGCAGTCATCAATGAACTGCACCAGACGGGTGGAGATGCCGGCCTTTGCCATGATGTTGCCGGAGAGCACGAAGAACGGGATGGCCAGCAGCAAAAACTTTGCCATGCTGCTGTACACGTTGGTGGGAACCACGGACAGCTTGTCGCCGGAGAAGAGCATGGCGAAGATGGAACTCATGCCCAGGCTCACGCAGATGGGCACGTTCAGGAACAGCAGGACAAAGAAACTGCCGAACAGGATCAGGTTAATCATTGCTGTCCTCCTCTCCCGCCTTCAGCCCGTCGCCGAGCACGTTGTCAATGAAAAATTCAATGGTGTGCAGCACCAGGAAGATGGCGCCGATGGGCAGGAAGATCGTAAACACCCACTCCGGCCAGTTCAGGGAGGAGGTGTGCTTGCCGGTGCTGATCTGATTGAAGACCTTGTCAAAGCCGGTCTTGATCAGGACACCCCAGAAGACCAGGTTGAATACGCTGATGATTGTGATGAACACCTTTTTCGCAAAGGTGCCCAGCCGGTCATAAATCAGCGACAGACTGATGAGGCTGCCCTCCTGGGCGGCCAGAGCACAGCCCAGCATAATCAGCAGAACGAAGAGGTTGATGACCAGCTCCTCCGACCAGGCGAACTGTCTGGTGGTCAGCTTCCGGACCACCACGTTGGCGAAGGTGATCACGGTCACAAACACCAATACCACGCTGATGACGATTTTCTCAACGCTGGCAATGGCGCTCATGATCTTTTTGTAGAGTTTCATTATACCATTCCCTTCCTTTATACTGCGGCCAGCGCCCTTGCGCCGCGGGTCCTACACCTCCCCGCCCGCCTCACGCGGAACCGCTCCACAGAAGCACCCTTGTCTTCTGTTTGTGGACTTTCTCTCTCTGAGGGACCTCCCCTGGTGGCTTTTCACAGGCACGGCGCCGCCGTCCCCCACGTTTTTCTCGCTTCCGACGAAAATGGTCTTCCCTCAAATTTTTTTGTTCCCTTTTCGGGAAAACATACTATAATGATTCCATCCCCGCGGCGCCAGCCACGCCGGAGCCGCTGAAACGGAGGCCTTTCCATGTCCTGCTGCCAAGTGACCCTCAGCGCCAACGCCGGGACCGCCCTCTCCTTTGGCGGACTCCGCCTATGGGTAGACGCCCTTCACAACCAAAAAGTCCCCGGCTTTTCCACCGTCGCACCGGAACTCTGGGAGGCCATACAGATCCATCCGGCCTTCGCCGCGCCGGACCTGCTGTTCTTTACCCACTGTCACCCGGACCACTTCTCCCATGGGATGACCCGGGAGGCGCTGGGCCGCTGGCCCCAGGCGAAAGTTGTCCTTCCGGAGGACCGCTTTCCTGGGCAGGCCCTGCTCACCGGGCGGCGGGAGCGGGTTCGCCTGCCTGATCTGACGCTGGATTTTATCCGCCTCCCCCACGAGGGTCCCCAGTACGCAAATACCCCTCACTACGGCTGCATCCTGGAATCCCGGGGCTTTCGGATTCTCATTACCGGAGACTGCAAGCTCTGTGCCCCGGAGTTGGCGGAATTCCTAAGGGAGGACGGTCCCATTGACCTGGCCATCCTGGACTTCCCCTGGCTGACACTGCCCCGGGGGCGGCGTTTTGTACAAGAGCACATCCGGCCCAAAACCCTGTTGGTGTGCCATCTTCCCTTCTCCGGGGACGATCTCTACGGCTACCGCACCGCTGCGCTCAAATCCGCTCCGCTGCTGGAGAACGTGGATGTCCGTCTTTTGCAGGAACCGCTCCAGCAAGAGACCCTGTAGGACGCATAGTTATGCGTCCTATTTTTTTGCGAGAGCAAAAAAATTCCATATTTTATATGTATTTGTCATTCATCGGATTTCAGCTCACATAAAACAGCGTATCCAGTACCTCATCCCTGGTAATGCCGCCAAACAGCTCTCTGATGTCGAAGCGGTCCAGCACCTCTGCCGCCGCCTCCCGCCGGAAGGCACAGCCCTCCAGCGCAGCCGTCAAACCGTCCAACGGAGAGACCGACAGGAAGTCGCCATAGAATACAATATTGACGATGCACCCCTCTTTCACGGCCGCCCGGACTTCCAGCCCACCGCCGTCAAAACGGCGCTTATTGGTAAAATCATATTGGGGAGAACGGCCGTAATTCCACTCCCACGTGTCGTACTTCCGGTGTTTTAACTCCTCCACGGCGGCCAATTCCTCCGCCGTCAGGCAGCCGACGGCCATCCCACCCCCGGCCAGGGCTTTTTTCAGGTACTCCCAAAACGCCTCCATCTCCAGATCCACCGGCAGAAAATCCCGGATATTACCGATCCGGCTGCGAACAGACTTGGCGCTTTTAGACTGGAACTTCGCCGGGTCCGCCTGCAGCGCTCCGGCCACCATGCCGGGGTTCGCGTCAAACAGCAGCGTGCCATGGTGGAGAATCCGGCCCCTCACAATTCGCTGGGCAGTACCGGAGACCTTCCGGCCTGCCACCAAAATATCATTCCGGCCCGACGCCTCGGCCTGAAGGCCTAAATTCCGCAGAGCCTCTACAATGGGGCGGGTAAACCGCTCCATCGTCAAACGCTCAGCGTCGCCCACATCGGTGATAAAGGAGTAATTGAGGTTTCCCAAATCGTGGTACACGGCGCCGCCGCCGGTAGACCGGCGAACCACGTTGACGCCGTGGCGCTCCACAAACTCCCGGTTGATCTCCGCCTCGGTATTTTGGTTCTGACCCACCACAATGGTGTTGTCATTCTGCCACAAAAGCAGGTATTCCCCATCCCGCCGGCGCTCTAAAACCAGCTCCTCAAAGGCCAGATTATAATAGGGATTCAGAGACCCGGTCTCCAGATATGTCACTGCCATGGATATCTCCTTCTGCCATACCTGCTCTCTACGGCGGTCTGGCGGTCTGTTGGTCATACCATCCAACCGACACCCTTACAATAACAGCTTTCGTATCGTTCGTCAAGCGTCTTAGAAAAGTCTTAACGCCAAAAAAAACACCGGTTTCCCAACACTTTGCACAAATTCAGCCAGTGCAAACGTCTAATGGTCCGGATATTTCCTGGCAAAATCCTCCACGATTTTCAGATGACAGTCCATCTCCCGTTTGGCCCGCTCCTCATCCCGGTCCCGCACCGCCTCGTAAATGGCAAGGTGGGATTCCTGGCTCTGTCTTTGATAGTCCGGCCGGCCGAAAAAGCGGATTCGGATATCGGCAATCATGCTGTTGACCAAATGAATGGTGGCTGCCAGCATCATATTATGGCTGGCAATCGCCAGGGCGTCGTGGAAGCGGATATCATTCATATAGTCTGCCGGGTCGTTCTCCAGCATGCGGACAGCCTCCGCCAGGGCCGCCAGATCCTCCTCCGTGGCCCGTTGGCTGGCAAGACCCGCAATAGCCACCTCGTTGACCCGGCGAAACTCGCTGAAATCCTCCTGAATATTCGGCTTGTTGGACACCCGGACAAACGAAATGGACTTTTGGATATAATCGGCGTCCCGGATCACCACCTTTCGGTTGCCCCGGTTTTCAATGGCGCCCAAAAACTCCAAAATGGCAAGGCACTCCCGCAGGGAACCCCGGCCCACACCCAGCATCTCCGCCAGGTCCCGCTCGGAGGGAAGCTCCTCTCCTACATTGACATCGCCACGGTCAATGGCGGCAATGAGCGTCTGCATCACAAGTTCCGGTATCTTCGGCAGCGCATGTTGAATTTTTTCCAGCTGCATATCCTCTCCCTCCCTTTGGTAAGGCCATCTTACCATCAAACCCAGTGTGTGTCAACGAAAGATGTGATTTGGCAGGCGGTTTCCGGCACAAAAGACACGGGAGAGCCGTGCCCTCCCGTAGCTTTTTCGGTTATTCTGCGGTCACCTCTGCCGCCAGATGCCGATCACCGGCGCAGCCAACGCCGCCGCACCGCATAAAACGGCCGCCCAGGAGACCTCTGCCATGGCGCCGGCAATTGCCAAAAGCCCCGCCGCCAGCCAAACTCCCCCGGTAAGATGGTGAATGCCGTCCCAGTCCGCCCCGGGTCTCCCCGCTAAGGCAAACTGCAGAGAAATCCTGGAATCCCGAGGGCAGTCCCACATATGGGAACCCAAAAGCAGCAGCAGCAGTCCCAGCGCACAGGGGGCGACAAAGGACAAGTCCCACGCCCGCCCTGCGGACTGCAGCGTCATGCCCCCGCAGAACAGCACAGAGATGATGGGAAATCCCCAGCGTCCCACCAGGCGGACATGGGGTTTTGGAACGGTCATGCGCCGTTGGTTCGCCAGCAGCTGAATATGGGCCAGGAGGTCCAGCAGGCACATCAGCCCAGGCAGGCCAAACACCACCGCCGCCCGGGGCAGGGAGTCGTCCTTGCCGTCCGCGCCGATCAACCCGGTGGGAACAATCTCCGGAATCTCCTCCCAAAGCCGCACACCCACAATGACCGGCAGGGCACAGGCCACCAGCGTCACCGCCAGCAAAAGCCGCCCCTTTGTTTTTGACACATGCTTTCCAAACAGCCGCGCACCCTCTATCTCCGCCTGCCGCTGTGCGGGAGCAGTCCCCTTTTTCTTTCCTTGAGCGCCCATCATTACAGAGGCTCCTTTCTTCTTTTTGCGGCAGGCTTTTTTCCCCGCTGCCTTACTCTCACGCGGTGTAGCACTGCCTTCCTCTCCCAGCCGTTCTCTTTTTGATAAAACGTCCGCTTTGCGGTCCGCAGTTATTCAGTAAAATGGCACCGTCCATTGCCGCCGCCTTTGATCCGCCTTTACCGCGTTCAGTATACCGCAAATAAACGGCTTAGGCAAGGGGGGAACGGCCAGCTCCGAATAAAGGGATCCGAAAGCCGCTTGACATTCCCAAGCCCCGGTGCTAACATCATACGAGCGCCGCCCGCCTCCCCAAATGCGGTGAATCAAGACAGAAAAGAGGAGATCCCCATGCCTGGAGCGATTTTCCTGGAGCTGGCGGCTTACGCCTGCGCCACCACCTTCTCCCCCGGTCCCAACAATATCCTGCTGCTCAGCTGTACCAGCAAATTTGGCTTTAAAAAGTGCCTACCTTTGATCTCCGGCATCTGGACCGGCCTTTTATCCGTCATGCTCATCTGCGGTTTCGGCTGCGCCTGGCTGGGCGAGCTGGTCCCACAGATCGTCCCCTACGCCAAATATGTCGGAGCCGCTTACATCCTCTATCTCGCATACCGCACTCTGCTGCGGAAAACCGGCAGCGTCGAAGAGGGCAGTGCCACCCCTCTCACCTACATCAACGGCTTTCTTCTGCAATTTTTAAATGTCAAGATCCTCTCCCTGGGGATTGCCGCCTACTCCAGCTACATCCTGCCACACGGTTTCCAAATCCCCATGATCCTGGGCTTCGCAGTCATTATGGCGGGCTGCGCCGCCACCGGAAATCTGATCTGGGCCACCATGGGCACCATGCTCTTCCCTCTGTACAAGCGGTATAACACCGTCATCAACGCCGTCATGGCACTGCTGCTGATCTGGTGCGCCTGGAAAATCGTCTTTTTATAATCTCCTGCAAATTGGCAATAGATCAAGGAGCCGCGCCCGGAGGGCGCGGCTCCTTTTTATCCACAAGTAAGGCAGCGGGAGTCAATATGCGTGCAGCGCTCCGGCGCCATCTGTCTGCCGGAGTCTAAACCGCTTGGTCTCGTTCTCCAGCTTATGGACCTCCTCAAACAGGTCCGCGCTGACCGCGGCGGATTCCTCACTGCTGGCGGAGTTGGTCTGAACCACGGCAGAGATCTGGCCAATGCCCTCGGTGACTTGGGCGATGGACTCCGCCTCGCCCTCTACGGCCTGGGCAATCTCCCCAATGGCGCTGTTGGACTGAACCACCAGCTCCAGGGTCTTTTTCAGCGTCAGAGAGACCTCATCCACAATCTGGCTGCCCCGAGTCGTCGCCTGGACGGAGTTGTCAATCAGGTCCTTGGTGGCCTTAGCGGCCTGATCGGACTTGGCGGCCAGATTCCGCACCTCGTCTGCCACCACGGCAAAGCCCTTGCCGGCGCTGCCAGCCCGGGCGGCCTCCACAGCGGCGTTCAACGCCAGGATATTGGTCTGGAAGGCAATGTCCTCAATCGTGGCAATAATCTTGCTGATCTGCTCAGAGGCGTTGGTAATATCCGCCATGGCGGATACCATCTGCTCCATCTGCTGGCTGGAGACGGTGACCTGTTCCCCAGTCAGGCGGGCATTCTCCTGGGCGGAGGCGGCAATTTTTACATTCTGAGCCGCGTTTTTGCTCAGATCGTCCACCGTGGCGTACAGCTCCTGCACGGCGCTGGCCTGCTCGGTCGCTCCCTGCGCCAGCGCCTGGGCGCCGCTGGAGAGCTGATCGGCGTTGCTGGAAACCCGGCCCTGCGCTTGGCTGATCTTGCCCAAGGCAACGGAAATCGTGGCGGTAAAGCTGTTAAGGGACTCCTCAATGGATTTAAAGTCCCCAATGTAGGGCACAGCGGTCTGCACGTCAAAATTGCCCTGGGACAATTGGTCCATAACGGCGTTGAGATCCCGCACGTATGTATGCACCTGGGCCATGGACTTTTCCAATGTGGAAGCCAGATCACCCAGTTCGTTTTGTCCATACTGGCCCATCTCCAGATCCAGCCGGCCCTCCTGCAGGGGAAGCGCACTGTTGGTAATCTCCAAAATAGGACGCACCACGCGGCGCAGAACGTACTGCACCAGGCTCAGCAGGCAGGCCAATGCCACCACCAGGCAGATCAGGCAGAGTATATTCATCAGCAGTGTAATACTCTCCACCGTGGCCATGCTCTTCTCGCTGATGGTGGCCCCCTCCTCCACCACTTGCTCCAGCATCCCCACCAGCGTGGTGAGGTTGGACTGAATGGTCTCCTGATAATAGGCCTGGGCACGGGCGGGATTGGTCTTCAGCGTCTCCAGCACCTGGACGGCCGATTCATGAAGTTCCTTGTGAATCGGCTCCATCTGTGTGCGGAGAGAGAGAATTCTCGCGTTATCCGTTCCCGCCTCACCGTAAAGCCACTTGCCCAGAACACAGGTAGTGGGGTCGATGCTTCCGGTAAATTCCTTTCCGGCGTACAGGGCGCTGCTGAGGCCGCTGGACCACTTATAGTGGGCCGCCTCGGCGGTCTGGGCACGGTTCAGCAGGGCGAAAGCCTGTGCGTTCTCCGCCTCAGCCCTCTTGATCCGCATGATGTTCACCGTCGTAACAACGCTGAACAGCACCACGGAGAGCAAGGCGGCAGCCACCCTGTACCCAACCATCTTCTTGATGCTCTTGCGCATAAACCGACATCCTTTCTCCTTACAAAATCGCAGATACAATTCCAGGGGCCGAAAACCCTCCGCCTTCCGTCCCGGGCCGCCGGAACCGCCAGACGCTTAAAACCCGGAGCATGATCTCCGGGAAGCACGGCGGCACAAGCGGACCGCTTTTCAGCGGGGATTCCCCCTCGCTCCACAGTCTTCAAATTTTAAAGAAAGGCCTGGGAAGTCCCACACGCATTCCGGCATTTTTTTGCCTTAAAAACCGGATTTTATCAGAATCCTCCCGGTCTCCTCTTCTCAAAAAGGCCAAAAAATCCCGTCAATCCGCACATGTTGATCCGGCCGGCCCTCCCTCAAAATATATCGCCATATGGCGCTGCGGCTGTGTCAGGAGTATTATATCATAATTTTGGAACTTTGCAACAAAAATCGGAGGGTTCTCCATGGAAATGCGTCCCAGTGAAAAACTGTTGACAACCCCGCTCAAATCCGGTAGTATATCTCTTTGAAAAAAACAAGGAGGAAAAAGTCCGCGTATGAATCTGCTGCTGACCGGCGGGACCGTTTTTTCAGACGGACACTTTCAAAATCTGGACGTTGCTGTCTCCGACGGCCGTATTGTTTCCGTCTCCCCCTCCCTTCCAAAGGGCGGCTTTTCCGTTATTGAACTGCATAACCGCTGTCTGGTTCCAGGTTTCGTCGATGTTCACGTTCATCTTCGAGAACCTGGATTTTCTTATAAGGAGACGGTGCTCTCCGGCACCCGGGCCGCCGCCGCCGGGGGCTACACGGCGGTGTGCGCCATGCCCAATCTGAATCCGGTGCCGGACTCTGTGGAACGCCTGCGGCTCCAGCTGGACATCATTGAAAAAAACGCCGGTGTCCACGTCTATCCCTACGGGGCCATCACCTGCGGTGAAAAGGGCGGCGCCCTGGCGGACCTCGCCGCCATGGCGCCTCACGTCTGCGGCTTTTCCGACGACGGACGGGGCGTTCAGTCCCGGGAGATGATGCGCAGCGCCATGCTGTTGGCGAAAGAGCTGGACAAGCCCATTGCCGCCCACTGCGAGGACGAGTCCCTTCTGCAAAAGGGCTGGGCCGTCCACGACGGGGCATTTGCCCGCCGCAGCGGCCTCCCCGGCAACGACCCCGCCAGCGAGTGGCGGCAGGTGGAGCGGGACCTCCTCCTGGTCCAGGAAACCGGCTGCCGCTATCACGTGTGCCATGTCTCCACAAAAGAGACCGTATCTTTGATTCGCGCCGCCAAAGCGGAGGGTCTTCCCGTCTCCTGTGAGACCGGTCCCCACTATCTGGTCCTCTGTGATGAAGATCTGCTGGACGAGGGCCGTTTTAAGATGAATCCCCCCATTCGCTCCGCCGCGGATCGGAATGCCTTGGTGGAAGGCCTGCTGGACGGCACCGTAGACTGTGTCGCCACGGATCACGCCCCCCACTCGGCGGAGGAGAAATCCCGGGGACTCCGGGGCAGCCTTAACGGCGTAGTGGGGCTGGAATGCGCCTTTCCGGTGCTGTACACCAATCTGGTGGAGACCGGCGACGTACCCTTTTCCACGCTCTTGAACGCCCTGTGCGTCAATCCCCGCCGGATCTTCGGCCTCCCGGGGGGCAAGATCGCCCCGGGGCAGATTGCCGACCTGACCGTGTTGGATCTGAACCGGCCCCACACGGTTGACAGCGGCGCCTTCCGCTCCCTGGGGCGGGCCACGCCGTTTGACGGCTGGGGCGTCTCCGCCGCCGTGGCCCTGACCATCTGCGGCGGGGAGATCGCGTACCACGACCTGCAAAATCCCGAGGAGGTGCTGCCGTGAAAAAATCCGTCTTTACCATAAAGGGCATACGCCCGCTGGCGGCCGGGACATATGAGCTGTCCCTCGCCGGGGACGCCTCCGCGGTCACCGCGCCGGGACAGTTTGTCAATCTGGAGCTGCCGGGAAAATTCCTCCGCCGTCCCATCTCCATCTGCGACTGGGGGGAGAACTCTCTTCTCCTGCTGGTAAAAGAGGCGGGAGCGGGAACCCGGGAGCTGGCCATGATGTCCCCCGGCACAAAGCTGGATGTGCTGTCCGGTCTGGGAAACGGCTTTGACCTCTCCCGAATCGGAAAATCCCCAGTTCTCGCAGGAGGCGGCATCGGCGTGGCGCCGCTGTACGGCTTGGCCCGGCGGATGATAGAATGCGGAACCCCTCCCGCCGCCGTGGTGTTGGGCTTTCGCAGCGGGGCGGAGTCCTTTTATACCGATGAATTTGCCGCGCTGGGCTGTCCGGTATTCATCTCTACAGAGGATGGGAGCCTGGGCACAGCGGGCTTTGTCACCGATCTGATCCGGGATCTGCCGGACTGCACCTATGTCCTCTCCTGCGGTCCCCTCCCCATGCTGAAAGCCGTCCACAGCCTGCCCCAGCTCCGGGGCGGCCAGTTCAGCTTCGAGGCCCGGATGGGCTGCGGCTTCGGCGCCTGCATGGGCTGCTCCGTACCCGTCAAGGGCGGCTGCAAGCGCATCTGCAAGGACGGTCCGGTTCTGTTTTGGGAGGAAATCGTATGGTAGATCTATCCGTCAATCTCGCGGGAGTGACGCTGAAAAATCCCATCATCCCCGCCTCCGGCACCTTCGGCTACGGCCGGGAGTACGCCGGACTGTACGACTTGAACATCCTTGGCAGCTTCTCCTGGAAGGGCACTACCAAGGAGGCCCGCCTGGGCAATCCCCAGCCCCGCATCGCCGAGGCTCCCGCCGGAATGCTCAACGCCGTGGGCCTGCAAAACCCCGGTATAGACGCCGTAATCGCAGAGGAGGTCCCCAATATCGCCGGAATCTTCCACGGTCCGGTAATCGCCAACGTGGGGGGCTTCACCCTGGAGGAGTACGCCGAAAACTGCCGGAAGCTGGACAATGTGGAGCAGGCGGCCATTCTGGAGGTCAACATCTCCTGTCCCAACGTCCACGCCGGGGGAAAGAACTTTGGCTGCGATCCCAGGGCCGCCGCGGAGGTCACCCGGGCGGTGAGGGCCGCAACCAAAAAGCCCGTCTTTATGAAGCTGACCCCCAATGTCGCCGACATCACGGAGATTGCCCGCGCCTGCGCCGGCGAGGGGGCCGACGGCCTGTGCCTGATCAACACCCTGCTCGGCATGCGCATCGACCTGAACACCCGCCGCCCGGTGATCGCCAACCGCACCGGGGGTCTCTCCGGCCCTGCCGTGCTCCCGGTGGCCCTGCGGATGGTGTGGGACGTATACGAGGCGGTAAAGCTCCCCATTATCGGCTGCGGCGGCGTGGACAGCGCGGAGACCGCCGTGGAAATGATGCTGGCGGGAGCCTCCGCAGTGGAGGTCGGCGCGGCGAATCTGCGCAATCCCTACGCCTGTAAGGAGATCATTGAAGATCTCCCCGCCGTCTGCGGCCGGCTGGGCGTCACCCATATTTCCAAACTGACAGGAGGAGCACATCTATGAGCGCAAAAGACGTGATCATCGCCTTGGACTTTCCCACCGAATCCGAGACCCTGGCCTTCTTGGACCAGTTTCCCGCCGGTGAAAAGCCCTTTGTCAAGATCGGTATGGAACTCTACTACGCCGAGGGTCCCGCCGTGGTGCGGGCGCTGAAAGACCGGGGACATAAAATCTTTTTGGATCTCAAGCTCCATGACATTCCCAACACGGTGCGGCGGGCCATGGCCGTCCTCTCCCGGCTGGACGTGGACATGGTAAACCTCCATGCCGCCGGGGCGTCGGAGATGATGCGGGCCGCTCTGGAGGGCCTCACCCGTCCCGACGGCACCCGTCCCCTGCTGATCGCCGTCACTCAGCTGACCTCTACCGGTCCCGCAGCGCTGAAAGACGAGCTGCTGATTCAAACACCCATGGCGGAGACGGTGCTCTCCTACGCCAAAAACGCCGCCTCCAGCGGTCTGGACGGCGTGGTCTGCTCCCCTTTGGAGGCGGCGCTGGTAAAGGAGCGCTGCGGAGAACGCTTTCTGACCGTCACCCCCGGCATCCGCTTCGCCGGCGGCGACGCAGGGGATCAGAAGCGGATCATGACCCCGGAAAAGGCCGGAAAGAGCGGCTGCGACTATATCGTGGTGGGCCGCCCCATTACTCAGGACGCAAACCCGGTGGCGGCCTACCGCCGGGCGATGCGGGAATTCCTGGGATAAATCCCGTCTCTCTCACTTCACCTAACGTAATCCGCGCTTGAAAGGAGCTTTTATATGACTTTGGAGCACACTGTCGCCCATGACCTCTTGTCCATCGGAGCGGTCTTTCTCCGGCCCGACCAGCCCTTCACCTGGGCCAGCGGCATCAAGAGTCCCATTTACTGCGACAACCGCCTGACCCTCACCGCCCCCGTTGTCCGCACCCATGTGGAGGAAGGGCTGGCGGAGCTGATCCGCGCCCACTATCCGGCGGTGGAAGTTCTGATGGGTACCTCTACCGCCGGCATTGCCCACGCCGCCATCGTTGGCCACTTGATGAATCTGCCCATGGGCTATGTCCGCTCCGGCAATAAGGACCACGGCCGCCAAAACCGGATCGAGGGCCGGCTGGAGCCTGGTGCCAAAGTGGTGGTGGTGGAGGACCTGATTTCCACCGCTGGCAGCTGCATTGAAGTGGTGGAGGCCCTGCGGGAGGCCGGAGCTGAGGTCCTTGGCATCGTATCCATCTTCACCTACGGCCTGCAAAAGGGCCTGGACCGGCTGGAGGCCGCCCATGTAAAAAACGTCAGCCTCTCCAACTTCGACGCCGTATGCGAGGCCGCTGCCCAGGAGGGAAAAATCCGCCCTGAGGACATTGACCGGCTGAAAAAATTCCGGGCCAATCCCTCCGATGAGAGCTGGATCATCTGACACACACGCGGAGCGCCGCGGGACCCAGACCGCCGGCAATCCGCCCCGCGTTCCCTAACAGGATCTCTTCCGCGCCGTCCTCCTGAAAGGGACAGACGGTACCTGCCATTTTTACCCGGGTGATTTTCTCTTTCAGAAAGGAGTTTTTATGCCCAAAAATATCATTGACATCATCGACCTCTCCGTAGAGGAGATTGACCAGCTGATTGCCACGGCGGAGGACATCGCCGCAAATCCCGCAAAATATCAAAACGCCTGCGCTCACAAGCAGCTGGCCACGCTGTTCTTCGAACCCTCCACCCGCACCCGGTTGTCCTTTGAGTCCGCTATGCTGGCCCTGGGGGGCAGCGTGCTGGGCTTCTCCGAGGCCAATTCCAGCTCCACCGCCAAGGGGGAGACCGTGGGCGACACCGTCCACACTGTCAGCTGCTATGCCGATATCATCGCCATGCGCCACCCCAAGGAGGGCGCGCCCTACGCCGCAGCCCAGTTCAGCGAGGTCCCTATCATCAACGCCGGGGACGGCGGCCACAACCACCCCACCCAGACGCTGACGGACCTCCTCACCATCCACCGGGAAAAGGGAAGGCTGAGCGGCTTTACCATCGGCTTTTGCGGCGACCTGAAATTCGGACGCACGGTTCACTCCCTGGTGAACGCCCTCAGCCGCTACAGTGATATCAACTACGTGCTGATCTCTCCCGAGGAGCTGAAACTGCCCCGCTATGTGAAGGAGCAATCCCTCAAATCCAAGGGCATTCTCTACAGCCAGACCACAGACCTGGAGTCCGTGATCCCTCAGCTGGACATCCTGTATATGACCCGCGTTCAAAAGGAACGCTTTTTCAACGAGGAGGACTACCTGCGGTTAAAGGACAGCTACATTCTCACGCCGGAAAAGCTGCACAGCGCCAAGGCGGACCTGTCCATTCTCCACCCCCTGCCCCGGGTCAACGAGATTGCCGTGGCCGTGGACAAGGACCCCCGGGCAGCCTACTGGAAGCAGGTGAAAAACGGCAAGTTCATCCGCATGGCGCTGATCTTGAAGCTGCTGGACATCCGGGTCTGAGGAGGAGTTTACGGTATGAATATTGACAGCATTTCCAACGGCGTGGTCCTGGACCACATTCAGGCCGGTAAGAGCATGGAGATCTATAAGCATCTGCATCTGGACCAGCTGGACTGTCAGGTGGCCATCATCAAAAACGCCCGCAGCGGACACATGGGGAAAAAAGACATCATCAAGATCGATTCCCCCATGGAACTGGATCTGGACGTCCTAGGCTATATCGACGCCAACATCACCGTAAACATCATCCGGGATGGAAAGCTAAAGGAGAAAAAGCATCTGGAGCTGCCTCAGAAATTGGTGAATGTCATTCGGTGCCGGAATCCCAGGTGCATCACCGTGGTGGAGCCGCAGCTGGACGCCGTATTCCTTCTCAGCGACCCCCGCAGGCACACCTACCGCTGCGCCTACTGCGAAACCGCCATCGACAAAAAGTTTTGAATGTGTCCGGCAGGGCAAAAAACGGCTGGAACCGTCTCTGTATGAGGCGGTCCAGCCGTTTTTTTGATTGTCAAAAGCGCTCCCAGGGCATTCCCTCCGCCGTTTCCGGCAGCTCACGGCACAAAGCCCGGCAAAAATCCCCCTTGAGAAGGCGCCGCGGCGCTCCTTTTGATTAGAGACCCCGCCAGGACTCAGGCCGCAGGCAGCTCAGGTCGCGTCCGGCCCGCTCAATCTCCGCCAGCATGGCGGCCCTGTCCCCATTCAGTGTTCCCCGGAGGACCAGATAATTACTGGCGTGGTTCATTCGGAACACACTGCCGGGGCTGTCCAGGTGCTCCACCAACAGTCTGGTCTCCTCCAGCACCTGAGGTTGGGTCAAAAGGCGGAAACTGCCGTCATGGACCCACTCGTACAAGGGCGTCTCCGGCTCCACCATCAGCGTCAGCATCCCGATATACTCCGGGTTCATGGCGTTGA
>CAJUQM010000036.1:0-7289 GCA_910588005.1 uncultured Oscillibacter sp.
CGCCGCTGGCGTCGGAAGCTGCCTGGACCGTATAGGGATAGGCGTTGGAGAAGTCGGTGACGCCCAGGGCGGTGATATCCTGGGTAGCGCCGCTGTTGGTGTATTTCAGGATGTAGTCGGCCTCGGCCAGGAACATATCCACCTTGTCGTCGGCCGCGGCGCCCGCCTGGCCCATCAGAGCCGCGTCCAGCTTGTCCTGATAGGCGCCGTCGGTGCTGAGGGTGATGATCCAGTTGACGGTGACCCCATCGGGAACCTGGTAGTATTTTTCAAAGAATCCTTTGAACTCCTCGTTCCAGGCGTGGATGTTAAAGACCTTGCCCTCTTCAGCGGGAGCGGGAGTGTCGTTGCTGGCGGGGGGGGGGTGCCGCCGCTGCATGCGGCAAGAGACAAGACCATCATAAGGGTGAGCAACAGGGCAGACGCTTTTTTCATCTTAGTAATCCTCCTTTACGAAATGGGGAACGCTTCCATCGGAACGGTGTGAAATGAACCGCGCTCCGTGCGCGGAAATCACCGGAGAAATTTTGCTGTGACTTTAGTCACAGCGCCGAGAGTCCATGTGGACTCTCGATGGGGGATGTTACAGGCGGCGCACGGACTGCCCCTCCTGAAGTGTGCCGGAGATGATCGTCCGGTCTAAAAGGGCTGTCCGGGGCTTTTCGATCAATTCGATCAGCTTGGCCGCGGCGGTTTTTCCCAGGATGTCCGTATCCTGGTAGTAGGTGGTTAACCGGGGATGCATGACGCTGGCCAGGTGAATTCCGTCATAGCCGGTGACGGAGACGTCCTCGGGCACCCGCAGCCCCATTTTCTGAATGGCGCTGAGACCCCCGATGGCGGAAAAATCGTCCGGCAGCAGAATGCATGTGGGCGGCTCCGGCAGCTCCAGCAGCGCCTGGGTCAGCTCCCCGCAGCGGTCCGGATCATGGTAGACGCCCTCCACTACATACGCCTCGGGCACCTCCACCCCGAGGGCCTCGCAGGCCCGGTAGAAGCCAATCAGACGGTTTTCTGTGACGGCGGTGCGCTCACCGTGGATAAAGGCGATGCGGCGGTGGCCCAGCTCATAGACGTGGCGGACCAGAGCCTCCGTGCCGCTGACATTGTCAGAAACTACTGCCATGCGGTTGTTGAACACGTGATCGATGGTCACTACCGGCAGGGAGGAGTTTACCAGTTCTAAAACCTGGGGATCATCAAAATCCACACAGGCGATGACAACGCCGTCCAGATTGCGGTAGCGGCAGTGCTGGAGATAGGTGGTGGGTTTGTTTCCGGCGTGGCGGTTGATAAATGTGATGTCGTAGCCTCTGGCTTCGGCCTCCTCTTTCAAGCTGTTGAGGACGGCGGAGAAGTATTCGTGGGCCAGACCGCTGCGGCGTTCGTCCACAAACAGCACGCCGATATGATAGGTGCGGTTGGTCTTTAAAGCGCGGGCGGCGGAGTTGGTCAGGTAGCCCATCTCGTCAGCGGTCCGGAGAATGCGGTCCCGGGTTTCTGCGCCGATGTCCTGCTGCCCGTTGAGGGCTTTGCTGACGGAAGCGACCGAGACCCCGCAGCGCTGAGCGATGTCCTTCATGGAGACCATTCCGGTTGACCACCTCCCTTTTTGCAAATTCCTTAATCGTTTTCGTAATTTCAACATACACGATTCTGCCAAAAAATGCAAGTGATTTTTTGGCATTTTACGGCAAACTCCCATATTTTGTGAGGTGTTCCGAATATTTTTACGAAAATTTAGGCATTGCGCTTACGAAAATTTACTTAAAACGATAAAATAATAATTTTGCAAATGGCCTTGAAGAGCGGAAATGACTTTGACAGGATAATAATGTAAAAATCAAAAAAATTTCTCTTGCAATTTGTCAAAAAAATCCGATATGGTATAGGTGAAAAACAGGAGATGTTGACAACTTAATCGTTTTCGCTATGTTTTGGTAAACAATCGATTATCAACGATGCAGGAGGATCTTCCTATGCAGTTTGGATACTTTGACGCTCTCCGGCGGGAATATGTTGTAACGGTGCCCCGCACCCCTCTCCCCTGGATCAACTATCTGGGCAGCGAGGACTTTTTTGCCCTGATGTCCAATACGGCGGGGGGCTATTGCTTCTATAAGGACGCGCGCTTGCGCCGAATCACCCGCTACCGCTACAATAACTGCCCGCCGGACCAAGAGGGGTTCCATGTCTATATCAAGGATGGGGATACCATATGGAATCCCGGATGGCAGCCTGTTCAGACGGAGCTGGACGCCTATAGCTGCCGTCATGGCCTGGGGTATACCCGGATTGAGGGAGAGAAAAACGGAATTTTGGCGGCGCAGCAGCTGTTTGTTCCCCGGGGGGAGCAGTGCTTGCTGATGGAGCTGACCTTACAAAACCGCTCCGGGGAGCGGAAAGGCGCTGGAGGTCTTCCCGTTTGTGGAGTTCTGCCTCTGGGACGCGGTGGACGACAGCACTAATTTTCAGCGCAATTTTTCCACCGGCGAGGTGGAGGTGGAGGCCGGCGCGATCTATCATAAGACGGAATACCGGGAGCGCCGGAACCATTACGCGGTGCTCTGGGCCGACCGGCCCTTCCAGGGCTTCGACACCGCCAGAGAGGCCTTCATGGGTTCCTACGGCTCCCCCGCCGCGCCGGAGGCGGTGCTGAGGGGGGCTTGCGCCGGTTCCGCTGCCCAGGGCTGGGCGCCGGTAGGCGCCATGCAGTTCCATGTGGAGCTGGAGCCGGAGGCGGAGGAGACGCTTTTACTGGGTCTGGGCTATGTGGAAAATCCGGAGGAGGAGAAATTTTCAGCCCCCGGCGTCATAAACAAGAGATTGGCCCACGAGCTGATGGAGCGCTACCGGACCAAGGAGCAGAGCGCGGCGGCATTCCGGGAGCTGGGCCGGTATTGGGAGGAGCTGCTCTCCAGCCTCCAGGTTCAGACCCCGGATGAAAAAGTGGACCTGATGGTGAACACCTGGAACCAATATCAGTGTATGGTCACCTTCAACATGAGCCGGTCGGCGTCCTATTTTGAGAGTGGAACAGGTCGCGGAATGGGTTTCCGGGATTCCTGCCAGGACTTGCTGGGTTTTGTGCATATGATCCCGGAGCGGGCCAGAGAGCGCATTTTGGATATTGCCGCCACGCAGTTTTGCGACGGCAGCGCCTACCACCAGTACCAGCCTCTGACGAAAAAGGGGAATTTGGCGGTGGGAGGCGGTTTCAATGACGATCCCCTCTGGCTCATTGCCGGGGTGGACGCCTATCTGCGGGAGACAGGGGACTGGGGCATCTTGGAAGAGCGGGTTCCGTTTGACAACGATGAACGCGCCGCTTCGCCGCTGATGGAGCATCTGCGGCGAAGCTTCCGCTACACGGCGGAACACCTGGGTCCCCACGGACTGCCCCTGATCGGACGGGCGGACTGGAACGACTGCCTGAACCTCAACTGTTTTTCCCGCGATCCCGGGGAGAGCTTTCAGACAACCGGCTCCAGCGAGGGACCCGTGGCGGAGTCCGTATTTATCGCCGGAATGTTTGTCAAGTATGGCCGGTGCTACGCTGAACTCTGCCGGCGGCAGGGGCTGGAGGAAGAGGCGGAACAGAGCCTGCGGGCGGTGGAGGCCATGGAGGAGGCTGTTCTCACTGCGGGCTGGGACGGCGCCTGGTTCCGCCGGGCCTACGATGCCTCCGGTGCTCCGGTGGGAAGCCGGACGTGCGACGAAGGAAAGATTTATATTGAACCCCAGGGCATGTGCGTCATGGCGGGGATCGGAAGGGACGGCGGCCAGGCGGCCCGGGCGCTGCGGAGCGTGGAGGAGCAGCTGGACACCCGGTTTGGAATTGTACTCCATCAGCCGCCCTATACCGGCTACCGGCTGGAGCTGGGAGAGATCAGCAGCTACCCGCCGGGCTATAAGGAAAACGCGGGCATTTTTTCCCACAACAACCCGTGGATTACCTGCGCCGAGGCTGTGCTAGGCCACGGGGACCGCGCTTTTCAGACCTATCGAAAGCTCTGTCCGGCGTATCTGGAGGAGGTCAGTGAAATCCACCGCACAGAACCCTATGTGTACAGCCAGATGGTAGCGGGAAAGGACGCGGAAGCCTTCGGCGAGGCAAAGAACAGCTGGCTCACCGGCGCTGCCGCCTGGAGTTTCACTGCGGTCTCTCAGGCGATTTTGGGGATTTTGCCGGAGCTGGAGGGACTGCGGATTGACCCGTGCATTCCCTCTGGCTGGACGGGGTTCACCGTCAAGCGCCGCTTCCGGGGAGCGGAGTACCGGATTGCGGTGGAAAATCCGGAGGGGGCGCAGCGGGGCGTGAAAGAGGTATATGTGGACGGCACGCGGCTGGAGGGGACTGTGATTCCCCCGGCTGAAACAGGGAAGACGGTGTCTGTCCGTGTGATAATGGGGTAACAATATGGGATTTTCAGAGGATTTCGTGTGGGGCGCGGCCTCCAGTGCCTATCAGATCGAAGGACACTCCAGGCTTGACGGCGGCGGGGAATGTGTTTGGGACGCTTTTTGCCGCCGTCCTGCAGCCATTGCCAATGGGGAAGATGGGACGGTGGCCTGTGACGCTTACCACCGGTTTGAGGAGGATCTGGATATTCTGGCCCGGCTTGAGATCCGGCACTACCGCTTTTCCACCAGCTGGGCCAGGGTAGACCCCCAGGGAGACGGAAGATGGAATGCGGGCGGGCTGGCTTACTACGACCGGGTGGTGGATGCCTGTCTGAAACGGGGGATCGTTCCCTGGATGACCCTCTACCACTGGGAGCTGCCCCAGGCGGCAGAGAACAGGGGCGGCTGGCTGCTGCCTGAAACGGCGGCGGCCTTTGGCCGTTTTGCCGGAATGATGGCAGAGCACTTCAAGGGCCGGGTTACGCATTATTTTACCCTGAATGAACCTCAGATTGTTCTGAGCTTGGGGTATGGCCGGGGAATACACGCGCCGGGGAAGCAGTATGACCTGCCCCGGCTGGTGAGCTGCTGGAAGCATTTGATGATGGCCCATGGGCTGGCGGCGCGGGCGATCCGGAAGGCCGATCCCGCCGCCCAAGTGGGCATTGCCTCCACCGGCCGGCTCTGCTGGCCCCGGACTCCGGAGGACCGGGCGGCGTCTGTCAGGGCGGCTTTCGCCATGACGGACGAGGACTGGATGTTTTCCCATCCCTGCGGGCTGGACGCGGTGTGCTTTGGCCGGACGGAACCGGAGGGACCCCGTCTTGCCGCGCTGATGGAGAAGGTGACGGCGGAGGAGTGGGAGGTCATGCACGCCGTGCCGGATATGATCGGTGTCAACGCCTACAACGGACACGAGATTGCCGCCGGGCTGGACGGGGAGCCGGTGTATGTTCCCCGTTACCCCGGCTTTCCCAGAACAGCGCTGAAATGGCCCATCACGCCGGAGATCATGGAGTACGGATTCCAGGACCTCTACCGGCGGTACCAGCTGCCCTTGTACGTCACGGAGTGCGGTCTGAGCTGTAACGACCGTGTTTTTCTGGACGGGCAGGTTCACGATCCGGAGCGAATCGACTTTCTGACCCGGTATCTGGATGCGCTTTGCCGTGGGGCGGAGCAGGCGGAGATCCGGGGGTTCTTCCACTGGTCTCTGACCGACAATTTTGAGTGGCACAGCGGCTATAGCGAGCGGTTTGGCCTGGTGTATGTGGATTATCCCAGCCAGCGGCGAATTTTAAAGGACAGTGCCTACTGGTATGCCGGGATAGCCAAAGACGGCGGGTTTTCGAGCAGATCAGCGCCGCAGCCATAAATAAAAATGTGTATAAAGCGGTTGCAATTTTGTGGGGTGGTTGTTATAATAAATCAACGGAGTCCTGCAAAATTGCGACCACGCACCACACTCCGTACGGAGTGTGGTGTTTTCCTTAAGGAAAACACCAATCGTCTCTTGATCTCATGATATTTATATATATAGAATTTCAGCGTTGTTTTTTAAATGGCCCTGTAAGGGAATTATAATGGCGCATAGTGTTGCGCGGTTAAGATAAAAAAGGTTTTAATCATGCGAATATACTGTATGAAATCGTGTATTCCCATCTATCATGGGAGCAGCGATGAGCGGCAGGAGGCCCATTGCCACACCATTGAAATCGTGGCTTATATAGAGAGCCGGAGCGACAGGTTTGTACCTTTTTCCCATGTGGAAGAGTCCTTAAACCGGTGTTTGGACCATTATCGGGGCCAATTTCTAAACGCATTTCCGGAGTTTCACGGAGATTCCAGCATCGAGGGAATTGGCGAGGCTCTCTTTGCTCAGATATTTGAGGCGCTGTCGGAGAGGGCGCTGAGCTTAAAGCGCCTTGAGGTGAGTGAAACGCCGCTGCGGCGGTATGCGGTTGGCATCATAGATTAGGCCTTGTTTGAAAATTGGCGGAAAGCCGGATTGAGAGATAGAATTGAGCGAAATGGGTCAGATATTGAGAAGGGGGCAGTTGCGGTGAGAAGGCATGAAAAATGGAGGGTATGGATCTTTTCCATTGGGCTGGTGATGGCTTTCTCCATTAACTTCTTACGGCCTGTGGTGTGGGCTGTGGGAGCGGATACCGGGGATGCGGAGAGTGATTACGCGCAGAGTCCTGCGGACAAAGAGCTGTCTGCCGGTACAGAGCCGGGGTCTGATTCCAAAAAGAGCGAGAGGCCTTCTGTGAAGGTTCCACAGGACGGACAGGAGACGGGAGCCGGCCTCCAGAAGAATGAGAGACCCTCTGGGGAGGATTCCCCCAGTGAACAGCCGCCCGCCGCCGGTGATTTGAACCCGGAGCCGGACGCTTTGGAGGACGGGAAGGACTCCGCCAGTGATCCGGATGTGGAGACAGGCGGCCAGGAGGGCGGAGAGGATTCCTCCGGAACGTCCCCTGACGGGAGTACCGCCGGTGATCCGGATGTGGAGGCGGGCGGCCAGGAGGGCGGAGAGGATTCCTCCGGAACGTCTCCTGACGGGAGTGCCGCCGGTGATCCGGATGTGGAGGCAGGCGGCCAGGAGGGCGGAGAGGATTCCTCCGGAACCTCCTCTGACGGGAATACCGCCGGTGATCCGGATGTGGAGGCGGGCGGCCAGGAGGGCGGAGAGGATTTCCCCGGAACCTCCTCTGACGGGAGTGCCGCCGGTGATCCGGATGTGGAGGCGGGCGGCCAGGAGGGCGGAGAGGATTCCTCCGGAACGTCTCCTGACGGGAGTGCCGCCGGTGATCCGGATGTGGAGGCAGGCGGCCAGGAGGGCGGAGAGGATTCCTCCGGAACCTCCTCTGACGGGAATACCG
>CAJUQM010000036.1:7389-29389 GCA_910588005.1 uncultured Oscillibacter sp.
GTGATCCGGATGTGGAGGCGGGCGGCCAGGAGGGCGGAGAGGATTCCTCCGGAACCTCCTCTGACGGGAATACCGCCGGTGATCCGGATGTGGAGGCGGGCGGCCAGGAGGGCGGAGAGGATTTCCCCGGAACCTCCTCTGACGGGAGTGCCGCCGGTGATCCGGATGTGGAGGCGGGCGGCCAGGAGGGCGGAGAGGATTCCTCCGGAACCTCCTCTGACGGGAATACCGCCGGTGATCCGGACATGGAGGCAGGCCCCCAGGAAGAGGGGGAGGCTCCTGGCGGAGATGTAGATGGCGAGCTGGCCGGAGCGGACCAGAACGTGGTGCCGGAGGGGGCGGAAGGGGCCGATCCAAACGGACCGGCCGCAGAGGAACCGTTGGAACCCCAGGCCGTTGCCGCCGGGGCCAACACATCCGGAAAGATTACTTTGGACGGCTCTTCTGAGGACTGGGACAGAAGTGAGATCGGGGCGCTTTCTCCGGTGGACAATTCCGGCAGCAGTAGTTTCGCCGTTTCCCAGTGGCGGGTTGCCAGAGATGAGGATGGAACGGTATATCTCTGCATCCAGGGAGACGCCAATGAGTACGAGGCGGGGAACGCCCAATGGATGAGCTTTAGTGTGACCCAGAACGGAACGGCGGTTACCCAGCAGGTGTGCGGCATCCCGGGAGGGACGTACCAGTATCAGTGCGGGGCCAACGGAACCTCCAAGGCGCCTTTTGTCCTGGAGGTCATGATTCCGGCTGAGTATTTTACAGATCCCAATTTCACAATTACATTTGGCGGCTGCAGCGCCCCGGCGGAGATGATTCCCGTGCTGGACGGCGTGGAGCCGGAACCGGGGCCGGGAACAGAGCCGGAGCCGCCGGTTTACAGCGGCATCGGAATTGACGGCGGCTTCCAGGACTGGAGTGCGGTGAAGAAGCACGACCCCCACGATGCCAATCAGTGCATTGATCAGATGGCCGCGGTCTATGACAAAGATGTGTATGTCTACATACGGGAGGTAAGCGGCGGCTCCGCCGCCGGCAGCGGTACCCACAGCAATGGAAAATACGCCGTTACCACAGATCTGGGAGAGGTGCTGCTGTTTCAGCTGAATCAGGACGGAACGATCAGCGGTCCCGCCGGGGCCGAGGCCATACGCGTGGGCAGCGAATGGGAGATCCGGATCCCGGCCGAGGCGCTGCCCCGGCATAAGCAGACGATATCGGTGGGGCTGTATATGGCGGAACCCGCTGTCTCCGACATGGCGAATCTGAGCGGAGGCGGCGGGAGCACGGGCAGTTTTGACGGCATTCAGATCGATGGGAAGTACAGCGACTGGGATGACTACCCCAGTACGCAGATTCAGTATGCGACGGCCGGAACACAGGAGACCGTGACGGACGCCAAGGCCGCATTGTACGTGGAGGGTGGAGTTCTCTACGGACACGCCTGCAGCACGATGCCCGCTCATCTGGGTTCCAAAGGCGGGGATTTTCTGTCCGCGATTTCCATCACCTTTAACGGGGATCGGGACTATAAGGGAGAACCCACAGGGGGGAATTTCTACCCGGTTCTCCGCAGGCAGGACGGCAGCAATGAGATCTTGAACGAAGGGACCCGGCTGGAGGATGGCACCTATACCTTTGAAATCCTGGACCACCGCACCGTGGGCAATAATCCGCAGGTTTACGGGACAATTGTGCTCACCGTCAACGGATATCAGGATGAGATGGAGTTCACTCTTGACCTGGAGAAAGTGGCCGAATACACCGGCATGAACGTGCAGGATATGAAGCTGATCGAGGCACAGTTTGGAAGACTTGGGCAGGAGTGGGTGTCTACGGCCGGCACCTCCAGCGGCCCGTGGCTGCTGGTGCTGGCGGCGGCGCCTGCCGTTGCCCTGCTGTGCAGCCGCCGCAGGCGGGAGGAGTACGCGGCGTGAGTCCTGTATTTATCGTAGTACTCGCGGCCGTGTGGCTCTATCTGCTGCGGGTGCTGTCCCGGGCAAAGCTGCCCTTCTGGCACTTCCTTCTAGGCAGTATGGGACTATTTGTCATTTTGATGATTGTGCTCCAGCCGGTGCTGACCATGCCGCTGGCCCGCGCCGTTTCGGCGCTGGCCGGCGTGGTCGGTTCACTGACCGGCACATTTGAGGCGTATTTCAAATACGGCATTATCTTTATTCAGATGCCGGTGGGATCTCTGACCCTGAAAGTGGACTTTGAGTGTTCGGGAATCATAGAGATTATGGCATTTCTCTGTTTGCTGGCGTTTTTTCCGGTGTATAAGACCCATGAGAAGCTGATTGTGGGGCTGCTGGGGTCCGCTTATATTATGGTGAGCAACGCCCTGCGAATTGTACTAATCTGCCTTGCATCCCACTTTTACGGGATCGAGGTGTATTTTTTGATGCATACGTTTGTAGGGCGGTTGTTTTTCTATGGACTGAGTATTTTGTTGTACTTCTATGTGTTCACAAAACCGCAGATTGTTCGGATGAAAGTTGGAAATTTCTCCTATGGAAAAAATTAAAATTTTCCTCAATTCTTTTGTGTTTTGGGGCGCATGGATTATCATTCCCATCCTGATGGAGATTGTTCCCGCCCTAGGCAGCCTTTTTTTGCTGATCCGGCGCCGTTTTAGGCATTTTCGCAGCTATAAAAGACCGGATGTATATCCAGATATCTCCATTATCATCCCCGTGTACAACTCGGCGGACACGCTGCACGGCTGTCTGGAATCCATTTACAACAGCACCTATCCCCGGGAGAGCATCCGGGTGTTCTTGGTGAATAACGAGGGGCAGGACGGCAGCTTTCAAGTGTACACCCAGTGCCAGGAGCAGTTTCCGGAATTGAGCATGCAGTGGCTGAACGCCGCGCAGGGCAAGTCCCGGGCGCTGAATCTGGCGCTGTATAACAGCAAGGGCAAGTATATTATCAATATAGACAGCGACGGACTGCTGGAATCCCATGCCCTGCAAAATTTGGTGGATAAATTTGAGGCGAATCTGGATCTGAACTGTATGACCGGCGTCATCATGACCATGCCGGAAAAAATTAAAGCGTATCGGGGTTTTTTCCCCCGTCTGCTTCGGAATCTGGAGTTTATGGAGTATGCTCAGGCCTTTCTTGCCGGACGCAGCTATGCCTCGGAGCTAAACACCATATATACTCTGTCCGGGGCCTTTTCTGCGTTTCGGAAATCCGTGCTGCTGAAGTCCCGGATGTACAATACGGATACGATCTGCGAGGATACCCAGCTGACGTTCCAGATGCGTTATTTGTACCGGGAACGGGTAGAGGTGTGCGAGGGTGCCATCTTTTTTACCGAGCCGATTGAAAACATCAACAAACTCTATACCCAGCGCCAGCGCTGGCAGCGGGGCAGCCTGGAGGTTGCCCAGATGTTTTCCCACAAGGGCCTGCGTCCTTTGCGCGCGCTGGTAGACGTGAATGTGAGAACGCTGCTCTATGACCACACGTTTGCGTTCCCGCGGCTGATCTGGTATTTGGCGCTGATCTGCATGGTGTGCATGAATTACTCCTCCCGAGTGATTTTGATTTCTACCGGCATGATCTTCGGCATGTATATCCTGATAGGGTATTTCTATTATTTTTTTGCGCTCACCCTTCTGCGGATGTCTCCGGAAGTTCAGAGCTATTACCGCAGTCATTGGTGGGTGGTATGCTTTCTCCCCTTTTTCAATCTGGGGATTTTCTTTGTCCGCATAGCGGGCATTATCAACTCCATTGTTACGGACAGCAGCTGGAAAACAAAGAATATCTCCCAAGAGCGGGAGGCGGTGGAGGCCGTTCTCCGGAGTGACATGAAAAAGCCCCTGAGAGCGATGTCGTTTCTGCGGGAGAAGGTAAACCGCCGGAAGGGCGCGGCGGAGAACGGCGCCCCCACGCTTCCCATGAGCTGGTATGTCTGCTCAGGGGTGTTGCTGCTTTTGGGGACGGCGCTGATGATCTCCGTGCATTGGATTACCAAGGTTTATGGCGTTGGACTCAACGAGCTTTTAAATACGTTGACAGGCAACCTGACGGGAACGGCCAGTGATGTGGTCCTTGCGGTTGTGCGGGGGTGTGTCCTGCCGGCGGTGGCAGTGATCCTGCTCTATATTTTGTTTGTGGCGGCAGACCGGCGGTGGTGCCTCCGCCGGAACGGCCAAAAGGCGGCCCGGCGGCCCGGCACTGTGATTTCCAGGCGGCTGCCGCAGCTGTGCGCCCTTATTTTGGCGTTTGCGGTGCTGTACACAAATATGAAATTCGACGTGCTGTCCTACTATGTGGCCCAGAACAGTTTTTCCAGTATTTACGAGGCCCACTATGTCAGCCCGGATGCGGTGGCCATTACGGGGGAGAATCCCAAGAACCTGATTCACATCTATTTGGAGAGTATGGAGAGCACCTATGCCTCTATAGAGGAGGGCGGCGCCCAGCCTGCCAATTACATCCCCGAGCTGACGCGCCTGGCCCGGGAAAACACCTCTTTTTCCAACACGGACAAACTGGGGGGCTATCATACGGTTACCGGCGCCGGGTACACCATGGGGGCGCTTTTCGCCACCACTACCGGCGTGCCCTATGCGTTGCCTGTGGATTCCACGCTGATCAACGAGACGGGTTCTTTTGCCACGGGGATTACGGGATTGGGGGATCTGCTGGCGGACCGCGGCTATTATCAGGAGTTTCTCTGCGGTTCCGATGCGGCCTTCGGCGGCCGGAAGCTGTATTTTCAAGAGCACGGGAACTACGAGATTTTTGATCTCTTTACAGCCAGGGAGAAGGGTTATATTCCAGAGGATTACTTCGTTTGGTGGGGATATGAGGACGCCGTCCTGCTGGACATTGCCAAGGACGAGGCGACCCGTCTGGCTTCACAGGACAGGCCCTTTAACCTGACGCTGCTGACGGTGGACCTGCACCATATTGCCGGGTATATCTGCAAGGAGTGCGGCAGCGGCTATGACCAGGATACCGCCAATGTGGCCGCCTGTACGGACCGCATGGTCAGCGCCTTTATAGAGTGGTGCATGGCGCAGCCGTTTTACAAGGACACGGTGATTGTGGTCACCGGCGACCATCCCCGGATGGACTCCTATTTGGTGGAGAACGTGTCCTATTATGACAGGACCGTGTACAACTGCATTTTGAATAGTTCGGTAGAGGCGGAAAACAACCAGTTTCGGGAGTTTACGCATATGGATATGTTTCCCACGGTGCTTGCGGCAATGGGCTTTACAATCGAGGGGGACCGGCTGGGACTGGGGACGAATCTCTTCTCCGGGGAGGAGACGCTGGCAGAGCAGCTGGGATTTGATTATATCAACACAGAGGTCGGCAAATCCTCCGTTTATTACATCGATACTTTTGCGCCGGAACTCTCCGGTACGGTTAAAGAGGCGGAGTGAGGGCCGGCGGCCGGCTGTTTCGCGGCGATGGAGATTCCATCCGCCGCGGACGGATCCCGGCGGATGGAAAGGGGCGGCAGCGGCGATGAGTGGAAAAAGAGCCAGGAGATCAAAATCACGGGGGATGTTTCTTGCAACAACCATCCTCCTGCCGCTTGTGGTGTCTGCCGCGTTTGTCTTTGCCTGGTTTCAAATGCGCCGCCTGGAATCCGGCGTCTTGGATGTGTGTGCCACGCAGCAGGACGCGTATGTGAATCTGGTTTTGGACCAGATCAATTTGCGAAAAGACCTCAACGATCAGGAGATCATTGAGGATATTCTGGGGACGCTGGACGCCTCCAGCAATAAATATTGGACGTTTTCCACCGAACAGACGATGCTGTTTGTCAAAGACGTGCTGGAGACAAATAAGTACAAGGGGTTTACCACGGCGACCTATTTTGTCTCTGAGGATGCGCGGGGATTTCTGGAGCGGCTGCGGATGAACCGCGTGATCCATGGGAATATCACCGTGGCGGACCGGGAGTATGTGGCCTCCGGCGTCATGTTTGAATATGGCGGCGGCGTCTATAAGTTGTGCCTGCTGACAAACCGGGCGGTGCTGTTGGACAACAACAGATTTTTGGGAGCGAAGACAGAACTCTGGCTGATGATTTTCACCGTGCTGGGAATGCTGTTGATCCTGCCCATGCTTTTGGCAATGAAGATCCTGCAGACGGAAAAGAAGCGGGAGGATTTGGAGCGGGACGTCCAGCAGTTAAACGGGATCGTCGCGAAAATGAATGAGCGCCTGGCCAACCAGGACCTTCACAATACGGGCGTCAACCTCTGGAAGGCGGAGGTTTTGCCTGACTTTATTCAGGGGCTGAAGGATAGGGCGGCGGCGCCCGTGGTGCTGATGCAGATCCGCTGCGGCACGAAGCAGGCGAGAGAGCAGTTCCTCTCCCTGTCCCATTATACCTTGGACCGCAGGGTCTTGCGCTTTGAGGCGGAGGGAAACGACCTTTTGCTGATTTTTGTGGGGATAGAATATGACGCCGCGTTCCTCAGCGTTATACCGCTTCTCTCAAGAGAGGCGGTTCTGGGAAGGACCAGGACGGTGGAGGATCCGCAGCGCCAGGATATTGAGGCGGCCGCGCGCGAAGTGCGCAATGGGGGAGAGGATTATGGGCCTTCGGCTATATCGTGAATACCAGTTGAAATTCTATCTGAACGCGCGGCACTACATCGTCATCGACGGGAAGGCGGGAGAGACCCATCCCCACACTTGGGAGTTTTCCCTGGACATCCGGATCGGGAGGGGCGCGTTTACCCCTTTTATGGCCTTTGAGAAGGGAATCAACCGGTTTCTGGCGCCTTACCAGAACCAGGATATCAACACAATCCCTCCCTTTGGGGAGATCTTGCCCACATTGGAAAATATGGTGGACTATTTTGCGGGGGAGTTTGACCGCATCATCCATGAAATTGGAGGAAGCCTGCGGAGGGTGGAGGCCAGCGAGACGCCGAGCCGCAGCTACATCCTGAATTTGCGGCAGGAGGCGGAAGACGAGGACACAGAGCTGAACAATATGTCGGAGCTGGTAGATTCCATTTTGGACAATATCCTTGTTGATGGGTGGGAATAGAGAGGTATGGCTTTGAGAAGGGGAAATCGGTTTGCGGCGCTGGCCGTCCTCATGCCGTTGGTGTATTTGATCTTGGCAGTTGTCTTGGTGGCCTCGGTGGCCACCAGCGGCACTTATCCAAGCGGTGCGCACGCGATGTTTCACCTCTACCGGGGGGATGCGATTCTCCGCTCGGTGCAAGCGGGCGTTCTGATGCCGTACTATAACACGATGTGGTTCAATGGAACGGAACTGCTGCGTTTTACACCTCCGCTGCCGGGGTGCCTGCTGGCGCTGTGTCAGGTGTTGGCGCTGGGCAGCGTTCTGCACGGTTATCTGCTTTTTCTGGGGATGCTTTTTTATGCCAGTGCTATGGGGTGGCTGACCATCGGCATACGGATGGGACGGCCGGCGCTGGGCGCACTGTTGGGGGCCGTGTGGTTTTTTCTGCCATATCATCTATATATGCTCTTTGTAGAGGGAGATCTTGCCTGGTGCATGGGGGTGGCCATGCTGCCCGGCTTTTTTTACCAGGTGGAGCGGTGTCTTCGCAAGCGAACCGGGCGGGCGGTGCTGCGGGTGTCCTTGGGCGTCCTCTTGCTGGCCATGACACAGATCGGTCTGGCCGCCATGACGGCGCTGTGCCTTTTGGTGATGCTGGCTGTCCGGGGCATTGGGCTGCGGCGGGGGCAGGGGGCCGGTACATTGATCCTGGCAGTGCTGGCGGGGTTTTTGCTGGGGGGAATATGGATCGTTCCCTATCTGTCCAGCGGCATTATGGGCCTGGACTACAGTGAGGCGATGGCTGCGACCTTTCAGAACCTGGTGCAGACACTGAGTGTCCGCCGCTATATGGAGATGGGCTGTAGCGTCGTGTATTTTGGCCTGTCTCTTTTCGCGCTGCTGTGCTTCACCGGCGTATTTGGAAAGAGGGAGGCCCTGCCGGGGGCGTGGACTGCGATCATTCTGGTGCTGTTGACAACTTCTGTCTCCTATACTGTGGTCCACATTATGCCCGGAAACAGCTATCTTCGGATGTTTTGGGTGTTCCCGGCCGCAGCGGCCCTGGGATTTCTGGCGTTTTTGTCCTGGGACACCCTGCGCCGGCCGGCGCTGCTCCTGCTGTGCTGCCTGTTGGTTGCGGATGTTTTTTCCTCTCTGCCGCTGATCACCGGCGGCGGCGTGGAGCGGGTTTCGACAGAGGAGCGCCTGGAGACCACGATGACCACCGCTCTTTTGAGGGAGGCCCAGTCCCTTACAAACCAGCGTCTGGCGATTTTGGACGAGGGGAATCTGGGCAGCGAGGGGATTTTTCTGGCCACGGCATGGGAGAACCCGGTTCCCGTCAGCGGCGGGGACGAGCGGATCTATGCCTCTACCAGGGACCGGCTGAACCGAATCAGCCGCGCGCTGTCCGAGGGAGGATATCTCTACGTGTTTGACCGGTGTATGGAGATGGGGTGCGATACGGTTTTGATTCAGGGCGGCCTGATTCCCCAAAAGGACTGGGAGGAGGGCACCGTGGATGCGGCGGCGGCACGGCTGGGATATACCCTGGCGGCCTCCAACGGAGCCTATTTCCTCTACCATGTCCGGGCGGGCGGCTCCTGGGGAACGGTAAGCCGGTATCCGGCTGTCGGGATCGGTTCCACCGCTTACTACACCTCTCTCTTTTTCCCGGCCATGGAGGAGACCATGGATACCAATCTAAACCACTACACCTTCGAGCAGCTCAGCCGGTATGAGCTGATTCTGCTGTCCGGTTTTACCTATGACGACCGGGACGCCGCAGAAGAGCTGATACTGGCCCTCAGCCAGGCCGGTGTGCGGATTGTGATAGAGGCGGATGGAATTCCGGAGAACCGAACCAGCAACGACAGGCGCTTTTTAGGGACCATATGCAACGACATCGAATTCTCCAACGGATATCCGGAGTTGGACACAATTGACGGTATTCTGAATACCGATCTATTCCCTCAGGAATATGCCAAGTGGGAAACGGTGTATACCGAAGGGTTGGACCAGGTCTGGGGTGCGCTGGTTGACAATGATGTGGAACTGCCCTTTTACGGAACCGTGAAGAATGAAAATATTGTGGTCATTGGGCTGAACCTGAGTTTTTACTATGCCCTGACCCAGGACGCCTCTGTGGGCAGGCTGCTTAGCCGCGCCATGTCCCTGCCGGACACGCGGCTTCCGGCCCGGCGCACCGTCCCCCTGAAGCTGGTTTACCATCCCAACGGCGTGGATGTGACCACACGGGAAGACCATGTGAATACCACGCTGGCGTGGCATGATTTCCTGTGGTCGGAACAGGAGCTGGAGAATGACAATCACCTTGTGCGCGTCCGTTCCGGGACGACGCGGATTCGGCTGGAGAGTCCCCATCTGGTAGAGGGTGCGGCGGCCAGTGGAGCGGGAATTGTTCTAATGCTTGCGTCTGCGATGTGGGCGTGGTGTGAAGAGCGTCGGCAGGATCGGACAGGGCGTGCAGAGGAAGACTTGAAAGAGACGGAACCGCCGGAAAAGGAGAGGGGGACGGAGGCAGAGTGAAACGTTGGAATAGGGGGCGCCTGCGGGCCTTTTGCATGGCGGCGCTCTGCGCCGGCCTGCTGTGCGGATGCGCCCCTGGTATTGTTCCGGCCAGGGATATGGACATGGGCGCAGATCCCCTGGCAGGCGTGGCGATCGATCCGGACACGGGGGTACGGGACACCGTGGAAAGCCTTTGCTCTAAAGAGGAGATCAGGCAGGCCGCCGCCGCTCTGGTGGAGGCGGGAGTGCTGCGCCGGGAGGAGCTGGAGGCGATACCATTGGACGCTCCCGCCAGCCGGGCAATGCTGATCCGGTTGGCGGTGGGGGCTATTGGAGCCGAGGTTCCGGCAAGGGAACGCTTTGAGACATGGTACGCCCCCTTTGTAAAAGCCGGATACGCCGCGGGCCTGTTTGTGGATAGCATGGCGGATATGAGCTTTGTGCCTACAGACGGCTTCCGAATGGGAGAGAGGGGCTATGCGGACATGGACCGGCCCATTACCCGCTATGATGCGGCGGCCATACTGGCCCGCACGCTTCCGGCGGGAGAATACGGGAAGACCGCATCTGCGGATTTGGAGGCAGAGCTGCCGGAGCCGCTGCGGAAGAAGGTGGAGCTGGCTGTGTCGGCGGGGCTGCTGCTTCCCTTGGAGGATGGCGGATTTTACGGCGAGAGCCGGATCTCCAATGGGCAGGCGCTGGTCTGCGTGTATCAGGCCATGAAGTGTGGAGCGCGCCGGCCGGACATCACGGTGCCAGAGAAGGCACCGCCTGTGGGGCGCCTCCTTCAGCAGCAGAGGAAGGTGATCCATGCCGCCGGCCGGATTGCCGGACAGAGCGGGAGGGAGATCACCTACACCAACAGCGGCGAAGCGCTGGTCAACGCCTACCGGGCCGGGAACCGGGTCATTGAGCTTGACTTTATGCAGACTGCGGACGGGCGGCTGGCCTGTATTCACAAGTGGAACAGCAGCTATGCCCCGCAGATTACGGATGGCGTCCCGATTACCCTGGCCCAGTGGCTGGAGGCCGATCTGCTCGGGGAGCTTACGCCTCTGTGCCTGGAGAGCCTGGCCGACTTTATGCGGCAGCACCCAGACCTGTACGTGGTGACGGACGTGAAGGACGACAATATCGGGGCTGTCGAGATCATCGCGGCGGTCTGCCCGGACCTGCTGGACCGTTTTGTGGTGCAGATCTACAGTGACCGGGAGTACGAGGCGGTGAGACAGGCCGGAATCTCCAACATCATCTATACGCTCTACAACCTCTCCGGAGCGGAAAAGGCCGATACGGACCACTGGGTGGAGTTTGCCGTGGAGTATTCCCTCGTAGGGTACGCGTATCCGCTGGAGTGGTTTAAAATGGACGGCTACAACGAAGCGATGAAAGAAACGGGCGTCCCGCTCTTTGTGCACACGGTCAACGGGCGGGAAGAGATGGAGATGTGCTACGACGCGGGGATCACCGCAATATATACGGATCACACCGCGTAGAGGAAACAGTCCGCGGGGACACCCTCCCGGCAGAAATGCTTTGCAAAAAATATGCTTAAGTTGCAGAGATCTCAGAATGAAGGGCTGATCCCTGTTGAAAGGTCCCTCCGGTAAGCGGCCCTCCGCCCTCCGCGTGGCGAAGAAACTAGGGTGTTATCTATTGCGGCAAAAAGATCCCTTCCGGCGCTTTTGAATGAGCGCACTCACCGCAATGCCGGCCGTGTTCGTCAGAAGTGTGAGTCTCAGCCTGCCGGAGCTGGACCCGCAGGAGATCCTCAGGCCTCCCATCCAAGTTTAAACTGCACATTATGACAAGGTAATGGAGCGGGAGTGCCATTCCGGTCATAGCGGACTGCAGAATAGGCGCAGTGTGGATGTCCTGCGTCCAAAGCCGCCGCAGCGCCTAGAGGAAGACCGCGGCTTGAAGGAGAAACAGCGAGACCGATTGCGCTGGGGATATGAGATCAAACAGCGAGGGAGAGTCTGAAAGAAAGAGTCCTGTGATAACAGTCATATAGAGATAGATCATTAGGGCTGCGCTGGCGGCTATCCACGCAAGAGAGAGGGCCGGTGTCCGGCGCTCCGCCCTTTGAGGTCTTTTCTCCTAGCCTGAGAGGAAAATAGCGCATTCCGGCAGACAAGCTGGGCATATTGTTGATAGAACTGTTTTGCTTTCCCACCCCCCTTGGGCAGATCGGGTTTGCAGCCGGTTTGTTACAAAGGCTTTATGATATTTTTAGGAAATTCTCCACGGATTTCCCAGGCGGATCTATTGCGTTTTTTTAAAAACTGGGGTACCATAAGCCTACGGAACAAAAGAAATTGTCCAATTTCAGTTGGCGCCGGCGGCGAGTCGCCGGCCGGTTTTTGCATACCCACCGTATTCGCGGCGCTCAGCCGCTCCGCTCCGCGGTATAACCGCACGGGTAAACCGTGCTCAAGATACCGCTGCGCGGCCCGTCATACAAACGGTTTTGTTCCGGTGGCCGGGGAAGGGAGGCTTTCCACATGATTGTATACCGGGAGGCCTCTACCCTGGCCAGAGACCTGGGGGTGGAGACGCGGACGCTATACGCCCTCAGCAATAACCTGCCAGCCCATTACCACACTGTGCTGATTCAAAAGGCTGACGGCGGACAGCGCCGCCTCACGGTGCCGGATGAAGGACTGAAGCGCGTTCAGCGGGCCATTGCTCAAAAGCTTCTGGTCTATATGCCGGTGTCCCCGTACGCCACAGCCTACCGTTACGGCGGCGGCGCAGTCCGCAACGCGGAGCGGCATGTAGGGCAGCGGCAGGTTCTGCGGCTGGACATTCGCCATTTTTTTGACAGTGTCCGCTACAGCGCGGTGAAGGACGCCGCGTTTCCGCCGGAGATTTATTCCGAGCCGCTGCGGGTACTGCTGGCGATGCTCTGCTATTACCGGGACTCCCTGCCCCAGGGAGCGCCAACGTCTCCCGCGATCGTAAATATCCTTCTGCGGGAGTTTGACCTGTGTGTGGGGGCCTGGTGCCGGCGGCGGCAGATTGCCTATACCCGCTATTGTGACGACCTGACCTTCTCGGGGGAGGACCTGGCGGGCATTCATGATCTGGCGGCGGCGGAATTGGAGTCTATGGGCTTTTTCCTCCACAGTCAAAAGACGGCTCTTCGCTCCGCAGGGCAGCGGCAGACGGTAACAGGCCTGGTGGTGAACGGGAAGACCAACGTCCCCAGAGAGAAGCGGCAGGCTGTCCGCCAGGCGGCGTATTACTGCCGGCGTTTTGGTGTGGAGGACCACCTGGAGAGGATCGGTAGCCCTTTGACGCCAGACGCCTATTTGGACCGTCTCTTGGGCCAGGCGGGATATATCCTCCAGGCGGATTCCGGCTGCTCCTGGGCAGGGGAGGCCCGCCGGTGGCTGCTGGAGGAGCGCCGCCGGAGGCTGCAAAACGAATAAGGACTAAAAAGAGAGGGACGGCAATGCCGTCCCTCTCTTTTATGGGGTTGATTTATTTGCGGTATTGATTCATGCGCCAGACAATGGCGGACATCTGCCCGCGGTTCAGCGTGGCGCTGGGACGGAAGGTGCTGGTGCCGTTGGAGAAGTATCCCTCCACGATACCGGCGGCATTCAGAGCCTGGACATAGACGTCGGCAGTGTCGGTAAAGGGCTTCACGCTGGAAAGGCCGCTGGTGCTCAGCTTCAATGCGCCGGCGGCAATCTGCGCCACCTGCAGGCGGGTAATGGGAGTGGATAGATTCACATTGCTCCGGGTGACGATGCCGTCGGCCTGCGCCCGGGAGAGATAGCCGCTGAATACGTTTTTGCCGGTGGGCGCCTGCTCGGGATAACCGGCGGCCAGCATAATGAGCTTCAGAGCCGCGCCGTAGGTGACGGTGCTGTTGGGCTTAAAGCTGCCGTCAGTGTAGCCGGAGATGACGTTCTGGTCGGTCAGCTCCATCACGTACTTATAGCACCAGGTGGAGCTGTTAACGTCCTTGAGGGTCTTGCGGCTATTCAATACGCCCAGGGAGAAGGTGCCGGAGGCCAGGGCCGCGCCGTTGGCGTCCAGAGCCACATAGGGGATCTCCACAGAGCCGGTATACGAGGCGGAGGGAACGAAGCGCAGCTGGCTCATCTGGTTGGCTCCCGCGGCATAGGTGTATACCGTGGTGGTGTCCGCCCGGGTGCTGCCAGTGCCAAGATACAGGGTGCCGGCGGAGGCGGCGGGCAGATTCAGCAGCTGGATGCCGTTGAGGGCGGAGCCGGTGGCGGCGAGAACCGCGCTGTAAACCTGGGCCGCCGGGAAATTCACCGCCGTGTTTCTGGGCGTTACCCCATAGACCTCGGAGACGGCAGTACGGCTGACGCTGATGAGAATTGTGCCGGAGACGCCGGTGCCGCCGGTTCCATAGGCGGTGAAGGGGATGCTGGCGCAGTAGTTGGACCCGCTGGGAACATAGGTCAGCTCCGTCAGGGCAAACTGACCGGCGGAGGGGCTGAGATAGAAGCTCTGCCCACCGTAGTTGGCGGAGGTGATCTGCGTCCGGCTGGTGCTGCCGTAACTGCTGGCGTTGTAGTAGTTGTAGTACAGGTTGCCGGCGGCGGGAATGCCGCCCAGAACCACATACTGCAGGTTATAGCTGGGATAGGAGCGCTTGTAATACCGGGCGATATCATTGGCGTTGATCTGGACATTGACGCCGGTGGTGGTGGTGTAGCGGATGCTGCCGGAGTAGTTGGAGGTGATGGAGGAGGAGCCGTCGGCCTTGATGACCAACTCACCCTCTACATAGTCGTCGTCATACTCGCCATAGGCAGTGAAGGTCAAGGTAATGGGATTTTTAAAGGTGCGGTCCGCCACAAAGGTCAGCTCGTCCAGATAGTAGTCGTTCCGGCCCACGTCACCCTTGTCGTAATAGAACCGGGTGCCGCCGAGATCACTGCGGCTGAAGGAGGTCTGGGCGCTGGTGCCGTAGTCGCAGTACAGCGTGCCGTTACTAAAGACGTTGGAGTCGGTGGGGCGGTCAAAAATCACGTAGCTGACGGTGCTGTTGTACTTTTTGCGGAAGAAGGTGTTGAAGGCGGTGCGCTGGAAGTCCACGGACTTACCGGGGGTGACGGTGTAGTTGATGTCCCCGTCGTTGGCGTGCTCTGTGGAGCGAATGGACACCGTGCCCCTGACGGAGCGGTCGCCGGTGCCGTAGGCGGTGAATTCCAGCGTCACGGTATCCTTAAAGTTGTTGTTGGCGACAAAGGTCAGATTACCGATGCCATAGTCCTTATTGCCGGGGCTGTAGTAGAACTCATAATCGTCCAGGGTGGTGCGGGTGAAGGACTTGGAGGAGGAGATGCCGTAGTTATGATACAGCGTGCCCTGAGAGAAGGCAGAGGTATCGGGCTGCTCAAACTCCACATAGCTGAGATTGTAACCGGGATAGGCGTCTTTAAAGAAGTTGTTGAAATCCTTGGCCTTAAAGTCCACGGATTTGCCGGGGTCGACGTCGTAGTTGATATCACCGCTGCCCACAACGCCGTCACCGATGTTGATCACCAGCGTGCAGTTTTCATAGTCGTTGTATCCCGTGCCGTAGTAGGCCTGGAAGGGAATGGAGATGTTGTCGCCCTCTTTGGCCTTGGAGTCCGCCTCGAAGGAGAGGCGGTCCAAACTGTACTCCCCGTATTTGGAGCTGCTGTAGTAGAACTTGGTGCTGTTCAGGTCCCTCCGGTCAAAAGTGGTGCGGTTGACCTGCAGCTGGCCCCGGAAGCTGTCGTAGCTGGTGGGGGCGTTAAACACCACATAGTCAATGTCCTCCCGGCTGCTGCCGTACGCCCGCTGGAAGGCCTTGTTAAAGTCGACAGCGTCAAAGGTCCGCTGCTTGCCGGGTTCCACATTGTAGGTTACGTCGCCCTTGGCGGTGCCGGCAATGGTGATCTCCACAGTGCCGCTGACGTTGCTGCCGTTGCCGTAGGCGGTGAAGCCCAGGGTCAGCTTGCCGGCTCTGGCGTTGGAATCCGCCTTAAAGGCGACGGAATCCAGGGCGTACTCGCCGGAGCGGGGGTCGCTGTAATAAAATTTGTAGTCGGAGAGGTTGTTTTTAGTAAAGGATTTGGAACCGCTGGTCACCGTGCCGTAATCGTTGTAATCACTGGGGGCGGAGAACACCACATAGTAGAGGCTGGCCCCGTTTCCAACGGCGCGGCGGTAAGCGTCCAAAAAGTCGCTGCGGCTGAAGGACTTGGACCGGCCGGCGGACACGGTGTACTCGATCTGATTGCTATAGGAGGTGCCGCCGATGGTGATGGTGCCGCGGACGGTGTTCTGGCCGCTGGAGTCCTTGGCCACATAGCCCAGGGGATATCCGCCGTAGGACCCGGAGCGGAAGGTCATGAAGGAGATCTCGGAGAGCATATAATCGTAGTTCGCCCGCACCAGGTAGCTGTCGCTCTGGGTGCTGCTGGTGTACAGCGAACCGTAATTGGAGGAGGCGGGGGAGAAGTTGATCACGGAGGGGACCACGCCGAAGGCGGAGCACTTGCGGCTGATCTCAGCGGAAAGGGTGGAGCCGATGTTGGGGGTGGCGCTGATCGTGGCGTTCTGGCCGGTGGCGGCTGCGCTGAAAATTGCGTAGTAATCTGTCGCCCTGGAGATGGCCACGGCGGCCGGATTGACCGTGATGGTACCGGTGGTCCACAGGGCGTTACTGGGGTTATAGGCCACCCAGCCGCGGAAGGTATAGCCGGACTTGGCGGGTGCGGTAGGCACAGTGGGATAGCCGCCCTGGGTGACATTCTGGGTGTTGACGACAGAGTTGCCGTTATAGAAACGGACCGTAAAGGTGCCGGCGCTGCGCACGTAATTGCAGACGGAACAGACATTGTTCACAAAGGCATGGGCAGCCTCCTGATTTTTAACGGTACAGCTGCTGCCGGTACATGCGTGCCAGTGGCTTGTCGCGTTGGTGGTCCAGTCCTTGGCCCAGCTGTGGGTGTGGAGCGTATAGCCGCAGGTGGGGCATTTGCCTCCCGCATTGGCGGGGCCGTGGACGGCCTCCTCCAGCCGCTCGGAGCAGCCGGCGCAGTTATACCAGTGGCGGGTTGCGTCGCTCTGGATGCCTCCGGTTTTCTGGTGGGTATGGGTCTGGATAGTAACTCCGCATCTGGTGCATTTTCCGGCGGCGTTGGGCGCGGTGTGGCCCAACGCGGGAGTTGCCGTGGGTTTAGTTTCCTCCTTGCACACTTTGCAGATTTTGTATTCCGCACCCGCCCCAGTGCAGGAGGCCTGGGTGACAGTCACTGTTTCCCACGAGTGGTTTCCAGTTGCGGGGATTGTTTCGCTCCGTGTGTTACCACAGGTCTGGCACACCTGGGGCTGGACGCCCGGCTTGCCGCAGGTGGCCGCTGTGGGCGTCCCGGTGTTCTGCCAGGAGTGCTTGCCGGTGGCCGGGTCGGCAGAAGTCTTTTCCTGAGAACATTCAGAGCATTCTTCCGTCTTTGTTCCCGCCGCACCGCAGGTCGCCGTGGTGGACTTCACCACCCACTTATGAGCGCCGGTTTCCGGGATCGGTTCTTCCTCACTCTGGTTGCAGTCGGGCGCGGTACAGGTGCGGATCTTCAGCCCGGGGACTGTACAGGTGGCTTCTTTGGAAGTGACCCAGCTTCCCCACACATGGGAATGGGTGCCGCCGGGATTGCTGCTGTCGCCTCCTCCGGTGGTATCGTCAGGGTCGTTCTCCCTGGGTGTGACCGTGGTTGAGCCTGCGTCCGGGGTCGCCGCCGGTTCCTCCGCCAGCGCCGCGGGCATGAGGCTGATGATCATCACCAGCGTTAAAAGGAACGCCGGTATGCGTTTTTTCCATAATCCGTTCATAAAGATTCCCTCCATAAAATGTCGGATTGCAGGTGCTGTGAGGTTACATAATATACCTTTCTATAAAATAGTTGAAACAGCCCGCAAATTCATGAACAAACTGTGAACAAGCGGCAACATTTTTGTATCAGATTGGAAACAAATTGGCGAAACGCGCCCCGGCCAAGGGATTCCGGACTTTGGAGGGCAGAGGGCGGTAAGTATTCCCATTTCTGCGCCGGAAAGGTTTCCCTTTACAAATAAATATTCCTCCTATATAATACTATGGCTAAAGAAAAACGAGGAATGGAGAAACGCCATGGCTTTGATTGAATACGACGCCTATAAGCAAAAGCTCCGGGAGCTGCGCCCGGAGCTGGATAAGCTGTCTGCCGCCCTGGATATCGAGAGCGCCCGGCAGGAGGCCGCGCGGCTGGAGGACGAGACCGCTCAGGACGGCTTTTGGAACGATCTGGAGCGGTCCCAGAAAGTGCAGCAGCGGCTCAAGCAGCTGCAAAATAAAATCGCCCGCCAGCAAAAGCTCCTCACCGCCTGGGAGGATTTGACCGCCCTGTGCGAGATGGGCCAGGAGGCCGAGGATGAGGAGATCTTGGGGGAGCTGAAAACGGAGTATACCGCCCTGGAAAACCAGGTAGAGGAGACCCGCATGACCACCCTCCTCTCCGGCGAGTATGACAGTTCCAACGCCATTTTGCAGTTTCACGCCGGGGCCGGCGGCACCGAGGCCCAGGACTGGGCGCAGATGCTCTACCGTATGTACACCCGGTGGGTGGAGCGCCACGGCTTCACCTATAAGATTTTGGATTATGAGGACGGCGACGAGGCGGGCATCAAGTCCGCCGCCATCTCCATTGAGGGAGAGAACGCCTACGGCCTCTTAAAGAGCGAGAACGGCGTGCACCGCCTGGTGCGGGTCTCCCCCTTTGACGCCAACGCCCGCCGCCAGACTTCCTTTGCCGCCGTGGAGGTTATGCCGGAGATTGAGAATGACGAGACCATCGAGATCCGGGAGGAGGACATTGAGATGCAGGTCTACCGGGCCAGCGGCGCCGGCGGCCAGCACGTCAACAAGACCTCCTCCGCCGTGCGCCTGATCCACAAGCCCACGGGCATTGTGGTGGCCAGCCAGCAGGAGCGCAGCCAGTTCCAGAACAAGGACAACTGCATGAAGATGCTCCGGGCCAAGCTCCTGGAGCTGAAAGCCCAGCAGCACGCCGAGAAAATTTCCGATATCAAGGGCGTGCAGATGAAGATCGAATGGGGCAGCCAGATTCGCTCCTATGTGTTCATGCCCTATCAGATGGTGAAGGACACCCGCACCGGTTATGAGACCGGCGGCATCGACGCGGTGATGGACGGCGATCTGGACGGATTTCTCAACGCCTATCTGACCCAGCTGGCTACCGGGGAATTGAAGAAATGACCCAATTCGGATTTTTCGATTTCAAAGGCGGCGGCCGTCCGGCGCTGCCCCCGCCGCCCAAGGCTCCGCCCCGGGCCTGCCCCCCCGCACCCAGACCAAAAAGGCGCGGCTGATAGCCGCGTCCTTTTTCCGCAATCCCCGTATATACAGAAAGGAATAAAAATGAGAAACAACCCGCAGCAATCCACACAGGAAAACAAGATGGGCGTCATGCCCATCGGTCCCCTGCTTGCCGGCATGGCGGTGCCTATGATGATCTCTATGCTGGTCCAGGCGCTCTATAACATCGTGGACAGCGTCTTTGTGGCGAGAATCAGCCAGGACGCGCTGAACGCCGTCTCCCTGGCCTTTCCCCTCCAGAATCTGATGATTGCCGTGGGCGGCGGCACCGGCGTGGGCATGAACGCCCTGCTCTCCCGTTCCCTGGGGGAAAAGGACCAGGCTCAGGCCGACCGGGCCGCCAACACCGGCATCTTCCTCTTCCTCCTCAGTGCCGTCATCTTCGGCGTGTGCGGCTTTCTGCTGGCCCGGCCCTTCTTCCTGGCCCAGACGGACATCGCCCCCATCGTGAACTACGGCACGGACTATGCCCGCATCTGCCTGGGACTCTCCATCGGCATTTTCAGCCAGTTCTGCTTTGAGCGGCTGCTGCAGTCCACGGGGCGGACGGTGTACTCCATGATTACACAGCTCATCGGCGCGGTGATCAACATCATCATGGACCCCATTTTAATCTTCGGTCTCTTCGGTTTCCCCCGGATGGAGGTGGCGGGCGCCGCCGCCGCCACGGTGCTGGGGCAGATTGTCGCCGCCTTTATTGGCCTGTTTATCAATCTGCGGCATAACCCGGAGATCCACATCCGCCTCAGGGACATCCGCCCGGACCGGGCCATTGTCCGGGAGATTTACCGGGTGGGGCTGCCCTCTATTGTGATGCAGTCCATCGGCTCTGTCATGACCTTCGGCATGAACAAGATTCTCATCAGCTTTACCGACACGGCCACCGCCGTCTTCGGGGCCTACTTCAAGCTCCAAAGCTTCATCTTCATGCCCGTTTTCGGTCTGAACAACGGCATGGTGCCCATCATCTCCTATAACTACGGCGCTGCCCGGCTGGACCGGGTGAAAAAGACCTTCCAGCTCACCGCCGCCACCGCCACAGTGATTATGTGTGTGGGCTGTGCGGCCTTTAACCTGATCCCTGGAACGCTGCTGGGCTTTTTCAACCCCTCGGAGGAGATGCTCTCCATCGGTACGGTGGCCCTGCGGGTCATCAGCTACTCCTTCCTGCTGGCGGGATTCGATATCATCGCCGGCTCCGTCTGCCAGGCCATCGGCAACCCCGTCTACACGCTGATCTGCTCCGTGTGCCGGCAGTTGGTGGCGCTGCTGCCGGCGGCGTGGCTCCTGGCCCGGACAGGAGTGCTGGACCTGGTGTGGTTCTGCTTCCCCATCTCGGAGGTGGTTTCTCTGGTGTTGAGCATCATCTTCCTGCGGCGTACCATGCGCCGGGTGGAGGCCCAGATCGGGCACGGTGACTGAGAACTTTTGAGATCTGTGAACAAGCCGGCCCGGCGGCCAAATGGCCGCCGGGCTGGCTGCTTGCGTATTGAGAGCCGCCGGAGAGATGCGATTATTCCCACTCGTTGCTGGGTATCGTATTCTAACGGATTTTGCTTTAGAAATATGATACCCTGTTCTTTTGATTATTTGATATATCCATATTATCCAGCCTATACGATGGGCCGTTATCAAATTGTTATCAGCAATGATAACGGGAGTAAAGGGTTTGCGATTTGTTCTGCTGGTTTGCGACTGCAACTATATCACAAAAGATGGGAAAATGCAACTATGTGTTCTGCCTTTTAGAATGCGTTTTTCCCCTACCATTTATCTAAAGACTGGGGTTATTCAATGTAATTGTAGTGCTGGTTGGGGACGGCGGCAAGTCCATTTTGCCATGCCGAAAGATAATTGTTTTGTTTCCCTTGGATTAAGTGCCAGTTCAGATAGCGCAACACCGTGAAGTGGCAACCCATGGGGGCCAATACGATTTTCACCTTTGAAAAGCCCCATGACTGCAAAGGCAGAGCTATTTGACTTGGGTGGGGCATTCAGCCAACTACGTTCATAAAAATACAAACTCACATCTTGGTCTGCCTCATAAATCACCACTGGCAGGGCCATTCCATGAGGACAAAAGTCCGCATATTCTTCTTCAAGCCGACTGCGATGTTGCTCAAGTTCCTTTGGCGTAAATTGTTTAGTAATTTTGGGATGGGATAGAGTATCCTCCAAATGCTTCCAGGGGTCAAACCATTCTACTCGGATAAGCCATGCAGTCTTTCCATCCACAGGGGATATTGGCTGTGGTCCATTCTCCATATCAAATAACAACGTATAATCACAAGAAAACTTTACTTCATCGAATTTGTCCTGTGGCATCAAAATAATTGTATCATCAGGCGGCAAAGTTACAAAGTCGCCTTGCAAATCGTATTTTGACAAAAACAGCGTTTCTATATTTGTGTGCAACAAAGCCCCAGGTATCCATCCCGCCCGTAAAAAGTCTGAAAGACGCAAAACAGTTTCCCAGTCCTCGCTACGAACGGGAATTTCGCTGGAACCTGTAATGCGATATTTCGTTTCCCCCACCTGAACTGCACTCAACCCATCCACCAGCAAATGAGGACTAACTCCAGGCTGATACAACAGGCGATCCCTGTTAGTCGCAAGGCTGGCATAAGAACCCCGTTCTCCTGTTTCCTCAACTCGTTCTAAATAAGATGAATCATGCTGTATCAACCAAAGCGCCGCTGCGTTTCCGCATCTTGTCAGAGCTATGGCGGAAAGCTCGGTGGCTTCTTTATTGATTATCCTACATTCGTCCCACGGATGCAGATTTTCACAAATCTGAGCAAGTGTCATTTTTTCCCCCTCCTGCAAAATCTATAAGTGTCCTTTATTATAACAGCCAAAACACCCGCTGACAAGTATAAAACAGGAGGGCACCCTTTGGGAGCGCCCTCCCTGCTGTCCGTTACCGTGCCCCCCGGCTGAACTTCCGCTTTGCGTCCTCCACGGCCCTGTCTACTCCCTCCGGGCCGAAAAAATATCCCGCTGAACTTATTGTTCAGCGGGACAGATCTGTATTGTTTGGACGGTCATTCCCATTC
>CAJUQM010000037.1 GCA_910588005.1 uncultured Oscillibacter sp.
TTTCCTTGAAATCCGTCAGGATTCCTGCGGAAAATCGCCTTGCCTGACGAAAAAAGCTGTCTCAATCCGGCATTCCGGTAATTTTCAAACAAGGCCTAGACAGGGCGGAGCCGGACACGGAATTGGCAGAGATCCTTCGGGTCCAGCAGGAGCGGTGTAGGCAGACCTATGGCTACCGGAGAATGTGGCTATGGCTGGAAAAACAAGGGGTTCATCATGATCCTAAGACTATATTACGGGTGATGAAGAAGTACGGCATATTGGCAGAGATCCGCCGAACCAGAAAGCGGACCCGGTTGGAAGAACAGACTCACAAATATGAGAATTTGCTCAGCAGAGAGTTCCAAGCAGATCGTCCTAACAGGAAATGGGTCACAGATATTTCTTATATCCACACTGGGCAGGGTGTCCTCTACCTGTCTATGATCCGGGATCTCTATGACAACAGTATCGCAGCCTACAAGATGGCTGCCCAACAAACAGTAAGCCTGGTGTTGGACACCATACGGCTTGCAAAGAGAAAAGAAAAAGTGGCCGCTGGGAGATTGCAGCTCCACAGCGACTAAGGCAGCCAGTATACATCCCAAGCATGCTTTAGCCTGACTAAAGAATATGACATTACGCCCCCCTATGTTAAGACGGGGAAACTGTTATGACAACGCAATGGCTGAAAATTTCTTCTCCATTCTCAAGACAGAGTGTATTTACCGCTAAAAAAATAGAATCTTTCCAGCAAGCCAGGGAACTCATGGATGAATTTATCTGCTTTTATAATTATGAACGCATCCGGTTGAAAACTGGAGAGACACCGCTTGCACGATGCCTCTCCGCTTAAATCTTCATACTTCCTACCCAGGGGCCTTTTTGCGCTGTCCGCACAACCTGCGGCGGTACAAGATGACTGGAGGGCCATTTGAGGAGCAAGAGCTGACGCCGCACCTTGCTGCGGCTGCCCATCGCCTGTATGGGGTGCTTTCCAGAAATGCATTTGCTGACTCTCCTGCAAAACCTTTACTTGACATCGGGGGAAAAATTTCGTATACTGTGAAAAGTGAATTTTCAGTATTGGTGTTTTTTCGTAATAAGACAAAATCCGGGTATAGCGCAGTTGGTAGCGCGCGTGGTTCGGGACCACGAGGCCGTGGGTTCAAATCCCGCTACTCGGACCAAACCAAGAACCCACTTTAGATGCCGTAGGCGTTCAGCCTACGGCATCAGTGGTTTCCAGGGATTTTGACCCTTGATTTTTCACCAGTCAAACGGGAGATGTAAATAAGGGTTTTCGAGCAGCTGGGGGGATTCGAACCCTCGTAATACACAATTGAAAAAAGGCGCTAAATTTCAAGCGCCGATTTTATGCGTCGATCAGATGGCAATGAACAGCCATTCGGTCGGCGCTTTTTCCATACCGGCAAAAAGGGCGCTATCATTCTGAAGCAGAAAGGAGAAGCAAACATAATGAATACAGACGAAAAAAACAGGTATTTTCAAGAGCTTGCCCACAATCTCCAGCATGAGGGATTCACCGTAAAACCGGAAACGGAAGACGGCCTTCTGCCGGTGGACCTGGACGGACAGCGTCTCTGTCAGATCACGGAGACCAGCGGTGTCCGATACTGGAAGGAGGACGTGGCCAGTGACAGCCGGCAGGAGGCCTTGGACTGGGTAACGGCCATCACCAAGTCCACTGCCGAGTATATGCGCCAGATGGAGACAGCGCCTCAGCTGACGGCCAGCGGTCTGACGGGTGACTACCGGCTGCTGGCTGATTTCAATAATGTAGTGCTGGCGGGTCACCCTACCCGGTACGGCGTCCAGTTTGTCACCTGGGAACGGGTGCGGGAACGCACCGCTTTACACCAGGGACACTACCACGGTCCTGACATCGGCCTGGAAAGCTATACCGCCGCCAAGCGAGACTTCGCAACCCGTTCCGGCCTTGTTCCCCGCAGCGCCCTTTTTGCTCCGGAGCAAATGACGGAGATTTACCGCTGCATACATGAAACATTGGACGGCAGCTGCCCCATCACAGAAGAACGGCAGAAATGCCTGGAATCCACTGCGGAGCAGATTGAGCACAGCGTCCCGGATCTGGACGAGCGGGTGGCGCTCTCTAATGGCAAAGAATTAGAATATGCAGATGCATTATTCGCTGAAAGCAATGGGATGCAGTTCGGTATTTAGCTTTGGTTTACAAGGAAAAACAGCTCCCTGATTAACAGGCATAAACGGGAGACAGTTATGGCCCAATATCACAGCGGTTATTTTCGCCTGCGTGTACTTGGCCTGGGCAGTAATGGCTCCCCCTCAAGCCATATCCCATTATAACTGACGTGTGTATTTGAAAGCTTCATACCCACGAGTTTGGAAAGTCCCTCCAACGCTTCAAAATCCGATATACAGGGCTCTTCCTGTGAGTCATCCAAATTTGGATCATATATGACAGCACGCCAGAAATACCGGTCTTTGACTTCAACGCTGAAGTTCTCTCCATGTGTAAAAACGGTGCGCCGGAGAAGGTCGTGAAATTCATCAAAGCTATAGAATATACAGGTGACTCTTTTCATAAGCATCTTTCCCCTACTGTGTTTCCCGTATTTTTCGGAAACAGAAATTGCGCTCCATGGGAATTCCATTCGGAAAGGAACCATCCGATGGGAAAAAATATTCCGGAGGCTGAAGCCCTGGTTCAATGGTGGCATGAACCTGATCATAAAAGCGTATCGTTCCCAACAGCTCATAATCCGGATCTTTAAAAACTGATCTTATATTTTCCCCACCTTCTGCAAGCAGCAGAATGCCGCCAGGACGCAGGCAGGACTTCATCGTTTGGCTTACATCCCCTGCGTTCTGCGAAATCAGAAGGTCTGCCTGTGGGATGTCAAGCGGATACCGGTAGTCCTGATAGTAAAAACAGAACCTGCATGGTTCAGAATATACCTTGTTTTTATCCAGGTATTTTTGAATACGTTCCCGCTGCTGAAAGAAATCATTTATGACCGAAAATTGGTCAATATAAATGACATTCGGAATATAGAGTGACGGAAACAAATCATCGGCTGAACCGGGGTAGCACGCGGTTTGAACTTGATATGCTTTCGCCACGGTCCGATAGAGCAATGGCTTGCCGGGTGTATAACAGATGAGATCAAAATCCGGAAGAAGCAGCTCCATAATGGCCTCCCATGTGTGGCTTTCAGCGCAGAAAACACTCTGTGTTACACAAGTATTGTAGCGAATTTACCCGGAAAAATCAATCGTGGCAAGGCGGAATGTAATTCTACTAGAATTTTATATTTGTACCATTTGAGGCCGTTTCCCGGAAAAAGGGCAGCGCCTCTTTTCTTTTTGTCCTTTTTTCGGGAACTGCAAATAACATTGAGGAGGACAAAAAGAATATGGCACGATATTTCATGGGTGACACCCGTCTGGCGGGATTTGAGAGGATGATGATGGACCCATCCAGGAGGGTTCCCATCCAGACCGATACCCGGAGGAAAAGGCCCCAGAAGAAGCCGCCCCGCAGCCAGCCGCCGCTTTCCCCAGCGCGGAAGACGCGGGAGGGCGGCGTATGAGCTATGTGATCAAAGCGGTCCTAAGCAACCCCCAGCGACCGGAATGCGGGCAGATCACCATCCCCTTCCCCATCCCCGCTGACCAGTACGATCAGACGATTGAGATGCTCCGGGCAATGGACCTGGGCCACTCTGTGGACCGGGACTGCGCGGTGGATGATGTGGACAGCCACTACAGTGTGCTGAGCACACTCAATGGTACGCTGGTCAATGTGGACCAGCTGGACTATCTGGCAAAGCGGCTGGACAGCTTCTGCACGGGCGAGGACGCCCAGTTCCAGGCCATGGCCTGTAAGCTGGAGTTAAAGGACGTCAAGGATTTCATCAATCTCACGTTCTGCTGCCTGCAGGCCACGGTCATCACAAACTTTTCCGAACTGGAGCAAGTCGGGCGCAGCCATTACATGAATCTGAATGGTGGCAGCGCCAAAACGAAGGAGCTGGAAAATCTGGATGGCGTTGAAACCGCCCTGCTGTTGATCGACAGCGGCGGCGAGACGGTTACCCCTTACGGTGTGGTCTACGACAACGGCATGGTGCTGGAGGAGCTCTACAACGGGCATCAATTCCCCGCATATCTCTATGACAGCCCTCTCATGGTGCTGGAGGTCACGTCGAAACAGGGCCTCGCGGAGGGGAAAAATCCGGAACACCTGTACCTCCCCGCTTCGGAACACCAAATTGAGCGGACACTGCTCCGGGTTGACATTGACACAATGTCTGACGCACGGGTGCGCCTTGATTTTGATGAGCTGCCGGAAAAAGTGGCGGAGGCCTTGAATCTGGAGCGGCTGTCCGGTGATGGTCTTTCCGCTCTCAACCGGATGTGCCAGGCCATTTCAACGATGAACGAAGCGGATATGGAGAAGCTGAACGCGGTGGTCCTGATGGCAAAGACATCGGGCGCTGTCTCCATCTGCCGTCTGGCGGAGAACCTGGGCCAGTTCAGCTTCGTTCCCGGCGTTCGGACTCCGGAGGAATATGGCAGATACATGATCCGGCAGTCGGGAAAGTTTCAGTATGACGAAGATCTGGAGGACTGCTATGACTACCGGCGCTATGGGGAACAGCGCGTCCGGCAGGAGAGCGGGCAGTTCAACGAATGCGGCTACGTGGTATATCACGGCGGCGTTCCGCTGGAGGAGCTGACACGGGACGCACCCATGGAACCGCGCCGGGAAAGCCCGGCTCCGCGGGAAGAACCGCCGGGGAAGATTGCCCTGACCCTCGCCACCGCGGACCGGTGGTATTATCTTACGCTCCCCGCCTCCGAGGAGGAGATGACACAGGCAAAACGGGACCTGGACGTGGAGGACTTTTCCCAGGCCGGCATCACCGCCGTTAAATTCTCCGCACCGCAGCTGGACAGCCTGATCCCGCTGGATACGATCTGTGTAGAGGACGCAAACACATTGGCGCACTGTCTCCAGAAGATGGAACGGGAGGAGGGCGAACTGACAAAGTTCTGCGCGGTCCTGGAGGCGGAACAGCCGGACACCCTTGCGGAGGTCCTCAAGATTGCCATGAACCGGGATGACTATGAGCTGGCCTCGGAGAACGCGGAGGAGTACGGAAAGCAGGTGCTCCGCCGCATTGGGGCAGACGATGAGATCATCGACACCATCGACGGCTATATGGACTTCGCCCAACTCGGCACAGACTCCCTGGCGGAGGATGGCGTTCGCCGGACAGAGTTCGGTCTGGTCCGCCGCCTGAGCAATCCCTTTCCGCCTGAGCCGGAGATCGGACAGACGATGCTGTGAAAATCGGCCTGATTGACGTTGACGGCCACAGCGGATTTCCCAATCTGGCGCTGATGCGTCTGTCCGCCTGGCATAAAAACCGAGGTGACGTTGTGGAGTGGTGGAACGGCTTCTGCCATTATGACCGCGTCTATATGAGCAAGGTCTTCACATTTACTCCGGATGTTGATACTGTGATTGACGCAGACGAAATCATCCGGGGCGGCACCGGCTATAAGAACTACGGCAGTCTGCCAGACAAAATTGAGAGGGCCTCACCGGATTACTCGATCTACCCAGGGGTTGATTACGCCATCGGCTTTCTGACCAGGGGATGTATCAGACGATGCCCCTGGTGCATCGTCCCCCAAAAAGAGGGGCAGATCAGACCGGCGGCCACCTGGGAGGAGATCAAGCGTCCGGACAGTGACAGGATCATCTTCATAGACAACAACGTCCTGGCCTGCGAACACGGCCTCCAACAGATCGAGGCCATGGGAGGACAACGGATTTGGGTAGATTTCAATCAGGGATTGGACGCCCGCCTCATTACTCCGGAAACCGCGGCGCTCCTGGCCCGGCTGAAATGGATCAAATTTGTCCGTCTGTCCTGTGATACCTCTGAGATGCTCCCGGTAATCGAGCGGGCTGCTGCGTATATGAAGGAAGCCGGAATCGCGAAATCCAGGTTCTGGGCCTACATGCTGGTCCAGGACGTAGAGGAGGCAAACCGGAGGGCATGCGCCCTGGACAAGATGGGTATAGAGATCTTTGCCCAGCCCTACCGAGACTACAACGGCAGCGAACCCACCGAGGAACAGAGGCGGTTTGCCAGATGGGTAAACAGAAAGCCGATCTTTCGCTCCTGCACCTGGGAGGAGTTCAAAAAAGAGTAGACTTCCGGGCGGTTCTGTGGTATCTGTTGTGTTCACAAATCAAGGAAAAGGAGATGAAACCCCTTGTACATTGACCTTTACAAAGACCGGATGCACCCGGCGGAGCTGTTCGGGAAGCAGGTCCTCTACAGCGAACAGCCCATTGCTCGGGAGGAGGTCCCGGAGGGCTGGCACTGCTATGATCTCTGCGGGACCGACCGGAAACCGGATCAGCCGCTGAAGCTGACGGACCTTGCCGTGGTGTACCGCGTCGGCACGGTGCTTTCCCCCCAGCCCTTGAAGAAGGTTACCACCGCAGAGAGAAAAGTGAAGGACCTGGTTCTAACCTATGAGGAGCCGGTCACGCTGGCGGAGTTCTGCCGTCAGCAGCATCTGCCCTGTCCCCAGGACCCGAGAAAATTCACTCTGCGCCCCGCTTCCCCCGAGGAGGCGGGGCTGTTTTTTTCCCAGACGCCGGAGAAGGATAAGAATCTTGGAGCAATCGGCCACGTCCGCATGGACTTCGGCAGCGGTGGGAAGTCCTTCTATCACACCTGGTGGCCCAGGGGGCCGGAGGAGCTGAACACGCAGGAGTTCAAGGCCGAACTCCAGGAGGTTGTAGACGAGCTGAGGAAAACCGTGCTGAAAAGCCTCGGTTCCATGCGCCGCTACTGCTGGGGCCACGGCGGGGAGATCAACGGCAGTTCCCTCTGCCAGAATTACGGCTTCACCGTGGAGACGGAGCGGTACCTCTACCGCCTGCGGTGCAATCCCGCGGAGGGCGACTACCAGGCGTACCTCTCCTGCTTTGACAGGCAGGCCCAGCAGATGGGGCTGACGGAAAAAGGGCACCGGATGCTCAGGGACACCGCCGATCCCGCCCTTCCCCACAGCTACGACTGGTATGTGATTGAGCATATCAATACGCCTGAGCGGCGGTTGGATCACCACCTCCCCCTGGAGGAGGCCATACCGCTCTACGCAAGTCTTGACTGCGGGGACAAGCGGCTGGGCGTCACCAAGGACGGCATCGCCGCCGTGGATCTCGCCATTTACTGGGATGGCCGGGAGTGGCTGTCCGAGGACCGCCTGAAGCTGGACAGCTTCAAGGATGACCCGGTGGTAACGGACGCCGCCAGCCGGCTCCAGCAGATGCTGGATGAAAGTCCGGCTGTCGGGCGGGTGACCTTTGCCAGCGGTGAGAAGTGGAGCTTCACCGATCCCCAGAGGTACCTCCAGACCGTCCGGGAGGAATTGCCATACCAGGCATCCACCGGTTTCCGCTGCGAGACCTTGACCGATGACCCCGCAGTCAGAAAGGCTGTGGATGATATGATCTATGATCTGTACGGGGAGGAAAATCCCCGCCGGATTGAGGACTATGGCAATACGGGCATGACGATGGGAGGCATGAGCTGATGGAGCCGCGGTACAGAGTATACGAAAACGCCATGTGCCGGTGTATCGCCGGCCTGACAGAACACGCAGCCCCCTTCGCGGCACAGCATCTGGAGAAGCAGATCCCCCCGTCTCCGCCAGCACTACAGATGGAGGGGATAAGCCTATGAGAGAGATGCGTACAGACTCCTTTTGGAGTCTAATCGCGGAGATGAAAAAAGAGTGCGGTCAGGATATGGACGCATCTCTCCAATGGCTGACAGAACAGCTCACCGCCCGCGGCCCTCAGCAGGCTCAGAATTTCCATGACATTTTTCACGGATACCAGCAGCTCGCCAATCAGTATGGCCTCTGGAACGCCGCCTCGCTGATGTGCGGTGGGTGCTCGGATGACGGCTTCATCGATTTTCAGGCCTGGTTGATCGCCCAGGGCAGAGAAGTCTATCTGGCGGCGCTGGCAGATCCGGACTCGCTGGCGGATACGGAAGCCTATGGCGGCTGCCAGTTTGAGGCCCTGACCTATGTGGGGAATACAGTGCTGGAGACGCTGACAGGTCAAAGCGCCTATGACAGTATGGACCCGGCCGCTTACGACGCGCTGGTGGCGGAACTGAGACAGGATATTACCTATGGCGAGGGAATTGGCTATCCCTACGAATGGGATGAGCTTGAAACGTATCTTCCCCGCCTGTGCGCCAAATATCTGGAGCCGGGCACGGTGGAGTCCATGCTGGAGACTGGCAGTACAATATGGTACTCCGGCAGTCCGGACATCCAAAAAGCGCGGGCAGGCGGCCCGCCGCAGCGAGGTGTACCGCAAATCAACATGAATATGGAGGGGATGTAAATGAGTCAGATATCAAAAGAGTGGCTGGACTTTCTGCGCCAGCAGTTCCCTGTGGGAAGCCGGATCAAGCTTCAGGAGATGAAGGACCCCTACTGCCCTGTGGAGCCGGGTACCATGGGGACGCTGGAGAGCATCGACGACATCGGCACCTTCCACGTCAAGTGGGACAATGGCCGGGGCCTCGGCCTCGTGCTGGGTGAGGACCGGTTTTCCGTCCTGCCCCCGCCCCTCCAGACGCTGAAGCTGTACGCCCCCATGACAGCAAATTTGTTCACATCCGATGAGTACGGCGATGTGAGCGGGGAGAGCGAACCGCTTAACGGGAAAGAGCTCCGGAGCTATCAGGATCAGATCCTGGCGGCCCTGATCCGGGAACGGAAGCCGGAGGAGGCGGAACGGGGCGTCATGCACTGGTACGGCAAGGACGACGCCGTGAACCAAAAGGTCCGCTCCGCCCTGTTCACCGCGGAGGAGCGGGAGGGACAGCTCTGGGCGGTGGTGGAATGCCAGGTGCAGGATACTTTGACGCCCATGGAACTGGAAACCCTGACTGATTACCTGGGCGGACAGATGTCCGATGGCTGGGGAGAGAGCTTCGAGCAGCACGATATTGATGTCGGTGATGGCTGTGAGCTGTACGTCCATCTGTGGAACAGCGATGACTGGAGTATCATGACGGAGCAGGACCGCTTTGATCCTCACTTTACTGAACGTCTCCCGGAGCTGTGCTATTCGGTCCTGCCGGAGGATGGCTCCCTGATCTGCATCACCAAGGATGCTGGTTGGCAGGCAGCGGAGAACAACAGCGAAAAGCCTGGCCTGAACCGCCACATGGCGGACTACCGCAACCGATACCGGGGGATTACCCCGGCTCAGGAGCAGGCCATGCTGAGTGGCTGTCTCCATGGCTGGGACTGCCCCGCCGCGGACCCAAAGACCTATGAGCAGGCCCTCCAGTCCCCCACCGATATAGAGGCTGGAATACCGATGGGAGGGATGACTCTTGGCTAAGGTGTTCGACATTTATCTGGCGAAAGCGGACCAGCCGGACAGCGCCGCCTGCGCGGAACTGTCCCTCCCCGCAACGCCCTATGAGATGCAGGACGCCTTTGACAAGCTCCGGCTGACAGAGGGCGAAATCCCGTACTGGGAGATCACAGGGTACCGTCAATTCGAGGAACTGTCCTCCGTTTTGAACGATACCTGCGGGCTGCAGGACCTGAACGCCCTGGCGCAGAAGCTGTCGGAGCTGGATGAACGGCAATGCACCGCCTTCGCAGGACTTCTGGCCATAGAACAGCGAAAAAATCAGCCCATCCCCATCTCAAGGCTGATTGACATCGCCCATAGCACGGATTGCTGTCATGTGGTGGATACGGCTCTGAACGACTTCCGGCTGGGCCAGTTCCTGGCGGAAAACGACTTCCTGCCGGAAGCTGTTGATCTGACAGACGAGGTGTTCGAGCTGCTGGACTTCGAGCGGATCGGGCGGGAACACCGTCAGGCGGAGGGCGGGGTCTTCGTGGAGCGCACCGCGGACCACCCCGGCAGCTATGTGGAACAGCACAGCGCACTGGCGGAGGTGTATAAGCCGCTGGATCTGGCACCCAAAAAACCGGATTATATATTCCGTGTCGGCGTGATTCACCACCCTGACGCCGTGCCCGGCGCAGATCCCACGAAGGAGGTTTTTCTAAATCTCCCCGCCGCAGAGGAAGAATTTCAAAAAGCAGAGGAGCAGCTGGGTGACACTGGCTGGCTCGGAACCGTATTTACCAGCTTTGATGGCGTTATACCCGGCATAGAGCAAATGCTCTATACAACCGAAGATCTGCCGGAGCTGAATCAGCTGTCAGAGAAGCTGTCCGGCATGGAACCGAAAGAATTGACCGCATACAAGGCCCTGCTGGAAGCCGCAAACTGCCGTGATCTTCTAAGCGCCTCCCTGCTGGCGGATTCGCTGGACAAGTACATTTTCTCTCCGCAGTACAGCTCCCCCATCGAAGTGGCGAAGGGGGAGCTTTCCACAATTCTCTGTGACCGGGAGGCGGAGATCATCACGCCCTATGTGAACCTGCATCAATACGGGCAGGCGCTGATCCGGAGCTACAATGGAGTGCTGACCGCCTACGGCCTGATTGAGCGGGTGGATGGGCAGCCGATTCAAGGCGTAGAAGAGAGCCCCACGCAGGGCGGAATGGAGATGAAGTGACATGGGAGAGTTTGATCATCTGCTGGACCTGCCCGGTACTCCCCAGGAACGGGCGTGGCTGGAGGAGCGGCTGGAGACACTGAGCGTCCGTGAGGGTTATGTCCGCGCTGCCGACTCTATGCGGCACCCGCCTGAAACCGCGGCTGAGGTTATCAACAGCATTCAGAATCTGTCCGGGTGCGAGATCCATCCGGCCGGCAGTTACGAGGAATTGGGCCGGTTCAGCCTGGGTCAGGCGTCCAAGCTGCCGGAGGAAGTCCTGCCGTATGTGGACTTCGACCATATCGGGCAGCAGTTTGAAAACGATCATCCCGGCCTGTTTATTGGGAGCTGCTATGTGGAATATCCGAAAGAGCCGCCGGAACCGGCCTACCGCGGAGAGGGCACCCCTCTGCCGGAGGACAGCGACTGGAGCGTCAAGCTGAGGCTGGCCTCTCCCGCTGTGCCGGAGGGGGTGTGGCTGCGGCTGCCGGATTATGACGGACAGACGCCGGAAAAATCCACCGAAGTCACACTTGCGCTGGAGGCACTGCGGGTCAAGTCTCTGGAGGACTGCACCCTGCTGGAGGCCCGGTGTATTCTCCCGGAAGCCGGGGACCTCATGGAACAGTACGACAGCGTTACGGAGCTGGTCAGGGACGGCGACAATCTTGGCTTCATTCTGGACGAGCAGGGGCAGGGCGAACCCCACTGGAGGGAAAAGTTCGCCGCCGCCCTGGGGTATGAGGGCTGTCATACTCTGAAATTCGCTCTGGATATCTCGCAGAATCTCTCATGCTACGAGTGGGTGCCCCGTGACGGTCTGAAAGAGTTTGCCGCGAAAAATCTCCGCTCCTACGGCGTATCGGAAGAGCTGATCCAATCCGGCAATATCCATCTGAAGGACTATGCGGAGGATCTGCTGGAGACCTCCGGATATATGGAGGCCAGCGGTGAGACCGGCTATCTGATCCGCAACAGCCGGGAATTTGTCCGCGAATACACCGCCCCGGAACAGGGCGGCATGACCATGCAATGAGTATACCGGCAATGAAAGGTGGTGGTGTCAAATGGGCACAGCCCATACCAGAGAAAAAGTGAATAAGTAAATCATTATAGGGGCCGTTTTCCGAAAGGGACAAACGGCCCCTTCTTTTTTTGCGCTCTTTTTCGGGAAACCGGCCCCGGAAAGGACAAAAAAATGCGGAAGAATCAACTGTTGGCCTACCTGAAGGGCGCCTGCTCCGGGCGGAGATATACCGTGAAAGGCGCCGAGCTGGAGCAGGTGCTTCACCTCAGCGGCACGGACCTGAGGAAGCTGGTAAACCGTCTGCGGCAGGATGGCGTCCCCGTCTGCAGCAGCCGGGACGGATACTTCTACGCCAGAACTGCCGGAGAGGTCTATACCACCATTCTCCAGCTCCAGGCCATGGTGCGGGGCCTGGAGGCGGCCATCCACGGCCTGGAGTCCGCGCTGGAACAGTTTGGAGAACCCTGCGGGGCCTCCGATGAAACCCGGCAGAGCGGCCCCGGCGGTGAGGAAGGGGGTGGCTGACATCGCAAGGCCAGTCATCCCATGGGTGGGCGGGAAGGAAAAGCTGGCACCCTATATCACCCAGGTCTTTCCGCCCAACATGAAGCAATATCTGGAGCCTTTCGGCGGCAGTGCCGCCGTACTGCTGAGTATGCCGCCCCGCCCCGGCAGGCTGGACATCTACAACGACCTGAATGTGGAACTCAGCAACCTCCATCTCTGCGTAAAAGAACGCTGCAACGCCCTGCTTCGGGAACTGCGCTTCCTCCCCATCCACTCCAGAGCGGTCTTTGAATTCTATAAGGACTTCGCCGCGCATAAGGAGATCACCCTTCGGAACATCCAGGAGGAGCTGGAGATCCTGGATGACCCGGCGTGCTTCACCCCGGAACAGGCCGCGGAGCTGCGGCCCATCTTCCAGGAGCGGCTGGAGCTCTATGACGTCCAGCGGGCGGCGGCCTATGTCATGCGGGTCCGGGGCAGCTTCAACGCCACTACCAACTCCTTCGCGGTTAAGGATCTGAACGTGTCCCGGTTCCTGTACCTCTTCATGTCCGCCTCTGAGCGGCTCCAGGACGTGGCGATTGAGAACAAGGACGCCATCGAGATCATCCGGGAGCGGGACGGCGTCAACAGGCTCACCTACTGTGACCCACCCTATTTCGGCGCGGAGCGGAGCTACGACATGGAGATCGCGGCGCAGTACCACACCCGGCTTCACCGGGTTCTGCACAAATGCCGGGGGCCTGTGGCGGTGTCCTACAACGATCACCACTTCATCCGCCGCCTGTATGACGATTTCTACATCCTGGCTTTCACACGGGACAATCCCATGGCGAAGCGGAGCGGCGCGCTGTACGGCGAACTGCTCATGACCAATTATGATCCCACTCCATTCCTGGCAGATCAGCTGACGCTGTTTGGCGGACAGGAGACGGAAAAGCTCCGGCTGGAGCTGGTGCATACCCCGAAAAAATCACTGATTAAACTTTAATATTGGAGGTTTCCTATGAATTCCCAGAAAATGACAAACTGTAAGAAGTACAACACGGCGGAGTCCGTCGGTCCCCTGTCCCTTCTCCTCACCTCCAGCGGCATGGAGCTCGGTACGCCTGTCGACATTCAAGCCTCCGAGGACGCCGCGGTGGTTTTGAGAGAGACGATGACGGCCGCGGAGCTGGTTGGGACCATCCAGTTCCTGCGGACAATTGCGACAAATCTCCTGATCCATCTGGCAAACACATGCGGCCCCTGTGACAACTGCAGCGCGGACTGTCCCTGCCTTCAGGGTGAGGATGAGTTTCCCATTCCGGACGCACTGCTGGAAGAGGCCGGTATTCCCAAGGGCGCCAAGCTGGACGTCTTCGCGGAGGAGGGCACGATCCATATCACCGCCGCGGAGGGACCGGACCTGCGGGATGTGCCGGAGGCTCTTCTGGAGATGTTCCGGCAGACGGGAATCTGTCTGGATGAGCTGGACGGTCTGATGCGGGAAAACGGGGTTATCTATGGCGGCTGATTTCCCCCATGTGTATCCCTATTCCCGGCAGGAAGCCCAGAGACGAAAAGAGGAGCGGCTGTACACGGATAGCTTCAAGACAAACGTCAGCTGCGCGAGGGCCGTCGAATGTGCTGTCCGGGACCATTGCAATGGAGCGGACGGAGACCTGACAGAGGGCTGCGCCTTGTCCGTGCTGGAGCAATACGGATTTAAGCGGGTGAACTTTGTCCTTGCCAATTCGATCTCACAGCTGGATGATCCGGACCAGATCAGCAGTGCGGTCCGCCAATGGGGACAGAGGACTTTCGTACCCCCGGACCGCAAATACAACATCTATTTCGCGGTGAATGCGGCAGCGCCGCGGCTGGAATCTTTTATCCGGCAGGCACAGGAGGCATATCGAGCCCTTGGCCTTTTCGGACCGGAGCACTGCACCGGTGACCGCCACGAGCAGGACTATGCCGGCAAGGTGCTGGTGATGAGTCCTGACACGCTCCGGGAGAGCTGCTGGGACCCCCGCAATCAGCTCTGGTACGGTGAGGGGGGCTTTGGCTGCACTCCTCACGCCAGAGGACAGGCAGTCTTTGCCACCTGCCTGGGAGACGGCGAGCAGACCCGCTGGAACCGCTCCGACTTTGCCGGCGTTCTGGATGAACAGTACCTGCCGGACTGGGCGCGGGAGAAGCTGGAGGAGCTTCGCGGCCTCCGGCAGGAACCGGAGCAGAGCGGCCCCATCATGGGCGGCATGGGTTGAGGAGGGATATCTGTGACGAGGATTGAGATCCACACATATCTTGCCAAAAAGGTAGAGGCAGCTTGGACGGCCTATGAGGAAGCCATGCTGCAGCGTCCCGCCCGCTCCGTCTTCGCCAAAGCGGCTGAGATCGATGCCGCCCGCACCTGCTTCGAGGAGCTGGTTCTGAACGCCAAAGCCTATCCGGACGACCTGCTGGAATATCTGCTGCGCTTTGATGATCCGCTGGAGGCCATGCGGGAGCAGTGGATTCAGGAACAGAATGCGGCCTGCAGCGAGACCTTCAAGCACGCCCTTCGGAGCCTGCGGGAACACGGCCCCGAGCCGGAAACCGTTCCCGCCACAGGCGGTATGACGCTAAAGTGACCCCATTTTATCCAGAATATTTTAAGGAGGAAACGACAATGAAACAGACCCCCACCCCGGCTCCCGTCCCCCAGCGGGAGATACTCCCCATGCAGGTGGATGTGAAGATCCACTCCCTCCACGCCAGCGGCCCCGTCCTGGCGGACGCCTCCGTCAACCTGAACGGCTGCTTCGCCGTCCGGGGCGTGAAGGTGGTGGACGGTAGCAACGGCCCCTTCGTCTCCATGCCCAGCTACAAGGGCAGGGACGGCTACAAGGACGTCTGCTTTCCCTGCACCAAGGAGTTCCACCAGCAGTTCCACCAGGCGGTGCTGGACGCCTACCAGCAGTCGCTGACGCAGCTTCCCCAGCGGCAGCAGGAAAACGGCGGGCAGAGCATGGACGCTCCTCCCGCCCCGGAAATGGGAATGTAAAGAGGAGGAAAAGAACATGAAAAGACTGACCACTGTCTGCGCCCTGGCCCTGGCGCTGACCATGGCCCTCGCTCCCGCCGCTCACGCGGCGGAGTGGGCCGACCCCGCCCAAGTGTGTTATCCCACCTCTGTTACCAGGAATGAGGACGGCACCGAGATCCGCAAGATCTATGACCTGTCCCCGGAGGACGATCCCGTCGGGATTCCCCGCTCGGACTTCCAGCAGGACGGGTACCATTATACGCTGGTGGATCTGCTGAAACAGGAGCTGCCGGAGCATGAGAGCCGCCAGCACACCGAAACGGTGACGCTGGAGAGCAAGAGCAAGGACATGGCCTCTGTGCTGGCCCTGCTGCCCCAGGAGAAGGAGTTCATCACCGAGGACGGCCTTGCCGGTATCCTGACCCTGCGGCTGGACACGGTGCAGGTGGAGCCTTCCGGCTATGCAAGCTCCACCAAGCAGGTCTCCACCACTCGGAGCTATCCCAACCTGGCTGGGCAGGATACCCAGTACATCCCCAAGACCATCCAGGACGGCGGGCGCACCCTGACTCTCCAGGACGTCAGCTGGCAGACGGACAACACCGGCAGTCTGGACGGCTATGCCCTGGGTGACCGCTACACCGCAGTGGCCACCTACACCGGCAGCGCCACCAGCAGCTATATCAAGGGGTACACCGTCTCTGCCGATTACACCGGCACCGTCAGCAGGATTGCGCTGAACAAGACCCGGTATGTGGCCATCTTCGAGGGTACGCCCCTCCAGCCGGCGGAACCCGCGGAGGAGATTTCGGATATCAACGCCTCCGCCTCCGGCTTCAACTGGCCGCTCCTGCTGGTGCCCCTGGGCCTCATCGCCGCAGCTGGCGGCGGCATCGGCATCGCTCTGTTCCTCAAGCGGCGCAATGAGCTGGCGGAGGGCAGCGATGGGGATGCCTGATCCCAGCCATACATTATAAAAGAAAGGGCTGACAAACACGATGAAGAAATTGACCATGCTGCTTCTGGCTCTGTCCATGGCGGCGTCTCTGGCCGTCCCCGCCAGCGCCGCCGGGCCCATGGAGTACACCTTTGACGGGACAGGAGACCCGGAGTACGGCAAGCCCACCTCCATTGAGGTAATCTACACCGCAGACGGCGGGGCCAGGAAGAATGAGGATGTGAGCAAGAATGCCGCCCTCGCGCCGCCCTCTTTCGGGAGTCCCAGCGCCGACACTCTGCACACCGGTACGCCGCTGACGCCCAATCTGGCCCCCGGCTATCAGCCGACTGCTGGAGCCGTTATCAACGGCAGCTCCGCCGTGATCCAGTCCCCCGCCATGGGCGGCGGGGCGGCCTCCGGTGCCGGGGCGCTCTATGTTCCCGGCTCCTCCACCGTGACGGTGACCGATCCCGGCAGCACTTCCAGCGGCTACACGGAGGTGACGGACGACCTCTACTACAGAGGCGGGCATCTCGGCACACTGGAGATCCCCGCCATTGATTTGGAGGTGAAGATCTACCAGGGCACGGACAGCAGGACCCTGGCAAAGGGTGTGGGCCACTTTACGGAGACCTCCATCTGGGCTGGAAATGTTGGACTGGCCGCGCACAACCGGGGGACCAATTCCTACTTCGGTCAGATCCACACCCTGGAGGCCGGAGACAGGATCACCCTGACCACCAAACTGGGGACCCGGACCTATGAGGTGACCTCTGTGGCCAAGGTCAGCGAGACGGACCGGAGCAGTCTCACTGACACGCGGGACAACTGTCTGACGCTGTACACCTGCGTCCGGAACGAGCGGGATCTCCGCTGGTGTGTCCGTGCGGTGGAGATTTCCTGACTATGTAATCTGCTTCGTTTTTACCTTTCTTTTTCTACCTCTCCTCTTCCGCTTTCCCATAGCTTTCAACCCCTCTTTGGGGTATGATGTGGGCAGGAAAAGATCAAGGAGGCGCAGAGAATGAAAAAGAGAGACCTCGGGACCCTGGCCGTTGGCATGGCGCTTGGCGCTGTGCTGACCGGCGGCGCGGCTGCCGCGGGCGTGATGGCGGAGCCCAGCTGGCAGAACATTTATGTAGACGGCCATCAGGTACACATGACCGCCTACAACATCGCGGGCAACAACTTCGTCAAGCTCCGGGACATCGGAAAAGAGGTGGGTTTCAATGTCTACTGGGCCAACGGCGTTCAGGTGGACAGCAGCTCCCCTTACACCGGAGAGGCCCCGACCCAAACGCCTCCGCCCACAGCGGCGCAGGCGGTCCGGGTGAGCAGCTACAAGGGAGATACCCTGAACACGGGAGACCGCAGCGGGCTCATCATTAGCCCCAGCGGGGCGGCCTATACGGTGACCTCCAGCGATCCGGCGGTCATCGCAGTTGAAAAGGTATCCGGGAGCTGGGTCGCCGTGGCGAAGTCAGCCGGGACCGCCACGGTCACCGCCAGAAGCAGCTCTGGAGAGACCGGCCAGCTCACGCTGACTGTGACCGGCGGCACAGCGGGCGAACAGCCCTCCGCACCAGAGGGCGGGATTGACCTGTCCGCCAATATGGAGGTCCGGCAGGAGATGGTCCGCCTCATCAACCAGGTGCGCCGGGAAAACGGCGTGGCGGAGCTGGAGGTAAATGAGGCCCTGATGAATGCCGCCCAGGACTGTGCCGCCCACCAGATGCGGAATCACAGCCTGTATGAATGGCAGGTACTGCGGGATTACGGCTGGCCTTATGGCGGCGGATTTAACCTGACCTGCTTCACGGCCAGCGGGTATCACTACGCCGCGCAGACAGCAGTCTTTAACTGGGTCAATTCCTCCGGGCACTTCCAAACGATGATACGGGAAGATGCCACTTGCCTCGGTACTGGCGTCTACCTATCCGGCGGCACAGCCTACTGCTACATGGTGGTAGGCGATCCCAATGCGTACAGCCCTCTATAACCTAACATTCGATCCACGCAATTAAGAAAAGCCTTTCAGCAGATGCTGAGGGGCTTTTCTTTTTGCAAAAGCACATGAAAGGACGTTATTTTTATGAAAAAACGAACCCATTTTCTATGGACACGCATGACGGCCATGCTTTTGGCATTGGTCTGTGTCCTCGGTCTGTTCCCCTCGCAGGCCATGGCCGCGGGAGACACGATCAAGCTGGACCGCTTTGGAATGTCCGGTGTGTCCTATGAATCCGCGGCTCTTGGCCGCTGTTCCCTGCATCAGATGTACTACGCCGATGGAAGCAAGACGACCACCGGATTCTGCGGCACCAAGGGCGGCGGCATGGGGCAGTCTCTGCTGGGTCAAACCTGGGGACATAAAACGACCCTCTCCGATCCCACGGTATCCATGATGATGGCGTACTATTATGCCCACTCCACTGGCGTATTTACCGATCAGGCCGAGGCTCTGGGCGTGAACACCATCTGGGATGACGGCTATACCTGGTATATGAACGCCTGGGTACAAGCTATCATCTGGCGGTACAAGCAGGGCAGTCTCGGCGATCCCGTGGTGGGGTGTGCTGAGGAACTCATGGCTGTCTATAACTCTCTTGAGGGTACTCACTTTACCAGCATTGACGATGAGAGGGACGGCTCCTCCTTCCGGGACCGGACGCAATATATTATTGACCTTGGCAATCAGGGCGTCTGGGGAGACTGCGCGGTCTATGAGTATACCTTCACCGGCGCGGGAAGCTCCACCCATCCTGCCAGTTCCGTGCAGAAGGTCATCCTCGGTGAGCTGTCTGTAGATCATGAAACACAGGACGATTACTCCCTGATTATCAGGAAAGTGGATTCTACCAATCCCACCAAGGGCCTGCAGGGAGCGGAGTTCCATGTGCAGGCGGAAAACGGCTCCTTCTCCAGGGATGTGGTGACTGGGCCGGATGGAACCTGCCGGCTGGACGGCCTCACCGCAAATACCTACGCCGTGACCGAGACCAAGGCGCCGTATGGCTATGAGATCGACAACGCCGGCCCGGAATATGTGGTTCTGCCCAACGGCTTCAGTAGCACCGTGACCGTCACCTTTACGGACACCCCGCCCGCCACCGGCGAGGGCACGATCCGCAAAGTGGACGCGGACGACCCCTCCACGGGTCTGGCCGGGGCGGTCATCAAGATCACCGGTGTAGACAACAACTTTGTGGGCACCTACACCACCGGCGTGGGCGGCTATCTCACCGATGTGCCCTGGGATCAGATGCCCGTGGGAAGCTATACCGCGGAGGAGGTCACCCCGCCGGAGGGGTACAGTCTGAGCCCGGATGTCAGCAAGACCAAGCAGACCTTCGTCTGGGATGGCAAGACCGATATTGCCCTCATTTTTGAAAACGACGCCCGTGTCAAAATTCGGCTGCTGAAACTGGACGACAGCGGCAATCCCCTGCCCGGCGCGGTGTTCAACGTCTTGAAAGATGGCCAGATCATCGCTAGTGAGGAGACAAAGGCGGATGGCAGTATCACCATCACAAACGTGACGGAGGGAATGTACGCTTTTGTTGAGGTAAGCGCCCCGGCTCCTTTTGCCAGACTGCGGGAGCCGGTCATCGCCCATGTGGATCAGGCCGTCATCAACGGCGGCGGCACTGTCACCGTGACGGCTGCCGACAAGCGGCTGCCTAATTTGACGATTCTGAAGCGGGACAAGCAGACCGGCGGCGTGATCCCCAACACCCATTTTGAGGTCAAGGGCATTCATTTTGGGTTCCACCAGGATGTAGAGACCGGCCCGGATGGCAAGGCGGTCCTCACTGGTATCCCCGTTGACTCGTATACGGTAACGGAAAAGAGTGTCCCGGACCCGTGGGTCGTTGGCGATGAGCCGACGCAGACAATCTGGCTGGGTGCCGGGGATGACAAGGAGCTGATCTATGACAACCTCAAGCAGCCCCTGCTCACGCTCAGGAAAATTGACGCGGACAGCCAGACCCCGATCCCCAAAACCGTCCTGACCGTCAAGGCCCTGGACGGCACGTATCAGGACGATTGGACCACCGGGCCGGACGGCACCGTCTCCCTCCGTGTTGCTCCCGGCACCTATCAGATCACGGAAAAATCCGTTCCGTCGCCCTACTACCTCCCCGACAAGGACGCGGACAGGGTACAGATCATCACCCTCAGTCCCGGCGATGAAAAGACGGTGGTTTTCCGTAACCGCAAGGCCCCGGAATTGACCGTTTTCAAGGAGAATTCCATCACTGGGGAGCCGATTGAACACGCTAAATTCCATGTCGTCTACACCAGTAATGGCGAGGCTGCGGAGGCCCCCGCCACCATCGACTACGGCGAGGTTTTCACGGACTCCAGAGGTGAGATCCGGGTCCATGAGCTGGGCAAGCGGCTGTATCCCGGCGAATTCACCATCACGGAGCTGGAGCCCGCTGACGGTTTCCAGCTCAAGGAACCCCTCATCCAGACGGTCATTATCCACGGAAATGAGAGCAAGACCGTCCGTTTCCAAAATACGCCTCTCTCGGCACTCGTGGTCTGGAAGTATGATTCCGTCACTGGCGAGCCGGTTGAGGGCGCTATTTTCCAGGTCCGCTATATGTCCGGCACCAGCGGCTCCGGCGGCACGGTGATCGGCACCTACAAGACCGGCCCTGGAGGCAGTTTCACCATCAACCGCCTGAAAGCGGGCGCCTACACCGTGGAGGAGCTGGCCAGCGACGGCGACCACGTCATGGACACCGCCCCGCAGACGGCCTATATCTCCGGCAAGGAGCAGGACGTGGTGCAGCTCTACTTCGGCAACAGTCCCAAGGGCGCAATTTTGATCAAGAAAATTTCGGCCGCCGACCATTCGCCTTTAAGTGACTGCGAGTTTTTTATCACGGACAGCCACGGGACCATGCTGGGCGACGCCAACGGCAAGTTCGTGACGGACTCCGCGGGCACCATCCTGATCTCCAATGTAGACCCCGGCACCACCATTGTGGCTCGTGAAACCAGAGCAAAGGAAAATTACATCCTGGACGACGTGCCCCAGACCGCCACGATCAAGGCGGGGCAGACGGTAACCCTGGAGTTCCGCAACCAGCCCAAGGGGTCTGTCACGCTCTACAAGTACAGCAGTCTGGACCGCCGGACCCCCTTGGAGGGCGTGGGCTTCAAAATCACCTTTGCCAATGGGCAGGTGGTGGACAACATTGGCGGGAAGCTGTCCAGCAATGGCATCTATTATACAGATGCCGAGGGCCAGATTAACATCAGCGGTGTGACCGGGACACTGGTATTTACTGAGGTTTCCACAATCCCTGGCTACCTGATTGATGAAAACCGCAAGAGCCAGACCATTGTGGTGAATCCCGATGACCACCAGAGCGTCTACTTCTACAACCAGCCCATTGGGTCCATCGTGGTCAAGAAAATGAGCAGCACCACGAAGGAGCCTTTGAGCGACGTCGTGATCCGCATCACCCGGGCGGATGGAACTGTCGTGGGCGAATCCAACGGCGAGTTCCGAACGGACGAAAACGGCTTTATTAAGGTGGACGTGGAACCCGGCAGCTATATCGTGCAGGAGGTAAAAAGCAAGCCCGGATTCCTGCTGGACGACACCCCGAAAACGATTGAAGTCAAGGGACCCGGCACCTACAATATCGAGCTGTTCAACCAGCCCCTGGGGTCCCTGGTGATCCACAAGTACAGCAGCCTGGACCGCAAGACGCCGCTGGCAGGTGTACAGTTCAAGGTCAGCTACGCCCCCGGCTGCGTGGTAGACGATGAAAACGGAAAAATTTCCTCCAACGGCGTCTACTACACCGGACCTGACGGAACCATCACGATCAACGGCATTGTGGGCACTGTGACTGTGACAGAGCAGGCCACAATCCCCGGCTACACCATCGACCCGGAGACCCGGAGCCAGACGGTTGTTGTGCGCCCGGATGACCGGCAGGAGCTCTATTTTTACAACAGCCCGAAAATACCCTCATTATCGAAAAGTACATTGAGGAGGAGGGTAGTGAGCACAAGCCCCTGAAGGGTGTGACTTTCCTGGTCACCGATTCTTCCGGAGCCGTGGTCGGCAGCAGCAACGGCGAGTTTGTGAGCGGCGACGATGGCCGGGTGGTAATCGCCGGCGTGGAGCCGGGGTCCACCATCTCCGTGCGGGAGATCAAGGTACCCGATGGCGTGGTGCTGGATGGCATCCCCAAGACCATCAAAATCAGTGACGACGGAGCCAATATCCTCCGCTTCTACAACAAAAAGACGGGCTATCTCGTGGTTCGGAAGCTGGATAAAATCAGCAAGGAGCCTTTGAGCAACGTTCAGTTTGAATTGACCTACGCCGAGGGCGGCTATGTGGACGACGCCAACGGGCACCTGTCCTCCAAGGGCCTGTACACTACAAATGCCAATGGTGAGATTCGTGTCCCCGTGGTGGGCACCGTCGTGGTGAAGGAGGTCAAGACCCTCCCCACCCATATCATCGACGAGGCCACCCGCATCCAGAGTGTCACAGTGAATCCGGCGGATACGCAGACTTTGGTGGTGTATAACGAGCCTCTCTGCTCCTTGACGCTCACGAAAAAGGATGCGATTACTGGAAAGCCCGTGCCCAACACCGAGTTCACATTGCGGGACGGCGATGGCAATGTTCTGGGCCGCTACACTACCGGCCAGGATGGAACTGTAACGGTGACAGGCCTGATTCCCAACTCCACTGTTGTGGTGGTGGAATCCAGAGTGCCCTCCAATTATGTCCTCGATCCCACGCCCCATGTCATCACGGTCCGCAACGGCAGCAACAGCAGCATGATCACCGGCTCCAGCAGCGGTGGGACCTCCGGCGGAGGAAATGACGTAGTCGTGGAGAACATCCCCAAGACCACCCTCACCATTGAGAAGTATCTGGAGACGGAGACCGGGAATCAGCCCCTCAAGGGGGTCACTTTCCTGGTAACCGATTCCAGCGGCGCTGTGGTCGGCCCTGACAATGGTGAGTACATCACCGATGAAAATGGCCGCATTGTGATCCCCAATCTGGAGCCGGGCATCACCGTCACCGCCAGAGAGATCAAGGTCCCTGACGGCATAGTGCTGGACTCTGCCCCCAAGAGCATTGAGATCAAGGGCGGCATCGGTGGGCAGACCCTCCGCTTTGTCAACAAGGCAACCGGGTATCTCGTGATCAGGAAACTGGATAAGCTGACTTCCAAGCCGTTGGCCGAAGTGGAGTTCAAATTGAGCTGCGCCTCCGGCGAGTATGTGGACGACGCATACGGGCATCTGTCCTCCCTGGGTCTGTATAGGACGGACGCCAACGGAGAGATCCGGGTGCCTGTTGTTGGAACAGTGGTCATTGAGGAGACCAAGCCCCTGCCCAATTACACCGTTGACCCCGGCACCAAGCGGCAGGTAGTTACCGTTCGCCCCGCGGACACCCAGACCATCACCGTGTATAACACTCCCATCGGCGGTTTGGAGCTCATCAAGGTCAACGAGGCCGACAAAACCCAGCGCATTCCCAACACCACTTTTGAGATCCGGAAGATGGACGGCGGGCTGGTTGATACTGTCACTACCGGTGAGGATGGCCGCGTCCATGTGGATCTGGACGCCGGGAACTATTGCGCGGTGGAGACCGAGGCGGGCAAGGGGTTCCAGGTGGACGGCACACCCCATTATTTTACCATTGAAGACGGCAAAACCACGACCCTGACCGTGACCAACAGGGCTTTCAGCGGCATTCTGATCCACAAGATCGATTCCGCCAGCAAGGCTGGGATCTGTGGGGTGACCTTCCTCCTCTATGACGCCGACAAGAATCCCATTGGGCAGTACACCAGCGATGACCGGGGTTACGTTTATATCGACGACCTGCCCGGCTCCGGCCGCTACTACCTGCGGGAGCTGGAGAATGACGGCTATCTGGTGGATACCCAGCTGAAGACAGTCTATGTCACCGATGGCACCACCACTGAGATCACCTGGGAGAACACCGCTGTCACCGGACAGATCCAGATCACCAAGACCAGCGCCGATTACAACTCCATGAATGGCTGGCCCGCTGGTACCCCCATCCCCGGCACGGAGTTTGAGATCTACCACTACCGCACCAACAATCTGGTGGATACCATCCGCACCGACCGGAACGGCCTGGCCGTCTCCAAGCCCCTGCCGTTAGGGCGCTACAAAATTGTGGAATCCAAGGCCGCGGAGTTCTACGGCATCGACCAAACGCCTATTGAGGTGG
>CAJUQM010000038.1 GCA_910588005.1 uncultured Oscillibacter sp.
GCTCTCGCCGGGGATGCCCAGGGTGAGCATGGGGATCAGGGAGCCGCCGGTGACGCCGTTGTTGGCGGCCTCGGAACCGGCTACGCCCTCAATGGCGCCATGGCCGAATTCCTCGGGAGTCTTGGAGAATTGGCGGGCGGTGTTGTAGCCCATAAAGCAGGCAATGGAGGCGCCGGCGCCGGGCAGGATGCCGATCAGGGTCCCCATGACGGAGGAGCGGAGGATGGTGGGCGTGACCTTTTTGATCTCCGCCCGGGTGGGCATCATCTTGTCGGTGAACTTAGCGGCCTTGGCCCGTTTGACAATTTTTTCCTCCGCCAGAATCAGAACCTGGCTCATGGAGAACAGGCCAATGAGGGCGCAGGTGGTGTTGATGCCCTCATAGAGGGAGGACTGGCCGAACATGAACCGCTTCACGCCCTCCATGGGATCCATGCCGATGGTGGAGAGCAGCAGGCCCAGTGCGCCGGAGATCAGTCCCTTGACCATGGATTTGGAGCTGACGCCGGCGATGATGGTCAGTCCAAAGATGGACAGCCAGAAATACTCCGGGGAGCCGAACATCATGGCTACTTTGGCCAGCAGCGGGGCGAAGAAGTACAGAGCGATGCAGGAGAGAAGGCCGCCCCAGAAAGAGGAAAAAGCGGACATGCCAAGAGCCTTGCCGGCCTTGCCCTGGAGGGTCATCTGATAGCCCTCAATGGCGGTGGCGGCGGAGGCGGGGGTGCCGGGGGTGTGGATCAAGATGGCGGAGATGGACCCGCCGAAGATGGCGCCGCAGTAGATGGCACCCAGGACGATCAGGCCGGTGGATGCCTCCATAGTGAAGGTCATAGGCAGCAGCAGGGCCACGCCCATGGCGGCGGACAGGCCCGGAAGGCAGCCGATGACAATACCGATGGTGGTACCCGCGGCCATGGCCAGGATATTGACGGGGATAAGGGCGTTGATAAAGCCCTGGCCCATCAAGGTTAAGGTCTCTAACATAAATCGTCCTCCCCCTTTACTTAAACAGCAGGCCAGCGGGTAACCGAACCTTCAAAAACAGTGTGAAGGCGCAGTAGACCAGAGCCAGAATCACGGCAGTGGACAGCAGGATCTGCCACTTGGGAACCTTCAAAAACAGCAGGCAGGCCACCATGAACACCAGCGTGGCGATGTAGAACCCGGCGAAGTACATCACCACCAGGTACAGCACCACCATGCCCAAAATGGGGAAAAACTGCCTGGGCAAAAATCCCTCAAAGTCCTCCAGGCCGGTGGTGACGCCGCTCTTCTTCGCCGCCCGGAGCATCTGCGCCACATACAGCGTGGTCAGGGCGGCCAGCAGAATGATGATGAACAGGGGATAGGTCTGGGCGGCTGCCGGCAGCTGCAGTGTCAGCCCAAGGAACAGGGCGCACACTGCATACATAAACACGACGACCCCAATATCTGTTTTTTTCATCTCGTGTAAACACCTCTCATGGTTCATAATAAATGCGGGGCCTCAAGATATGAAGCCCCGCATGGGGAAGTCAGTCGTTCCAAAGACCAGAGACCGTCTCTGTGCAGAAGGTGTACTGCGCATCCAGCAGGGCGGCGGTAGCGGCGGGATCCATATAGAGTGTGGTGACACCGGCTTTTTCAGCGGCGTCCAGGTATTCGGCGTCCTCCATCGCCTGCTTAAAGGCCTCGGCATAGAAGTCGATGATCTCCTGGGGGGTGTCCTTGGGGGCCACGATGGCGCGGGCGGAGCCGTACCACTGGTCGTAATAGCCCAGCTCACCCAATGTGGGAGCGTCGGGGAAGTTCTCCATCCGCTGGGTGTCGTATACGCCCAGAACTTTCAGTTCGGAGACCATGGAGGCGATATCGGCCTCCTTGGCCACGGAGAAGTCCACCTCGCCCTGGCGCAGGGCCAGCAGTTGGTCGGCGGTGCCGCCGTAGGGGATGGCAGTGTACTCAAAGCCGGCGGTGGAGGCCAGTAGCTGAGCGCCAATGTGGTTGGAGGCCTTGTTGCCGTTGGTGGAGGCCTTCAGCTCGCCGGGATGGTCCTTGGCGTAGGCAACCAGGTCTTCCAAAGTATTGAACTGGCTGCTTGCAGAAACCAGTACCAGCGAGGTCTCGTTGACGTGGTTGCAGATGGGGATAAAGTCCTCCATGGTGTAATCGCCCAGGCCCTCCACGATGTTGGAGCACAGGGTGGGCAGATTTACAAAGCCCAGGGTGTAGCCGTCGGGATTGGCCTGGGACAGGGCCGTCCAGCCGATGGAGCCGGAACCGCCCTCCTGGTTGTCAATGACCACGGTCTGACCAATGTACTTGGTGGCGTACTGGCTGAGAACGCGTGCGGTGTTATCGGTACCGGAGCCGGCCTTGTAGGCCACGATCATGTTCACAGGCTCGCTGGGAGTCCAGCCGGTGGCGGCAGGCTCGTTGGCATCGTCTGTATTGGCGGCGGCGGGAGGGGGTGTAGTGCCGGCATTATCGCCGGAGCCGCCTCCGCAGGCGCACAGGCTCAGCAGCATCGAGGCGGTCAGAAGGAATGTAAGGAGTCTCTTTTTCATATGTGATTTCCTCTCTTCTTCTATGGGATGATACAAAGTATACAGGTATAGAGGAAAAAAACAAGTCTTTGCGGCGAGAGTTTAACACCGCCTTTACATGGAGAGACATTTCATTTGCACGCTCTTTGCAATGGGACTGGGAGAGATTTTCTCCGCGCTGTGCGGCGCGGCGGGAGTCCAGTTGAGGGCGTGGCCCCGTCCCATGGTTACCAGAGGACGTTTCCTGATGCGGGGTCCATGGTCGCTGGGGGAGACCGCCCCGATTGTGTCCTCCAGAGTGATCTCTGTATCATTGATGGGTAATTGCGTGTTGGAGAGCGCGGACGTTTTACGGGAGCGTATAGAAAGGGAAAATGTGCGTGTAAGACAGATTGTGGAGAATAATTTTTGGAAAGAGGCGGACACTACGGTTATATCCCATGAATACAGGAGGAAATGCCACTTGAAAAATAGTTTTACAAGACGGACCGCCGTATTGACCCTGATTGCTGCCCTGGTATTGAGCGGCAGCGCTTCAGCGCTGTTTGGGAAAAAGCAGGAACCGCCTACGGCGGAGGCAGGGGCGCCCACGGTCCAGGATTTGGAAATCAAGACCTATCGCGGGATTCCGTATCAGGCCCAATTCCTTGCCGCTGACAATGAGGGGGACGAGATGACCTTCTCCCTGGTGGAACAGCCCAGGAAGGGCGTGGTGGTTATCGAGGGGGATGCCTTCACGTATACGCCGGATGAGGGGATCACCGGAGGAGATAGCTTCACCTATGCCGCTACCGACAGTGCGGGTCATACCTCTCTTCCCGCCACTGTAAAGGTCTCCATCGATAAGGCCCGCTCCGGCGTCACTTATGCCGACACCGCAGGAAGTCCGGCGGCCGCGGCGGCGCAGGAGCTGGCGGAAAACGGCATTTTTACCGGCTGCAAAATCGGAGGACAGTACTTTTTTGAACCCGACCGTCCCGTTTCCCGCAGTGAGTTCCTGGCTATGGTTATGGAGACGTCTGGAAGGGATGTCACCGCTGTCACAATGACCGGCTTTTGCGACGATGAGGCCATTCCCACTTGGGCCAAGGCCTACGCCGCCGCAGGGGTATCAGACGGTGTGATGCAGGGTACCGCCACAGCGGAGGGACTGGCCTTCCGGGGTGGAGACGCGATTACCTTCAACGAGGCGGCTACGGTTCTGGACCGGGTGCTGGATCTGGGCAATGTGGAGCTGGACGTGTGGTATGCGGACCGCACAGAGACCCCCTCATGGGCAGCGCAGGCCGTTGGCAATATGGAGGCTGTCAGCGTATTGGCGGCGGGCAGTTTTGGCAGCCTGACCATGGAACAGCCTGTGACCCGGGGCGACGCGGCCCGGATGCTCTCAGCTGCCAGAACGCTGTTGGATGGCCGGGAGGGGGAGACAGGGTTGTTCAGCTGGCTGAAATAAAGAGATCGCGTCCGTTATTGGAAACGGCGGATGGATAGAGGCGCTGTCTGGGTGGCCGTCAGGCAGATGCGCTGGAATATGGCAGAAGAACTCTAATAAGGTCCGACGGCAGCCCCCCTGCCAGAAGGGCGTCCGGCGATTTTAAATAGGGATTCCAAACAGGAAGTCACCCCTTGGAGGCATGTGCTTTTCCAAAGGGTGACTTCTTCACATATGGAGAAAAGGCAAAAAAGAGTTGTATTGACCAGCCAATATTGCTATAATTTCTTATGAAAAACACGCCGGGCAATCTATAGATTGGCTCGGTCAACAGCGGAGAGGAGGTAAGCAGGCTGTGGAACTCGCTGCTTTAAACTGGATACAGGCCAATCTGCGCTGCCCCTTTTTAGATGCCGTGATGCCTTGGCTCAGCATAATTTGCGACCATGGGGAAATTTGGATTTTGCTGGCTGCAGTGCTTCTTTGCAGCCGCCAGGTACGCGGCCAGGGTGTTGCGGTGTCCTGCGGCCTGGCGTTGGACCTTGTGACCTGCAATCTTCTGCTAAAGCCTATGTTCAACCGGATTCGTCCGTTCGTCCTGGTACCGTCCGTTGAACTTTTAGTAAGACCGCCTATGGACGCATCCTTTCCCTCGGGCCATACCGCCGTGTCCTTTGCGGCTGTCTTTGCGCTGAGGGCGTCGGGAAGCCCGCTGTGGAAACCGGCTTTGTTTTTGGCTGTGGCAATCGCTTTTTCCCGGCTGTATTTATATGTACATTGGCCCAGTGATGTGCTGGGCGGAGCTTTACTGGGGGCCGCCGTAGGCTGGGCCGGAGCCAAGATCGGAGCGGCTGCGAAAAAGCGCTGGCCGCATTTTGATAAAAAACGGAAATAGTGGAGAAAAAATCGAACCTAGGCCGTGCCAGCATGGTGCGGCCTAGGTTCAGTTTACATAAACATGCAGAGTAAAATCGGGAGAAAGATGGCGGGCACCAGATTCATCACCTTGATTTTTGTGAGGTTCAGCATGTTCAGGGCCAGAGCGGCGATCAGCAGCGAACCCACACAAGTCATTTCGGCAATGACGGCGTCTCCCAGCAGAGGGGAGAGGAAGGAGGCCAGCAGGGAGATGCTTCCCTGATATAAAAACAACGCTGCGGCGGAAAACGCCACGCCAATACCCAGGGAGGAGGCAAAGACAATGGAACTGATGCCGTCCAGCAGGGATTTGGCCTGGAGGGTCTCGTAGTTTCCGGTGAGACCGTTTTCCAGTGCGCCTACAATGGCCATGGCTCCTACGCAGAAGAGGAGGCTGGCGGTGACAAAGCCCTCTGAAACAGAGACGCCGCCCTCACCGCGGGCCAGCCGCTCGGTCTTTCTCTGTACCCAGTCGCCCAGTGTGCGCATTCGCCGGTCCAGATCCAGCAGTTCGCCGATAACGGCGCCTGTCACCATGGAGAGAATGGCGATCAGGGTGTTGTTTCCCTCCAGGGCGCCGCTGATGCCGATGTAGAGTACACACAGGGCCACGCCGTTCATGATGATGTTTTGGAGCCGCTGTCCAAGGGCGGCGCTGCCGGTTGGCAGCCGGGAGGAGAAGCGAGCCGCCAGCCATTTCAGCAGCATGCCGGCGATGGAGCCGGCTAAAACCGCCAGGGCGTTTATAACAGTACCTGTCAGCATGATGATCCGCTCTCTTTCTGATTTAAGATGTCCCGCACGACCACACTGCCCAGCAGCAGTCCCGCTGCTGCCGGAACCCAGGGGGTGCTGGCGGGAACGCTGCGCCGCCCAGGGGGCGGCGTCTCCATCTGGCGGGCGGGAAGGGCTTTTTCAGGGCTGAACACCACCTTTTGGCAGAGAATACCCCGGTTCCGCAACTCCTTCCGCATAACCCGGGCCAGAGGGCAGCCGTAGGTCTCGGAGATGTCCGCCGCCCGCAGCTGCGCAGGATCCAGCTTGTTCCCGGTGCCCAGGGCCATGATAAGCGGAATGTCCAGCCGCTGGGCGGTTTCCGCCAGATCCAGCTTACAGCTCACTAAATCGATGGCATCCACAATATAGTCATACCGCCGTCCGGCGGAAAAGAACTCCTCCCGGTGGGCGGCGTCATAAAACCCGTGAATGGGGTGAAGGACGGCTTCCGGATGAATGTCCCGGATCCGGGCCGCCATGGCTTCCGGCTTGGGCTGTCCCACAGTTGACCACAGGGCCTCCAGCTGGCGATTCAGATTGGTGACGGAGACCGTGTCGCTGTCCACCAGGGTCAATTCTCCAATCCCGGCCCGGGCCAGGCATTCGGCGGCATAGCTCCCGACGCCGCCCAGTCCAAAGACAATCACATGGGCGGCGGCCAGCCGCTGCTGACCGTCCTGACCCCAGAGCATTTCGCTGCGAAAAAATTGTTCCCGCATAAGCGCCTCCATAAGAAAGGGGACGGCCCAGCCGTCCCCTTTGGTAATTGATGAAATCAGCCGACGTACTTTATGCCGGAGGCGTTTTTCTCAATGGAATGGTCCTGGGTAAGGGAATCATACCACTCGTTCATGTTCTCCGATTTCAGATGATTGCGGACCTGAACCTTCCAATAGGGATCGTTCAGACCTACAAAGTACATAATGTGGAAACCAAAATCCGTCTCCACGATGCCGCTGTCACCGCTCTGGCGGCTGGCGTCAAAGCACCAATCATTGAAGGTTTGAACCATTTGATTCTGGTAGATCTCCGTGTAGAGACCGCCCTGGGCGGCGTTGCTGTCAGAGGAGTTCTCCCGGGCCAGATCGGCGAAGGTCTCCTCCGTGGCGGCGCCGGACTTCCACTGGGCGTACAGCTCCTCGGCCTTGGCCTTGGCGTCGGCTTTCTTTGCGTCCACATCGGCCTGATAACCCTCATCCTCGTTGCTGAGAGTGGTGGTCTCGGGCCGGATCAGCACGTGGCGGACGGCTACGGTGTTGTACTCGTTGCGGAACTTCTCGTGGAATACGACCACAGAGTAGGAAGAAGAACTCTCCACCACTTGGACATCGCCCGCGCTGCGGGCGTCGTCAAAGGCCCAGCCCAATATGGGGTTGCTGGCGTAGGCCGCGCTCTCCGGGTTGGAATAAGTCACGCCGTTGTCGGGATCAGCCAGAGACGCCAGGCTTGCGCCGCCCTCATAAGCGGCCAGAAGCTCCTCGGCACGGGCCTTGGCGGCCTCCATAGCGGCGGTGATCTCCTCTTCTGTGGGATCGACCTCGTTGCCGTCGGCGTCGGTCACAGTCTCGGGCGTGCCAGAGACCGTGATGGCCTCATAGGACACGCGGTCATAGCTGTTGCGGTCGGCGCTGTAAGTCTCCTCCAGCTCCGCGTCGGAATAGGTCAAGCCGTCCTCACGGGCGGTGGCATAGGCCTCGTACTGGAGGGAGCGCATCAGCTGCTCTCCGTAGACCTTCTCCGTCATGGTGTTGCCGAGGTTGGCCTGCAGGTACTGGCTCACCGAAACGCCGCTGGCAGCGGCGGCAGACCGCAGGGAATCCATCGTGGAGTCATATCTGTCCTGTACGCTGTCCGGATAGGTGAAGCCCTCATCCTTGGCAGTCTTCAGCACGGATTGGACAACGGCCATCTGCTCTAATGTCTGGTCAATGAAGTAGTCATGCCAGGTTTTACCGGTCTCCTCCTTCTCCAGCTCCAGCATAGAGACATCGCCCTCCGTCAGAACCTGGGTGGACAGGGGGAGCTGGGGATTCAGGCTTAGAACGCCGTAGGAGAGCATGGCGTAATTATTGTTGAGAAAGTTGCCGTAGATGTTCTCGTAGTGGAAGGAGATTTCAGCGGCAGTGTATTTCTCTCCGTCAATGGTGGCAGCGGTAGTGGTTTTCTGGATGATATTGGACTTCCAGACGATGACTGTGACGGCCACCAGAGCAAACGCCACAGCGATAACGCCGTAGAGAATGCTGCTGCGTCTTTGCTCCTTGCGCTGCTGTGCCTCGCGGGCAGTCTTGGGATCGGTCCAGCCAGAGCCGTTGAGTTCCTGGCGGGATTTCTTTTCTCTAGATGCGCTCATTTGTTGTTTCAGTCCTCTCAAGTATTGGTGGTTCCTGCCGTTTTTGCGGCCGGGATTTTACGCACTCGCATATTATACTGGATTCCAGCCCATTGTGCAAGTGAAAATTCGAAACCTCTCCACATTTATACTCATTATTATATGATTATAAATTTTCACAATCTCCGGAGACGCCGTTCCGGCTCCCCAGGATCTGACGGATGGTCCGGCGGACGGATGCCAGATCCGGATCACACAGGACATGCAAAAAATCAGCCAGCAAATCCGGCGCGAAGTCCCACCAGCGAAGTTCCAGGAGCAGATCCGTCAATTCTCTGTCAAAGCGGTGTTTGATAAACCGGGCGGGATTGCCGCCTGCGACGGTGTACGGTTCCACGTCTTTGGCTACCATGGAATACGCGGCGATGATCGCCCCGTCTCCGATCCGGATGCCCGGCATGATGACGCTTTCCCGTCCGATCCACACGTCGTTTCCTATGACGGTGTCCCCCTTGAAGGGAAGCTGGGAGAGGTGGGGAGGTGTTTTTTCACTCCATACGCCGCCAAAGACGTTGAAGGGATACGTGCTGATACTGCTGAGGCGGTGGTTGGCGCTGCCCATGATAAACCGGGTGCCGCTGGCAATGGAGCAGAATTTGCCGATGATGAGATGGTCCCCAAATTCCGGCCAGTTAAACAGGACATTGTTCCGTTCGAAGGCAGTGGGATCTACAGGATCGTCATAATAGGTATATTCTCCTACGGAGATGTTGGGCGCCGTGATTACATTTTTAATATAGCAAGAGGTTTTGTACTCATTGGGAAAAATTACGTTGGGATTTGGAATTCGATCCATATACATACTCTCCTTACTGATCTGTGTGTTTCATCACCTCCAAAAAAATTTTGGCCCTCCGACGCGATCGCCCGCATTTGGCGCAATATCCGCATCCAATGACCTCCTCTCCGGCAAATAATAGATTTTATCATAATAGATCACCCTGAAATCAGGCTGAAAAGAGGGCGGAATAACAAAAAAGGGCAGATCACCTGCCCTTTTCCAGCTCTATACAGCGACGGCAAGATGCCCGGACAGCGGGGATTGTTCCGCTTCCAAAGCGCTCTGCTATTCGCCAGAGAAAACAAACGTACCCCGCGAAGGCCGTGTAGACCCGTTATAACCTGCACCTTTACGGACAGGTGGGTCGCCTCCAACGTGCTTTATCGCTTCCAACTTCCAGCCGCAGACGGCAGCCGGGAGGCCTGCGAACCACGCGCTGATCCGGCATCCCGTATAACGAAATGTGGGTTAAAAAAAGATCTATCACGAACCCCGCAGGGCAATTTTTATCCTATCACAATCCTGAACGGAACGCAAGAGTCAATCGCCGTCTTCTTGAAACAGGTTTTCCATGAAAAGCTCGTACACCGTCTCCAGCTCTTCGTCGGAATCCAGTGTGGAGAGCAGGTCCTCGCCGTCCTCGTGGATGACCTTCAAAATGACCAGACCATTGTCCGGGTCATCCTCATTTTCCTCGGTCTCAGCGGGGAAAAAGGCTTGATACAGCTGTCCGTTGTGCTCTAGAGCGTCAATAAATTCCAAGGCGATCTCATTGCCGTCTTCATCGGTGACGGTGATAAAAGTGGGGCCAAATTCCTCGCTCATAGGGCGTCCTCCTTCTGTGTGGCGGCTGTTGACTGTATTGTACAGGACTTTTTTCAAGATTGCAAGAGGGGGAACTTGTGAAAAAGGGGAAAAGATAGCTGTTTGGATGGGATATATTCTGCGCAGAAGCCGTGGAATCATGCAAATGAGAAACTATTTTTCCACAAAATGCGACAATTTCAAACTTGACAGAGGATGGTACAATAATAGATATTATGGCGCATTATAGGTTGCCCGTGAAATGCGGCTTGCCGTGGGATAGGCTTGCATGCCCTCCCAAGCGGGATTTTACCGGATTTTATTGACTGAGAACGGAGGTGCCCTTGTTTTGGAGCACGAGAAGAGAGCGCAGGTGCCACGGGAGTCCGGCCGTCCGGAGAGAAGGCCCCGGAAACGGCGGGCCAGCCCGGGCCGCATAGCGGCCAGTATTATAGGCCGTGTCTTTTTTGCGGTCTTTACGCTGGCCCTGATCGGTATATGCACCGCTGGAATCTTTGCCTATATCTTCATGCAGTATATCAACACCAGTGTGGCTCCCAACCTGGCGGTATCCATGGAGGATTATGAGCTGGATCTCAGCTCCTTCATTTACTATCAGGATAAAGAGACGCAGGAGTGGGTGGAGTATCAGACCATCCACGGTGTGGAAAACCGCATTCTGGTGGACTTTGATGACATTCCGGACGCCATGTGGCAGGCGGCGGTGGCCATTGAGGATCACCGGTTCTTCCAGCACCACGGTGTGGACTGGTACGGGACTTTAGGCGCGGTGAAGACCTTCCTGACGGGCGGGGACACCCGCGGCGCCTCCACCATTACCCAGCAGGTGCTGCGGAACATCACCGAGGACAAGGAGGTCACGGTCAACCGCAAGATTCGGGAGATTTTCCGGGCGTTGCAGTTTGAGAAAAACAACACCAAAGACCAGATTCTGACCCGGTATCTCAATACTATCTACCTGGGCCAGGGCTGCTACGGTGTGCAGACGGCGGCGCAGTACTACTTTGGAAAGGACGTAAAGGACCTGTCCGTGGCGGAGTGCGCCAGCATTATCGCCATCACCAACAATCCCGAGCTTTACGGTCCCATGTCCACCATTACCATCACCCGTTCAGACGGCAGCACCTGGACGCCCCGGGAGTACAATAAGTACCGGCAGGAGTTGATTTTAGAGAGGATGGCCAATCCGGAGGTGATTAACCCCGATACCGGCGTCCCCTATCTCACTGAGGAGGAGTACGAGCGGATTAAAGCGGAGCCGCTGATCTTTACCGACGGCTCTGTGGACGCGGATGAGCTGGTAGCCAAGGCCAACACCGGCACGGGGATCAACAACTGGTTTGTGGAGCAGGTCATCTGGGACGTGTCCGCGGACCTGGCCAAAAAATATGAGATCAGCGAGGGCGCGGCCCGTACGCTGATGTACAGCAGCGGCTATCGGATCTACACTACCATGGACCCTCAGATCCAGAATATCGCCGAGACTGTGTACGCGGATCGGAGCAATTTGGATATCACCTCTAAGAACGGCCAGCCGATTCAATCCGGTATGACCATTGTGGACCCGTCCAACGGCAATGTTGTGGCCATTGTGGGCGCGATTGGTCCCAAGGACAAAAACCTGGTGTCCAGTTACGCCACTATGAAAAAGCAGGTGGGTTCTTCCATGAAACCCCTGACGGCCTATGCACCGGCCCTGGACGCCGGTACGATTACCCCGGCCTCCACCTTTGACAATTATCCTGTCCGGCTGGAGGGGGGCAGCCCTTGGCCAAAGAACTCGCCCAATACCTATACCGGCTGGACGTCGGTGCGGGAGGGAATCCGGCGTTCCATCAACACCATTGCCGTACAGTCTCTGGAGTCGGTAGGCGCGGTGGCGGCCTATGCCTTTGCCACGGACAACCTGAGATTGGGTTTGGACCCCAACGACATGGCGCCCAGTCCCCTGGGCATGGGCGGCCTGACCTACGGGCTGAGCACCGTGGAGATGGCGGCGGCCTACTCCTGTTTTGCTAACAACGGCATCTACAATAAGCCCCGCACCTACACCAAGGTGGAGGACTCCAAGGGCAATGTGATTTTGGAGAACCAGCCGGAGTCCCATGTAGCTATGAAGGAGACCACGGCCTATCTCATGACCGACATGCTCAACCGGGCGGTTGCCGGGGGAGGCACCGGCTCTGCCGCCAATTTCAGCGGAATGACCATTGCGGGAAAGACCGGAACCACCAACACCGCCTGTGACCGCTATTTTGTGGGATACACGCCCTATTACTGCGCGGCGGTCTGGACAGGATTCAAATCCGCCGAGCGGATTCCCTCTAAGCTGGGGAATACCGCCATTGTCATGTGGAAGAAGGTTATGCAGCAGATCCACGAGGATCTGCCCAACAAGTCCTTTGACAAGCCGGCCAGCGGACTGACTTCTGTGACGGTCTGCGCGGACAGCGGCAAGAGGTGCACAGATGCCTGCCATGCGGATATCCGGGGAGACCGGGCGGTATCTTTTGTAATTCCCACCGGTTTGGAACCAGCGGAGGAGTGTACCCTCCATACCATGGCAAATTACTGTACCGAGGGCGAATGCCTGGCCGGGGAGTTCTGCCCGGAGTCCTCTATTGTGGAGAAAGGCGTTTTGAACTATGAGCGGGAGGACTATGGTCCCAATATCTCAGCGGAGGACAATCCCTATCTGTTGATAAATATTCAGAAGGCGGCGGAGGAGGCCGGAGGCTGTCCCTTCCACACCACGGGCCTGCCCTATGACCCTGAGTGGGGGGATCCCAGCAATCCCTTTGACCCCAATTACCAGCCGCCTGTTGAGCCGGTTGATCCCGGTGATGTCACGGACCCGGGAACCACCAATCCAGACCCCGGTACGCCCCAAGAGCCGGCGGAACCGGATACGCCCCCGTCCACTTCCACGGAACCCGGCGGCGGGAACTGGTTTGACAACCTCTGGAATACGACGCCTGCGGCATAATAAGAAAGCCTCCATGGTCATAGGCCATGGAGGCTTTGATTTACGGACGGCCCTGAGATGACTGGGCGGATTCGCGGGCGCAGTCCGCCGGTTTGCCGGAGAGCATCTCTAAACCGTGGCCCAGGGAGGGGAGGACGGCCTCCAGGTTTTCCCTGGCGGCCTTTGGAGAACCGGGGAGGTTAATAATCAGGGTCCCGCCCCGGATTCCCGCTTGGGACCGGGAGAGCATGGCCCTGGGTGTGATCTGCAAAGAGGCAAGGCGCATAGCCTCTGGAATGCCGGGGGTCAGACGGTCGCAGACGGCAACTGTGGCCTCGGGCGTTACGTCCCGGGGGGCGAAGCCGGTGCCGCCTGTGGTGATTAGGAGCTGTACGGTTCCGGCGTCGGCGATAGTCCGCAGAGCTTTTTCTATCTGGGCCTGTTCATCCGGTACAACAGCGGTTTGGATCACGGCGTACCCGGCATTGCAGAGCAGCTTTGTTACCAGCGGCCCGGCGGTGTCCGAACGCTCACCCCGAAAGCTGCGGTCGCTGACTGTCAAAACAGCGGCTTGATACATGGCGGTTCCTCCTTATTTCAGCAGCAGGAGATCCTCCGGACGGATGGAAATCCAGATGTGGTCTTTGTCCTCTGCTGTGCTCCAGGCTGTTTGGTCCAGCTCCATCCGCAGGGGCGGCGCGCCGGGGAGGGAGTTCTCCGGCCGCAGCAGCACAACGGTGGAAGATAGGTCCTGGATGACCCGTGAGACCGCGCAGGGAAAGGCGCCAGGGGAGGTGCTGCCTGCGATTGTGACATGATGGGCGCGAATACCGGCTTTGCAGATCTCTGCCGGCACCGGCCTGCCGCAGTCCAGGGTTACTCCCCACTCCGGCAGAAATACGGCGGACTCTATGGGGATGGCTTCAACGTAGTTTTCACATCCGCAGAGCCGGGCGGCAGCCTCCGTATCCGGACTGCGGAAAAGCTCCTCCATGGTGCGGATTTTCTGAGAGCGGCCGTTGTCGAGAACACATACCCGGCGGCAATTCCGAAAGGCCTCCCCACGATTGTGGGAGACCCAGAGGACGGTGCCGGAAAATTGATCCAATGTCTCCGCCAGTTCCAGTTCCAGTTGACGCTGCAAAAAACTGTCTAGCGCGGAAAGTGGTTCATCCAGCAGGATTGCCCGTGGTCTGGCGGCCAGAATTCGCGCCAGAGCGGTTCGCTGCTGTTGCCCGCCGGAGAGCTGGCGGGGCTTCAGGTCCGCTGCCTCTGCCAGATGGAACCGGTGCAGCAGAATATCGGCGGCCGCTGTGCGCTCCCGCCGCTTTGGGACTGCCGCTGCGATGTTTTGCCGTACCGTCATGTTGGGAAAGAGGGCGTACTGCTGAAAGAGGTAGCCGACCCGCCGCTTCTGAGGGGGAAGGTTGACTCCGGCGGCGCTGTCAAAGAGAACCGCGCCGTCCAGCGAGATTTTTCCCTGGTCCGGCGTTAAAATTCCGGCTATGCATTTCAGCGCCGTAGACTTGCCGCAGCCGGAGGCTCCCAGCAGGGCCAGAGCCTCATTTCCGGCTTCAAATTGGATCTCCAGCTGAAAGCTGCCCATTTTTTTGCGGATATCCACACAGAGGGCCATCAGCGCCCGCCCCCTCTCTGCCGCGTCTCCAACAGATTGACCGTCAGCAAAAAGACCGCGGATAGGGAGACGTTCACCAGCACCCATTTGAGGGTTCCGGCGCCGTCGTTAGAGCGCCAGAGCTGATAGACTGTGGTGGAGATGGTGGCGGTGCGGCCCGGTGTGTATCCGGCGATCATGGAAGTGGCTCCATACTCTCCCAGCGCCCTGGCGAAGGCCAAAACAGCGCCTGCCAGAATCCCTTGGCGGCAGACAGGCATTTGGACGTGCCAGAACACCCAGGCGTTGGAACGGCCCAGAGTCCGCCCGGCATCGGTGAGGTCACGGTCGAAACTCTCGAAAGCGCCCCTGGCGGTCCGGTACATCAGCGGAAAGGCCACAACGACAGAGGCAAAGACGGCAGACCACCAGGTCATCACCAATTTGACGCCGAGGATCTCCTGTGCCCATGCGCCCAAGGGACGCTTCGGTCCCAGCAGCACCAGCAGCAGCCAGCCTACCACCGTGGGCGGCAGTACCAGGGGCAGGGTCAGAACCACGTCCAGCAAGCCTTTTACAGGAGATGGGAGCTTGATGATCCAATGGGCTGCGGCGATGCCGAGAAAGAACACGGCGGCTGTGGAGATCGCGGCGATCCGTATGGAGTTGTAGAGGGGATACCAGTCCATATCGGCCTCCTGAGAATTAGTGAGGGAGGGACGTAAAGCCGGCGCTTTCAAAAACAGCCCTGGCTTCGGCGGTGGAGAGGAAATCCAGAAAGGCTTTGGCCTCCTCCGGATGAGCGGTGTTTTTCAGCACGGCGGCGGGATAGACAACATCGCCCGGTATTTTCTCCCCGGCTTCGTCCACCACCGTCAGTCCGGCGGAAAAGGCGTCGGTTGCGTAGATGACGCCGCAGTCCACCGTGCCCTCGAAGATCTGGGTGGTGACCTCTTTCGCGTTAGAGCCATATGTGAGAACGCCGGAGGCGGCTAGGGACGCTTCATGCAGGCCGTAGAAATCAAAAATATCTTGGGTGTACTGTCCCACAGGAACGTCACTATTACCAACGGCCAGAAGTACGTTGCCGCTTTTCAGCAGCTCTGCCAGCTGGTCAAAGGTTTCGACGTGCTTGGGATTGCCCTCCGGAACAGCCAGAGTTACCTCGTTTTTCAGCAGGTTCAGCCGGGTGCCCTCCAGCAGGGAACCGGCCTCCTCCAAAGTCAGCATCTGTTTGCAGGCGGCGGAGAGAAAGATGTCACAGTCCGCGCCCTCCTGGATCTGAGCCAGCAGAGTGCCGGAGGAGTCATAAGTGGGGATGACGGTAATATCTGGGACCTTGTCCTTATATAGTTCAACGACCTGGTCTATGGTCTCCGTCATGGAGGCGGCGGCAAAGACGCGCAGTTCCACAGCGTGGGAGCCGCCGCCACAGGCGGTGAGAGGCAGGAACAGAGTCAACGCCAAGATCAGTAAAGAGATTTTCTTCATGCCGTCCCCTCTTTTTTAGCATAGTGGGACCGTCCCCTTTTTCCAGGGGAGGACCGTGATATTCGATTAAAGTGGACGCTTTCCCCAAAACAGGCCGCCGGCCGGTTTGCTTTAGGATTTACTTCCCAAAGGGGCATATGGGAAAGCGGCAGGGCTTGCAGCCTAGGCAAAGACCGCCTTCTCCCATAGCGGCGATCTCCGCCCGGGTGATCTCCACCCCCGCCGCGATGCGGGGGAGAATCAGGTCAAAAATGGTGGCTCCGGCGTACATGACGCAGCCCGGCAGACCCAGAACAGGTACGCCGCCGGCATAGTACCCGATCAGCAGCATTGCCCCGGGGAGGACCGGTGCACCGTAGGAGACAATCCGCGCTCCGGATGCCCGGATGCCGCCGGGGGTGTTGTCGTCCGGGTCCACGCTCATGCCGCCGGTGCAGAGGATTAGCTCGGCCCCGGTCTCCCGGACTTGGGCAATGGCGTTGGCCACGTTGTCCACGCCGTCGCCGGAATAGATGACTGCCAGCGTCTCGATACCATAGGTGGCCAGTTTTTCTTGCACCACAGGGGTAAAGGTGTCTTGAATCAGACCGGATTTCACCTCGCTGCCGGTGGCTACAATGGCGGCGGTTTTCAGCTTCCAGGGAAGCAGTTCCAGCAGCGGCTCCTGTCCTGCCGCCTCTTCGGCCGCGCGGAGCGTTTCCTCCTCGATAACGAGGGGGATGATTCGTGTTCCCGCCAGTTTGTCCCCCGGGCGGACAGCGGTGTTTCCATGGCGGGTTGCGATCATGATGTTGTCAATGGAGTTGACCGCCAGAAGATGCCGGGAATCCACCCGAAACAGGCCGCCGCAGGCGGCGGAGAGTTCGATCTTTCCCTCTTTGGCCTGGCTACGGATCATATTCTTGCTGAAGCAGAGGGCGCACAGCCGTTCTGCCGCGTCGTTTTCGTGAACCATGCCCGGAACCATCTCCCAGACGTAGAGGTGTTCTTTCCCCATGGATAGCAGAACCGGAATATCCTCCCGCCGAACCACATGTCCTTTGCGAAACCGGGCGTCTTTATACGCTCCTTTGATGATCTGAGTCATGTCGTGGCACAGCACGTGGCCCACGGCATCCTCCGTACGGATCAGTTTCATTTTACTACCTCGATTGTATCCCCGGCCCGGACGGTGCCTTCCCGAACCACAATTGCGAAGATTCCCTCGGTGGGCATGACACACCGGCCGGCGGCTTTTTTAATGGCGCAGCCGCCGTGGCACTCCTTGCCGATCTGGGTGACCTCCACTTCTGTCTCGCCGATTCGGAGGCGGGTGCCGACAGGCAGGTTTTTTAGATTGATTCCGACAGTGTTGATATTTTCCGCAAATGTGCCGGCGTCCAGCGGAACTGGGCAGGAAGCGCGCATAGTGTCTATGCTCTCCTCCGCCAGAAGACTGATCTGCCGGTGCCAGTCCCCGGCGTGAGCGTCGCCCACAATGCCGTGGCGGAGCCTCAGCGTGATCTCCGGGACGGGGTGCTTTTGCTCCCCCTTTTTTTCGCTGATATTCACAGATGTAACCCTTGCCATACTCATACCTCCGCTCGGTAATCACCGCTTTTGCCTCCGGATTTTTCCAGCAGCCGGATGCCGGTGATGCGCATGTCCCTTTGGACGGACTTGCACATGTCGTAGATTGTCAATGCCGCGGCGGATACGGCAGTCAGAGCCTCCATCTCCACGCCGGTGACGCCGGAGCAGGTGACGGCGGCCCGAATTTCCACCATGCACGGTTGGTCTGACAGGTGAAACGTGATGTCAACGCCTGTCAGAGGCAGGGGATGGCACATGGGAATCAGCTCCCATGTGTGCTTCGCCGCCTGAATGCCCGCTACCTGGGCCACTGCCAGAACATCGCCTTTTTTCATAGAGCCGGCCCGAATGCGGGCCATGGTCTCCGGAAGGATATGGATCTCTCCCACGGCCACGGCGGTCCGGTTTGTGACGGACTTTTCTGTCACATCTACCATTTTCGCCCGGCCCTGTTCATTGAAATGGGTCAGCACAGGCATACGTCATCCTCCGATCTGGTTCATGTTTCTGGGGGTGTCGCTGGGGCGGTCCTCCAGGTGGTGTTGGCGGGGTTTTTGCAAAATGCCCTTTCGGACTGCGGTCTCCAGCGCCGCGCCGTGAAGACCGCGCAGGGAGATTTCCCCACGGCTGTGGAGGCAGCCCTTTAGCTTTCCGTCCGCCGTTACCCGAATCCGGCGGCACTCGCCGCAGAAATTGCGGCTCAGAGGGGAGATCAGCCCCACGGTCCCCGCCGAGCCGGGCAGGCGGTATCGCCGGGCAACGCCCTGGGACGTGATCTTTTCCAGGGCAGGGACCTTTTGCAGAACGGTCTGTCCGGGGAGGAAGCAGTCCCTTTCCCAATCCGCGCAGGGTCCCATAGGCATCAGCTCAATAAAGCGGATCTCCCAGGGGTGGTCTACCGTCAGATTCACAAAATCCTGGATCTCGTCGTCATTAAAACCGCCGATCAGGACGGTATCCAGCTTTAGGTTTTGGAAGCCTGCCGCCTCCGCCGCCCGAATTCCCGCCAGCGCCTCCTCCAGACGGCCGAGGCGGGTTATGGAAGAGAAGCGGTCGGGAAGGAGCGTATCCAGGCTGATGTTCAGCCGGTCCACACCGGCCTCCCGCAGAGGGAGGGCCAGCGCCGGCAGCAGACTGCCGTTGGTGGTGAGGCACAGCTCTTCCAGCTCCGGAATGGCCCGCAGGCCGCGGCAAATATCCAGAATCCCCCGCCTTACCAGCGGCTCTCCGCCGGTGAGGCGGATTTTTTTGACGCCGCAGGCTGCCGCTGCCGCGCCGATCTCCACGCATTCCTCTACGGATAAGATCTCCTGGTGGGATCGCTTTTCCACGCCGTCCGGCGCCATGCAGTACCGGCAGCGGTAGTTGCACAGGTCTGTGACCGACAATCGGAGATAGTCCACAGTGCGCCCATGGGAGTCCTGCATGAGGTTTCCTCCATTCGTGATACTCGATTGAGATTAACGGTAAGATCTATGATACCAGACTCCCGGAAAAAGTCAAGGGAATCAGAGCGCGTTTATATTGACGGTGGGGACAAAAGGGTGTTATTCTATGAAAAAGACAACGGAGAAGGAGGGCGGTACTGTGGGATTGGCAGAGCTGCTGGAGATCCGGCCCGGTGTCACTGCCGTCATCGGCGGTGGGGGAAAAACTGCGCTTTTGCGGACGCTGGGCGAGGAGCTGGCGGGACGGGGGGAAAAGGTGGTTCTTTGCACTACGACTAAAATTTATCCCTTTCCCCGCATGAAAAATCTGGTCTCACCTACGGAGGCGGCATTGTGGGCGGCGCTGGAGGACCATCGCCTGGTATGTGCCGGAGCATGGGTCCCCGGTGGGGAGAAGCTGACGGCGCCGGAGCTGTCCATGGCCCAGCTGGCGGTTCTGGCGGACTATGTATTGGTGGAGGCAGACGGTTCCGCACAACGGCCGGTGAAAGCCCATGCGCCCCATGAGCCGGTAATTCCGCAGCAGGCAAATCAAACGATTATGATAGTAGGAGCTTCCGGATTTGGACGGCCCATTGTAGAGGCGGCCCATCGTCCGGCACGATATGCGGTCTTGGCGGATTTGCCGGAGATGGCGTCCGTCACGCCGGAGGCGGAGGCGGCGGTACTGCGGGCGGAGTCCTTACATGACAGAGTTTATATCAATCAGGCGGAGACGGCGGCGGCCCTCCGGTATGCCGCCGCCCTGGCGGGGATGCTGGATTGTCCGGCGGCTGCGGGGTCTCTGCGGAGAGGGGAGTATATACAATGCTTACAGTGATTCGGGGAGGGGGAGATCTGGCCACCGGCATTGCCCTGCGGCTGCGGCGGAGCCATATCCAAGTAGTCATGACCGAGATCGAGCGGCCCACCGCTATCCGGCGGACGGTTTGCTATTCTACTGCAATAGTATCTGATAAGATTGCGGTAGAAGAGACGATGGCCCGCCGGGCGGAGAACATCTTTCAGGCGCGGGAGCTGCTTAGAGAAGGCGTGGTTCCGGTGCTGGTTGATCCGGCGGGAAGCTGTATTCCCCGGCTGAGACCCGATGTGGTGGTGGACGCCATTTTGGCGAAGAAAAATCTGGGGACAAAGATTACGGACGCCCCTGTAGTGATAGGCGTGGGTCCCGGTTTTACGGCGGGTGAGGACTGCCACGCTGTGGTGGAGACCATGCGGGGACACTATTTGGGGCGAGTAATTTATCAGGGGACCGCCATTCCCAACACCGGAATTCCGGGCCTCATCGGCGGCTTTGCCGGAGAACGGGTACTTCGGGCGCCGGCGGACGGGGTGTTCTGCCAGCTGCTGGAGATTGGCGCACAGGTGAGAGTGGGAGACGTGGCGGCTGCGGTGGCCGACCGGCCAATGGTCTGCACACTGGACGGTGTGCTGCGGGGCATTTTGGCGGACGGCACACCGGTCCGCAGGGGGATGAAGGCCGGGGATATCGATCCCCGGTGTGAGATCGAGCACTGCTACTGTGCCAGCGATAAGGCGCTGGCTGTGGGCGGCGGCGTGCTGGAGGCGGTTTTGTCGCTGTCCGGCGTTTTGAAGGGAGGCGTAGACAATGGCTGAGAATGAAGTGAAGCTGACAAAACTGGCCAAGTGCGCCGGGTGCGGCGCAAAGGTGGGCGCCGGTGTATTGGCTCAGCTGCTGGAGGGAATCCAGATCCGGCAGGACCCCAATTTACTGGTGGGTTTTGACAAGAGCGACGATGCCTCGGTTTACAAAATTTCGGACGAACTTGCGCTGGTGCAGACGGTTGATTTTTTTCCGCCCATTGCGGACGATCCCTATCTCTTTGGACAGATTGCCGCCACCAACGCGCTCTCCGACGTCTATGCCATGGGCGGAGAACCCAAGCTGTGCCTGAATATCATGGCGGTTCCGGCCTCGATGCCGAAGGAGGCGGTGCACCAGATGCTGCGGGGCGGGTACGACAAGGTCTATGAGGCCGGGGCGCTGATTACCGGGGGACACAGCATTTTAGATGACGAACCCAAGTATGGTTTGGCGGTGACGGGGTTTGTCCACCCGGACAGGGTGCTCACCAATTGCGGGGCGCGGCCGGGGGATGTGCTGCTCTTTACCAAGCCGCTGGGAACCGGCGTGCTGTCCACTGCCGCCAAAGCCGGCATGGCGTCCCAGGCAGCTATGGAGCAGGCATACCAGCTGATGACCACGTTGAATAAGGCTGCCCGGGATATTATGGTCAAGTACCGCATTCACGCCTGCACGGATGTAACGGGGTTTGGGATGCTGGGCCACGCCTACGAGATGGCCCAGGGGAGCGGGGTGGAGATAGAACTCCGCCCGGCGGATCTTGACTTTATTCCGGAGGCAGTGGAGCTTGCGAAAATAGGGATTCTGCCGGAGGGAATGTATCGCAACCGCACTTTTGCCGAGGCCGGTGTGGACGTCGGGGAAATACCGTTGTGGCAGCAGGATTTGATGTATGATCCACAGACTGCGGGGGGACTTTTGATGGCGGTGGACCCGTCTGATGCGGACGATTTGTTTGCGGAGCTGGCAGAGGCTGTTCCCAGTGCCCAGCGAGCCGGCACGGTCCGGACGTACCGGGGTGGAAAACATATTTTTCTGATTTGAAGACATATGGAGAGAGTATGGTCATATGCGGGTTGATTCGTGTTTTGCGGCAGGGCTGTGATATCCAAAGTCCGGCTAAAATCGGGCTGGTAAGACTGAGCGGGCAGGGTGTCTATCTGGTTAAGCGGCGGCGATAAGAACGCGGAACGTAAACTCCGGCAGATTGGACACTCTATTCGAAGATCATACGCCGCTTTGGCGGCAGGTGTAGCTTAGGAGCTTGCTTCCAGGCTGCGCAGGTGGAAATGGAGGAAGACAGAGCGGAATACAGGGGCGGCTGGCTGCCGCCCCTGTGACGGTTTTTTAGAGATGTCTCCATGTTTGAATTTTATAAATGATAGAGAACGGTTTGGCTTTGACAAAATAGGATATTTATTTTATCAAAGGAGGAGCGGGCTGTAAGAAGTGTTCCGATCCGGTTTGCGGAGCTGGAGGACGAGAATGCGGCGTTTATGAAGAAATTTGTGCTGGCCTCCGGTTCTTCTTCTCGCTTTTGCCGTGGTTATGGTACTTCAAATTTTCCTCCTTCGGCGAGAAAATAGGAAAAAGGGGTTCACAGAGGCCGGATAAAAGCCGTTTTTTCTTGAATTATACGGCTTCCACTGTCCTGTGCGGGTCCTTTTCTGGGCGGCAATTGTATTATGCCGGCTGTACCGGCAGGGATTGGAACCAGTCCCGGTTGTGCAGGACCGCCGGAGAGCCGGGCTTATAGGTTGCGGCCAGCTCATTGAAAAATCTCGCCCTCTCTAAGTTGCCAAGGCGGCTGTGGCAGACGCAGAGCTGGATGCAGGGAAGATAGCCATAGCAATCCGGAGAGACAAAACCACCCCGGCGGTCATCTCGGGGACAGGTTAGGGCCAGAGTGTACCAGTAGGCCGCCTGGTCATACCGCGCTCTCTCAAAAAACCAGCGGCCCAGTTCGCAGCAAACCTCTGCCCGCGGGTGGTCATAGGAAAACGTACGGAACAGTGCTGCCAGTGCCGCTTCTGGGTGGTCTAGATGTTCGTGACAGTAGGCGCAGTGGCAGCAGGCGTCAATATTGTTCTCCACCCAGCCACGGCCGTCTGCCAGAAATTGCTCAAAAACCAGCAGAGCATCTTCATAGCGCTGGTGATAGTAGAGTTCGCGGCCATAGTAAAATTGTTGGCGGGGATCTAATGTCTTTCCATTGTCCAGCTGGGCTTGGTAGATTCGCAGATTCCGGTCCGGATCGGAGGGGCGGGTCTTTTGGTGGGTGACGGCAAAATCTCCATAGAAAACTTTTCCTACAGGGGTGACTGCCTCGTGGACGGCTCCCTCCCAGCGCATTCCGGCGTTGTTTTTGATGAGCCGCTCCCGGTAGTAGGAGAAGGTGACACTGCCGTTTGGATCGAAGCCGGTGTGATAGGGGGCCATCACCACCGCAACGGCAGGGTCTAAAGTCTCTTTCAGCGCTAGAAAGGCGGCTTGGTCCGCCTCTAGGAGTATATCGTCTGCATCCAGCCACAGGCAGTAGTCCATAGACGCATGGGAGAAGGATTCATTTCGGGCGGCGGCAAAGTCGTCTCGCCAGGGAAAGTCAAATATTTGATCGGTGAATTTGGAGGCGGTCTCTCGGGTGCGGTCAGTAGAGCCGGTGTCCACCACAATAATTTCATCTACCAGGGCGGCGGCGCTTTTTAAACACCGCCCCAGTACGTCCTCCTCGTTTTTGACAATCATGCATAGGCTGACACTTATCATGACGGGGCCTCCTATTTTAAATTTTGGATTCATTGGATAGATAGACGCTGGGAAAGGGGAGGCGCTTATAAAGCGCCTCCCCTAAATTCCTATTTCAACGTGTTTAACTCAGCCGGATAATGGTTAGGGAGGCTCCTGTGCCGTTGCCCGCCAAGACGGCAGTTCCGGCGAGGACTGCCGGGTAGAGCTGGAGGGCGACGGTAGAACCTGCGGGCAGGGCGATCTTAATCTGATTCTCAAAGCGGGATGCGGAGATGATAGGGGCAATAGTGGATGCGGTATTATTGACCCCGTTGATGACCAGCCGAGTACCCATCAGAAGGGAGAGGGTGGTATTCACATGGTAGGAGATTTGATAGATGCCCGCCGTGGCCACGGTGAAGACAGTGTTTCCGGCGTTGGCCGTGATGTCTGCGGAGAGGATCTGGGCATTGGGCAGGGGGATTGCAGTGCCGCCCAGAGCCATCAGAATGCTGCTGCCCTGGGTGTTGGCGGCGTAGGCGGCGGTGGCGGTGGGATTGGGTCCGGTGGGTCCGGTGGGTCCGGTGGGTCCGGCCGCCCCGGTGGGTCCGGTGGGTCCGGCAGACCCGGTCGCTCCGGTCACACCGGCCACTCCGTCCGGCCCGGTAGATCCTGTGCTTCCGGCAGGTCCGGCGGCTCCGTCTGGTCCGGCGGGTCCGGCAGCTCCGGTTGCTCCGGCGGCTCCGTTTGGCCCGGTGGGACCGGTAGCGCCGGTTGCTCCGGCAGCTCCGACCGGTCCGGCAGGCCCGACAGCGCCGGTTGCTCCGGCGGCTCCATCCGGCCCGGTAGAGCCGTCAATATATGCACAACAAGGGTAATCCCTGAAATCATGCGAATTTCACACATCTTAAAGACAATTAAACAGCCCCTATAATTACACCAAAAACGCCGTAGCAAGGTTGGACAAGCCTTGATATGGCGTTT
>CAJUQM010000039.1 GCA_910588005.1 uncultured Oscillibacter sp.
TGTCCCTGGTGATGACGGTGTGCATCGGCCCCCTGATGGGGACCGTCCTGTCGGACGTCTTCTGGTTCTTCTCCTACCGGCTCACCGTGACGCCCATCCTGGTGATCCTGCCCATCTTCCTGGCTCTGGGGGTGCTGGTGCCCCTTTGGACCTACCGGTCCGTGGCAAAGCACACGATTGTGGAGCGCCTGCGGGAGGCGGAGACCTAATTGCAAGAAAGAGGCACAGTCCCCCATGGGCTGTGCCTCTTTTTGTCGCTCTCACGCATTTTACCGGCGTCCGCCTCCGCGGCCTCCGCCGCCCCCGAAGGAACCGCCGCCGAAGCCTCTGCGGCCTCCGCCGCCCCCGAAGGAGCCGCCGCCAAAGCCTCCGCGGCCTCCACCGCCGCCGAAGGAGCCGCCGCCAAAGCCTCCGCGGCCTCCGCCGCCCCCGAAGGAGCCGCCGCCAAAACCTCCGCGGCCTCCGCCGCCTCCGAAGGAGCCGCCGCCAAAACCTCCGCGGCCTCCGCCGCCGCCGAAGGAGCCGCCGCCAAAACCTCCACGGCCGCCTCCGCCTCCGAAGCCGCCCCTGGGCGGCTGAGGGGGACGCCCGCCTCCGCGGGGAGGCTGAGGAGGTCTCCCTCCGCCTCTGGGCGGCGGGGAAGGCGGCCTGGGAGGCGGAGGCGGCCTGCGCCGCCGGGGCCGTCCCCAGAACACGGGATAATAGGGCACTGTGGGAATGCCCATGCCGGGCAGCATGTACCGCCGGCGGTAGCGCCGGTAGCGCATGGCGTCCAGCACCATCCACAGCACAAAGAGCGCCACCAGAAGCACCGCCACTCCGGTCACCATCGACATGGGAGAAGGCGGCACATAGCCTACGGTCTGGGTCTCGTAGTTCCCCGCCAAGGCGGTGTACTCCTGCCGGGTGGCGGGGATGTAGTCCTCCTTCACCGTCACGCCGTACAGATCCTCCAGATAGTCCACCAGGGCATCAAAGGTTCCGCGCACCGCCCCGTCGTAATCCCCGGCGGCAAAGCTGTTCTCCATGCGGTCCAGCGCGATGCTGTACAGGCTGTCCTGCTCCCGGCCGCTAAAGCCGCTGCCCCAACTGATGTAGTAATCCCCGTCCGGCGCGCCGTTGTACATATTCCGCAGGGCCAGCACCAGCAGCACGCCGTTGTTGGTCTCCCTTGCTCCCACGCCCAGGCGCTCAAACTCCTGCTGGGCATAGTCCCCGATCTCCGTGTCACCTGTGGTATCCACCACGGTCACGGCGATCTGGGCGCCGGTCTGGGCAAACAGCGAGGCGTTCATACTGTCGACATAGGCCATGGTCTTATTGGAGATAACGCCCTCTCCGTCCATCACGTAGCGGTAGGTCCCCACAATGGAGGTGGAGGCCTGGGCGGTGTCATCGGGCCTGCGGGCGTTTCCCAACAGAATGCCGGCCAGAATGGCCGCGACCATCACGGCGACGGCCACCGGGCGTTTTTGAAAAAGTTTCATAGGCTCAATCCTCTGCCTTGGTCATATTGAAATCCGGCACGTCCGTCCGGCCCACAAGGTAATCGATGGATACTTGATAAAAATCAGCAAGCGCAATCAGCGCCGCAAGCTTGGGTTCACTTTCATCTGTTTCATAGCATTGATATCCCCGAAGAGACAGACCAAGTAATTCCGCCATTTCTTTTTGGTATATTCTGCGGCCTTCTCGCAAAGTCTTTAAACGTTCAGCCAGTATTTGCATCTGTCACCTCTTGACAATCAATAATATTGTATGTTAAAATGAAATAAAATTGCATCCAGAGGTTTTTCATGACTACCTTGACACAACTGCTGTATGATTACGCCCAGAATTACAGGCTCCACAGCTTTTTGGACCGCCAAGCCGAAGATATCGCCGTAGCGGACCAGCTCCACACCCTGGCCGTCCTTAAAAAGGGACTCTCCGGCGAACAGCTTGAAATGCTGGAGCAATATCAGAAATTCTGCTGCAGGCGGCAGGCGCTGGAGATGGAGGCCATGTTCCAAACCGGCCTCGCCGTCGCCCGTGAGCTTCTCTAAGCCTTACTTGCGCAGCTCCATCAGCTTTGCCCGCAGCTCTCCCTCAATGCGGCCCAGCTCCACCTCGGCGGCCCTCCGCTTCTCGGCGCCCTCCCGCTGGATGTTCAGCACCTCGTCCAATGTGGAGATCAGCTGCTCGTTGGTGTGCTGCAGCGTCTCGATATCCACCACACTGCGCTCCGCCTCCCGGGCGGTCTGGATCGTGCCCATTTTCAGCATGTCGGCGTTCTTTTTCAGAAGCTCGTTGGTCATCTCCGTCACGGCACTCTGGGCGGCGGTGGCCTGGCGGCCGTGCTCCATGCCCAAGGCCAGCACCATCTGGCTCTTCCACAGGGGGATGGTGTTTACAAGAGAAGACTGGATCTTCTCCACCATCAGCGTGTCGTTGTTCTGCAAAAGCCGGGTCTGGGGTCCCATCTGAATGGAGATCATGCGGGTCAGCTCCAGGTCGTGGAGCTTCTTCTCAAACCGCTCGCACATCTGCACCTTGTCGTTGTAGGCCTGGGCATCCTCCTGGGCGCCGGTCTGCTCCGCCTTGGCCCGCATGGCGGGCAGTTCGTTCTCCCGTACATCCGCTAATTTTTTCTTGCCCGCCAGGATGTACATGGTCAGCTCCTTGTAATATTTCAGGTTCAACTCATACATCTGGTCGAACATGGCCACGTCCTTCAAAAGGGTCACCTGGTGCTGCTCCAGCTCCCGGGCGATCTTGTCCACGTTGGCCTCCACCTTGGCGTGCTGGGCCTTCATGGTCTCCAGCTTATTTCCGACCTTTTTGAACTTGCCGAAGAGGCCTTTTTTCTCCTCCTCCTCGCCAAAGCCCTTCAGCTCCACCACCAGCTCGGAGAGGGACTTGCCGATCTCCCCCAGGTCCTTGGTGCGGACGGATTTCAGCGCGCTCTCGGAAAAGCCCGCCACGTTCTTCTGGGCGGCGGCGCCGTACTGGAGGATCATGTTGGAGTCCATCACGTCGATCTTCTTGGAGAAATCCTCCACGGCCTTTTTCTCCGCCTCAGAGAGCATGGAATCGTCGATCTCCACCGGCTTCACCTCCGGCTTCGCGGGTTCCGGAGCCGGAGCGGCGGGTTCCAGCGTCAGCTCCGGCACAGCCTCTGCGGCTGCGGGAGCATCCGGGGTCAATGTCAGCTCAAAGCCATTTGTGTCACTCATGCTTGTCTCCTCCGTCTATCATATTGTCATTTGCACTGTATATATTGTCTTTTTCTCTTCTGTGAAACACATACATCCCCCGGAGGGTCCAGATCACGGCGTTTGCCAGCAGCACCAGGGCCGCCATGACATCCAGCCCGTCCGGGCTTTCCAGGTGGAGGGGAATCCAGGCAAGGCCCAGCGCCCAGCAGCAGACCGCCGCCAGGGCAAATACCCACCAGGGTCCGTTCCGTTTCTTCATGGCGCACCCCCTCACAGCTCCAGCTTGATGTCCGTGCCGTCCTCCGGCGGCGCCGTCTCGGCCTTTAAGGACTGGCCCGTCAGGCCCTCCCGGGCCATCATGGTCTCCAGCACGCTGATGTCCGTGGAGATGTCCAGGGCGTCGGAGCCGTACAGGGCGTCCAGCTGCTTTTCAAAGGCCGCCACGATGTTGCGCATCATGCCCTCCACCTTATCCAGCGTCCCGTCGATATTCTCGCCGGAGACGCCGGTGGCGCTCATGCGGTCGTAGGCGTTCAGCAGCTTCAAGGTGGTGGGCAGGTAGTAGTCCATAAACTTGTGGATCTGGGGCAGTTTTTCCGGCTGGTCCTTCACCGCCTCGAAGATCTTCTCCGACACCTGCTCCAGCCGTACGATGTCGGCGGAGACGCCGGGGTCGGCGATGTTGTCGTCCAGACGCTTCATCTCCGCGATGGCCAGCCGCCCGTCTCTCAGCATCTTATCCAGCTCGGCGCTGCCGGTCTGCTCCTGCTTCTTCTCCGCCCTGGGGGCGGCCTTTTTCTCCCCCACCACGCCGCCGCTTTTGCACAGGGCGTTGGCGACCAGATACACCGCCGCGGAGGCGGTGACCAGCAGCGCATAGTGGGCGGGCGCATACAGCGGAAACAGCAGGGCATAGACAATCCACAGTACCGCCACCGCATAAAAGGGCGCCGTGGGCTTTCGAGCAGTTGTCTCCATTCGTGCTCCTCCTTCCAGCTCTCCATTCGCAGTAATACGCAAAATACCCGACAGGCGTTCAAATATTCCAAAAACCGGAGCCGCGCTCCCCTTTTCGTGGATCCGCCCGCCGCCTCTTGCCATGTATCCTGAAAACCACTGCAGAATAATAGAAATATTATACTCCGGAATCCCACTGTGGTCAAGGCAGGGGATTCTTTTCAGTTGTTAAATCCCTGTAAACAAGGAACGGCGCTCCAGCGGAGCGCCGTTTTCTACCGGGCCAAAACCGTTCCATACTGCCCTGTCACGGGATCCTGCCACAGGGCAATCTGGGGCGGACGGAACGTACACCAGACAAAGCAAAAGGCCAGCCCCCACAGGACCGCCAACCCCGCCACCTGCTGCCACAGCGCCCCCTGCCGTCCCCGGCGCAGCAGCCAGCCGTCCAGCAAAAACAGCCCTCCGTCCGCCAGAAAGAATATGGCGATATCCACCCAAGTGATATGAAAGCCCAGAATGCCGGTATACGTGTAGAACAGGACGGGAATCAGCGACAATCCCACCAGCGTGGACAGCGCCCGGACCCACAGAAGGTGCGGATAATTCCGCCCAAGAACACACACCTGAACCACAGAGAACAAAAACACCGGCACAAAAAGCAGCTTCATGTGCTCCCATGTGGATTCGTTGACGGCAGAGAAGGCCGCAGCAGCGGGGCTTTTTCCGCTCCACTCATAGACGAAATGAAGGACCGTGCCCAACGCCCCCGTGAACAGGAAGCCCGCCAGCTCCCAGAAAAACAGCCGCCTCCGCATAACCGCCTCCAAATGCAAACATGGGACTGTAGAAAGTCCGCAGTCCCATTTTCCCCGTTTTTTCCAACTCTATTCTCCGCCGTTGACCGGCACGGAGCAGCACAGTCTTTCAAGGAAAAACACTTCCGGCAGGTATGCCGTCCCCTGCCGGCCGGCGGCCCGATTATACAAACACCGCCTGAACCAGCAGCATGTAAAGCGCCGTCCCCCCGGCAATGGACAGCAGCACGTTTCCCCGCCAGAGATGCAGCAGGACCACGGCCAGGACCGCCAGCGCCTCCGGCGCGCCGTGGGGCGAGGCGAACCACGCCACATCCTTTAGGCAGTAGACCACCAACAGGCCCATCATGGCCGGCGGCAGCAGCCGGCCCAGGTCCGCCACCGCCAGGGGAGGTTCCCGGTTCTCCGGAAACAGCAAAAAGGGCAGCCAGCGGGTCAGCTGAGTCCCGGCGGCCACCGCCAGGATGATGCACAGGGTTTGCAGCGGCGTTAGATACACAGGCTTCTCCTCCCTCCCAGCAGCGCGATTAAAACCAGAACCATGGCGGGGATCACCAGCCTCTCCGGTCCGAACAGCGCCAGACTTGCCGCGGCACAGAGAATGCCCGTAATCCCGGCAGGGCGGTTTTCCCGCCGCTTCCACTGTTCTAAAAACAGCACCACAAACAGCGCCGTCAAGGCAAAATCCATGCCCTTGGTATTAAAGGCAATTAGATTGCCCAGCAGTCCCCCGGCGGCAGTACCGCCCACCCAATAGGCGTAGTCCAGCAGGGAGACGGAGAGGTAAAACCGTTTCCGGTCCACGCCCCCAGGCGGCTCCAGGGTGGAGACCAGCGAAAAGGTCTCGTCGCACAGGGTATAGATTAAAACCGCCCGGGCCTTTCCCAGTCCCTTGTACTTATCCAATAGAGCCACACCGTAAAATATATGCCGGGCATTGACCATAATAGAAAGAAAAAATGCCTGAATCGGGTCAAAGGCCGCAGTCAGCAGCGTGATAGCCACAAACTGCATACTGCCGCCAAAGGCCACGGCGCTCATCAACGTGGACCATAAGGGACCGTATCCCTTGGACTGCATCAACACGCCATAGGCCAGTCCCAGGCATAAAAATCCCGTCATTACGGGAACCGTGGCGGGAAACGCCGCCCGCAGGGCCGCGCCTTGCCGCCCAAATCTCTTGTACCGGTCCATATCATCCTCCTGTATCCGCCGGAGCTGCCCGGCAGATGGACCCATCGAAAAATGCCCCGCCTCCGGCGGGGCATTTTCATCACATCCGCTCCGGCGCGTCCACGCCGATAAGCCTCAAACCGTTTTTCAGCACTATGCGGGCGCCGTCCGCCAGTTTCAGGCGGGCAGCCTGGAGCTTCGGCTCCTCTCCCCTGATATGGCAGGCGGTGTAAAAGCGATGGAAGCACCCCGCCAGCTCCTGGAGGCTGCGGTTGATATGGCTGGGGTCGTAGCTGCGGGCCGCCAGTCTGATCTCCTCGCAGAACTGGGCCATCTGCTTAATAAGGGCCTTCTCCGTCTCCCCGGACAGCAGCGTCATATCCACCTCCCGCTGGGCGGGGACGGTCACGCCCTCCTCCCGCATGGCCCGCAGCAGCGAGCAGATGCGGGCATGGGCGTACTCTACATAGTAGATGGGGTTCTCACTGTCCTCCCGAACGGCCAGCCCCAGGTCAAATTCCATCTGGGTATCCGGCTTGGCGTTGAAAAACCACCGGGCGGCGTCCACCGGAATCTCGTCCAGCAGATCAGAGAGGCTGATGGCCTTGCCGGTGCGCTTGCTCATGCGCACCACGTCGCCGTCCCGCAGCAGCTTCACCAGCTGCATCAGCACAATATCCAGCTTCTCCGTGCCGTTCAGACCCAGAGCGTCCAGAGCGCCTTTCAGCCGGGCCACATGGCCGTGGTGGTCGGCGCCCCAGATATTGATCACCCGGTCAAAGCCCCGGACCGCAAATTTATTGCGGTGGTAGGCGATGTCGGCGGCAAAGTAGGTGTAAAATCCGTTGGCCCGGCGGAGCACGTCGTCCTTCAGATCCAGCTTCTCCACATCTCTTTCCCGCTTTCCCGCCTTTAGCAGGTTCTCCCGGATGATATCCGCAGTTTTCAGCCACAGCGCGCCCTCTTTTTCATAGGTATATCCCCGGTTCGTAAGGAGCTGGACGGTCTCGGCGACATAGCCGCTGTCATGGAGTTCAGACTCATAAAACCAGTTGTCATACTCGATCTTGTACCGCCGGAGGTCGCTCTTCATCTTGGGCAGGTTCACGGAGAGGCCGTACCGGGCCAGCGCTGCCTGCCGCTCCGCCTCCGGGACATCCGCCAGCTTGTCCCCGTTCTGGTCGTAGTAGGCCCGGGCCAACTCCTTGATGTCGTCCCCCTGGTATCCGTCCTCCGGAAAGGGCACCGCGTCCTCCCCATGGATGATCTGCAGATACCGGGCCTCGATGGAGTGGGCAAACTTGTCGATCTGGTGTCCCGCATCATTGACGTAAAACTCCCTGGTCACCTCCGCTCCGCAGGCCTCCAGTACGGCGGCCAGCGTATCGCCCAGCACACCTCCCCGGGCGTTGCCCATGTGCATGGGACCCGTGGGGTTGGCAGAGACAAACTCCACCATGATCTTCCGCCCCTTCATGCCGTCATTGGTGCCGTAATCCGCGCCCTCGCTCTCCACAGCGGCACAGACGCCCTCATACCACCCCCGGCCCAAACGGAAGTTCAAAAAACCAGGGCCGGCGATCTCGGCAGAATCGAAATAGCTACCCGCCAGGTCCATGCGGTCCAGCAACGCCTGGGCAATGTCCCGGGGACTCCTGCCAAGGACTTTGGCGGCCGCCAGGGCAAAGGTGGTGGTAAAGTCGCCGTTGGCCGTGTCCTTGGGGATCTCCACCGGGGCGGTCTTCACCTCCGCCTGAGGCAGCGCCCCCTCCGCCGCGGCCGCCCTGTAGGCGGCCATTGCCAACGCCGCCGCTTGGTCTTTTGCATTTTGAATCATGTTAATCATAGTCAATGCCTCTTTCGTTTCATTGAAAATTCCAAATTAAAATTCAGCAGTTGGGAGTTGGAAGCAGCCAGCCTCCCCAATGGTAGGACCGCCAACATCATTTGGCGCGCCAAAACGAGATTCTACCGCAGCCGGACACGGATTTTAAAGCAGTTCCTTCCGGTAACAGTGTGCTCCACGGCAATGGAATATCTGATCTCCATCAGTCCTCCCCGGGCAGTGACCGTGCTGCGCAGACGGCTGGTCTGGATATCCACCGACAGCTCCCCAAAGGGGGTCTCATACAGTGACGTATGCTGCCGCCCCTCCTCAAAAATCATCTGCGAGTTCACCGCGCCGCTGCGGGTTAAGATGACCTGGCGCCCCCGTGTCTCAAAGGTGGTGGTCGTTCCCTCCATGCCCGTGAGGGCGCTCTCCTCATAGGAGAAGGCTACCCCCTCCGGCATCAGCTCCATCGTTCCCTCGGTCATCAGCTCCGTGATATCCGGCTCCATCCCGTCAAAATACTGTTCGCCCCGGATCGACAGCAACACCGGCAGCCTGTTCTCCTCAATACTCATCAATGTTGATCCTCCGGGCCGCATGGTGCAGGTTCTCCCGCAGAAACAGCGACGCAATGTCCTCAAAATTCTCCGGCGTGTCGCTGACGTAAAAGGACGCCTCCCCCCTGCGGTCCTCCGGTGCCCGAAGTCCCTGCGCTTTCAGCAGCCGCTTCAGCTCAAAGGCGGACTCCTCCCCGGCAGACACCAGCGCCACCCCGGGACCGCAGACACCGGCGATGACCTCCGCCAGCAGCGGGTAGTGGGTGCAGCCCAAAATCAACGTATCGATTCCGGTCTCCAGCAGCGGCTCTAGATACTCCCGGGCCACCGTCTCGATCACCACGTCCCCCCGGTTCACCCGTCCGTTCTCCACCAGGGGTACAAACAGCGGGCAGGCCTTTCCATAGACCTCTACCGCCGGGTCCAGCCGGCGCAGGGCCGCCTCGTAGGCCCCGGAGCGAATCGAGGCCAGCGTGGCGATGACGCCTACCTTCTTCCGCACAGTCACCGACAGCGCCCGCCGGCAGGTGGGTTCCACCACCCCTACAATGGGCAGTCCGTTCTCTGCCTGAAGGACGTCCAGCGACGTGGTGGACACCGTTCCGCAGGCGATGAGAACGGCTTTGAGGTCAAACGTCCGCAAAAAACGGACATCCTGCCGCGCGTATTTCAAAAGGGTCTCTCTGGCCCGGCCGCCGTAGGGCACCCGGGCAGTATCTCCAAAATAGATGAGTTCCTCCTCTGGCAGGATCTCCCGCAGAGAGCGCACCGCCGTCAATCCTCCAAGCCCTGAGTCAAATACGCCGATCGGCCGCATATCCATAAATATCTCAAGCTCCTTACCAACCGTAAATCCTCCGGCCCCTTTTTCCAGGACGCACCGGAAACACGCTAGGGTTATATATTATACTATGATAAGGAGACAGCCGCAAGACAGATTTTAGTCTTTTTTCCCGCTTTTTTATATAGCTTTTCCAGAGGAGATTTGTTATAATCATACCGGCTATTACGATTTGGGAGGTGCTCGTCCGTGAAAATCGAGCTGACGGAGCAGCAGTACCGCTACCTGCTGGATCTGGTGTACATAGGAAACTGGGTCATGAACTCCACCAGAGAGGACGACCGCATTCAGGAGTACGACCAGGTGGAGAGCCTGGTGTTTTCCCACTGCCTGCGGCACAGGATGCCGAAGTTAGTAGAGTTGTACCAGGGGGATCTGATCCCCTCCCGGGCCTATGCCGACGGCGGAATCCACGAGGCTATCGAACGGTATGAGGACATTGTGTTCTATGAGATCCTGGCAGAGGAGCTGGCTCTGCGGGACATGGACGGCGAACCTTTAACCCGGGAAAACTACGGCGAGCTGATGGAACGGATCGACATCTACCTCAACGAGTTTGATGAACACGGCACAGACCATATCTCTGTGGATCTGGATCAATAGAGCAAGGGGCGGGAGACCGTCCCTTTTTCCGTCTGGCCTCTCCTCTATCGCCGGGATTTCCTACGGAGGCGCAAAAAAGGCTTGACATGGACCCGGCTCCATGGGATACAATAGGTCCATATATTCCGAAAAAACCAACAGAAAAAGGAGAACGACACATGGCAGAGAAATCCAAGGTCTATTTCGCGGACTTCCGCTGCCCCAGCTGGCGGGAGAATCTCCCCCAAAAATTGGCCCGGCTGATGATGACCGCCGGCTTTGGGGACATCGATATGGAGGGTAAATACGTCGCCGTCAAGATGCACTTCGGCGAGCCGGGGAACCTGGCCTACCTCCGGCCCAACTGGGCCAGAGCCGTGGCGGACCTGGTGAAAAGCCAAGGGGGCCGGCCCTTTTTGACGGACTGCAACACCCTTTACGTCGGCGGACGGAAAAATGCCCTGGACCACATTGAATCCGCCTATGTCAACGGCTTCACCCCCTACTCTACCGGCTGTCACATCATCATTGCCGACGGATTGAAGGGTACCGACGAGGTATCCGTCCCCGTGGAGGGCGGCGAATACGTGAAAGAGGCCAAGATCGGCCGGGCGGTGATGGACGCGGACGTATTTGTCAGCCTCACCCATTTCAAGGGACACGAACAGGCCGGTATGGGCGGCGCCCTGAAAAACATCGGCATGGGCTGCGGCTCCCGGGCGGGCAAGATGGAACAGCACAACTCCGGCAAGCCCTTTGTCAACGAGAAAAAGTGCATCGGCTGCAAGGCCTGCGCCAAGATCTGCGCCCATGGTGCGCCCCAGTTTGGCCCAGACGGCAAAGCCTCCATCGACACGGACAAGTGCGTGGGCTGCGGGCGGTGCCTGGCGGTATGCCCCAAGGACGCCATCGACTGCCTCTATGACGAGGCCCCCACCATTTTGAACAAAAAGATCGCCGAATACACCAAAGCTGTGGTAGACGGCCGCCCCTGCTTCCATGTTTCCCTGGTGATCGACATCTCCCCCAACTGCGACTGCCACGGTGAAAACGACGTGCCCATTGCCCCGGACGTGGGCATGTTCGCCTCCTTCGACCCCGTGGCATTGGACCAGGCCTGCGCCGACGCGGTGCTGGCCCAGCCCGCCGCCCCGAACTCCGTCCTCTTCGACGGGGAGTGCGTCTGTGACAAGGACCACTTCAAAGCCGCCCACCCGGACACCAACTGGCAGTCCTGTCTGGAACACGCCGAGAAACTGGGCTTGGGTTCCCGGCAGTACGAGCTGGTGAAGATTTAAAGCCGTGATGCTGCGGGGACCGGGCCGCCCAAAGGGGCGGACCGTCCCCCGCCCCCTGTCGACTGAAACCGCCGCGGGACCGGACCGCGGCGGCTTTTTATTTTTTTGCGGGGACATGAGATATTCCGCCGCCCGGCGCCATTATACAAGTGAAAGGCTTTTCAAACTGATTTTCAATGGAACGAAACCGTTTCATCGAAAAAGGAGGCGGATGATGACAGAGAGTACCTTTACCGCTGCCGCGGAGCAGTACCTGGACATGGTGTACCGCATCGCCCTGAACTGGTTCCGGAATCCCGCCGACGCGGAGGACGCCGCCCAGACGGCCATGCTGAAGCTCTGGCAGGCAGATACGGACTTTTCAGACCAGGAGCACCTGCGCCGGTGGCTGGCCCGGGTGACGCTGAACGTCTGCAAGGACATGGCCCGCAGCCCCTGGCGGCGTCACACCGTGCCCCTGGAGGACCTGCCGGAGCCGGTTTTTTCCGACGGGGAGCGCCGGGCGGTGTACCGGGAGGTCATGGCCCTGCCGGGAAAATACCGGGTGCCCCTGTACCTCTATTACTACGAGGGGTACTCCGTGGCGGAGATCGGGGAGCTACTGCGCCTGAACGCCTCCACCGTGCAGACCCGCCTGGCCCGGGCCAGGGGGAAGCTGAAACTTGAGCTGACGGAGGGATGATGAATGAACGATCTGTACCGGAAGACCTTTGACGAGATTCATGCCTCCGCGGCCCTGAGACAGGAGGTTTTGAATATGACAAAACAGGAAAGAGCGGCGGCAAAGCGCCAGGTCCCCCGGATGCTGCTGATTGCGACCATTGTGGTCCTGGTACTGGCGGGGACGGCCCTGGCTGCGGCAGCGCCGGGCATCCGGCAGTGGTTCAGCCAGCAGTGGACCCAGGAAACCGGGCGGCCCATCCGCACGGACCAGCTGGGCCTTATCGACCAGCTCAGCGATGCCGTGGGCATCAGCGCCGAATTCGGCGGGATCACCGTGACGGTGGACTCCGTGACCCGGGGGGAGAACGTGATCTGGTTTCTGCTGGAGATCGACGGAGACCTCCCCTCCCGGGAGGAGCTGGAGACAAGTCTCAGAGAAACTGCGGAACTCTCGGAGAACAGCCTCTCCGCAGACTCCCCGGTGGGGTGCCTCTTTGAAAATGTGGAACTGGCCTTTGATCCCGCAGTATTGGCCCCCCAATCAGGTTACAGCTACGGCATGGAGCAAGCCGGCGTTCGGGCGGACGGCTCCATCATGCTCCTCATAGAGTACCGGCCTTTCGACGGAAAATGTTCTTTTCTGGAGGCCACAGCGGTGACCATGGAGCTGTCCGATTTGGAAATGGGGATCACCTCCTGCGGCTCAACTGTCTCCGTGGCAGAAGGCCCCTGGAAGCTGACGTTCGCCCTGCCCGCCATTGATCCGCCGCCCTCTCTGACCACCGGCAGCGGCCAGGCCCCGGGTGTGGTTCCCCTCAACCGCAATCTCAGCTACGGAGCGTCCCTTGCCATGGACCCGCCGGGCAGGGAGACGATGGCCTTTCAGGACATCCATGTGACTCCTACCGGCTTTACGATCTTCTGGTCAGACCCAGAGCAGACCACACGGCTGTTTCCTCCACCGGGTCTCTGGTATCTGGTCATGGCGGACGGCTCGGAACTTCGGGCAGACCCCCACGGGTCTGTATATGACAGCCTGCCCGACGGTCAAAAGGCCACGCACTATGTCTGGCCCGTACCCGTGGAACTCACGCAGGCCGCGTCGCTGGAACGCCGGTACAAAGAAGAGATCCAATCCTTCGCGCTGAACTGAACCCATGAAAGACCCGGGATGGGCACAGCCCATCCCGGGCCAGCTTGCCGGAAAAGCCTTTTCCGGCAAGCTGCTTGAAATTTTAAGAACTTTTTAAAGTTCTTAAAATTTGTGATTTCAATGGTGCAGGAAACCCCTCCTGGGTTTCCCGCACACACCCTTCCTTCCCGATGGACTCATTTTTTCACCCCTTTTGACAGTCTGACCCAGGATGGGCTATGCCCATCCTGGGTCTCTTTATGCCTTACGCCCCTTCCTCTTTTTTCCTCGCGCCCCGCCTACGGACAGCCCGGCGCTTCTCCGTCTCCTCCTGAATTCCCTCCAGGGTCATCAGCAGGTTGCTCTTAAACAGCAGTCCCACGAAGTTCAAAAGGCCCTCCCGGGTCTCCTTGTCCAGGTCCTTCATGGCCTTCACCATGGCCCCCGCCGCCTTGAAGGAGTCCGCCTTCAAATCCTTCAGCGTCACCGCGCCGGAGGCGGAGAGCACATCGAAGAGGGCGGTGACAAACCTCTCCCGCCGCTCCACCGGCATGGCGTGGACCCACTCCCGCAGCGCCAGATCGCTGAGACGGGCCTGACGGGTCACCTGGCGGAGGGTGACGAAGCGGTCCCCCATCACCTGCCAGGAGAAGCCGTCGTGCTGCAAAAAGCCCAGCTGGTCGCTGTCCACCACGGCGTAGTCCTCCCCGTGCTCCAAGAGCATCCCCACCACCGAGGACTTGGGCACGATAGAACGGATGCGGTCCGCCACCCGCCGGTGCTCCGGCAAGTCCAGCAAGTCCTCGTGAAAGCCGGGACCGTCATTGGACCAGACGTCCTCAATCCGCCGCTGGACGGCAGCAGGGCAGAACACGGCGGCGTATACTGCAAGATTCCCCCCTTTGGAGTGCCCTCCCAGACGGAGGCGGCGGCGGGGATATTGCTTTGCCACGTCCCGTACATAGCGCACCGCATTCTTCTGGGCGGGCACCTCCGGCATACAGGCCAGCTCGAAGTCCTCCTTCCAGCCCGCCAGCGTGTCGTCCGTGCCCCGGAAGGAGAGATACACCAATCCGTCCCCGGTCTCCACGGACAGGGCCGCAAACTGCTCCCCCCTTCCCACGTCCAGGTGGTCCACGAAACCGTTCAGACGCATTCCCCCAAACCGGCGGGACGCGGCCATCTTCCGCAGCATCTCCGGGATGGCGGCAGGCACCAGCACGCCCATGTCGATCTTCTCCCCCTCCGGGAAGCGGGCCAGAAACGACTCCGCCGCCTCCGCCAGCGGCACGCTCTCCCCCTCCCCGGGGCCGGGGACAATGCCCTGAAAGTCCACAAAGGACAGCTCCGCCAAAATCAGATTATCCACCTCATTGAAAGGGGACTGGGCCAGTGTCAAATCCCCCCGCCAGTCCAGATAGTCCATCAGATTCGCCATAGTCCGCTCCTCACTTGTAGTCGTCTTCCATGATATCCCAGTTTATCACCTTGCGGGCAAAACTAATCAGCCGCCGGTTTACGCCATGCCTTAAAAGAGAGAAAGCAGTCCCTCACCGCCGGAGATCCCGGGCCGCCGCCCCAGTGGAAACCGGTGATCCCAGAATCAATTTAGGGGCTTAAAACGTCAAAACAATCCCTCCGGAATCCGAAGATCCTCCCTGGGCACGCTGTCCCAGGAAAAGTCTTCCAGCAGCATCTCCGCCGTCTTCGGCTCCGCCGAGGAATTAAAGCCCGCCAGATACGCCAGCTTCCCCAATATCTCCGCCGCCGTGAGACGGCCCTGCAGGCTGTCCAGCCCCGCGTCCGCATTCCGCTTGCTCAGCCGCCGCCCGTCCGCGGCCAGCAGCAGGGGGAAGTGGATAAACTCCGGCGCCGGAAGCTCCAGCAGCCGGTACAGCAGCAGCTGCCGGGGCGTGGAGGAGAGCAGGTCCGCTCCCCGCACCACCTGCGTAACTCCCATGGCGGCGTCATCCACCACCACCGCCAGCTGATAGGCGAACATCCCGTCGGACCGGCGCAAGAGAAAATCTCCGCAGTCCCGGGCCAAATTTTCCCGGCAGACGCCCATGTGCCCGTCGGTAAAGGCGATCTCCTCCTCCGGCACCCGCAGCCGCAGGGCCGGGGCGCGAGTCCCGGCCCGCTCCGCCGCCTCTGCCGCCGTCAAACGGCGGCAGGTCCCGGCATAGACCACCTGCCCGTCCTCCCGGTGGGGCGCGCTGGCGGCATGGAGTTCCGCCCGGGTGCAGAAACAGGGGTATACCAATCCCCGATCCGCTAAATGGTCCAGCGCGGCCTGATAGCGGGCCGTCCGCTCACTCTGGTAATAGGGACCGTCAGCTCCCCCGGAGCCGGGTCCCTCGTCCCAGTTAAGGCCCAGCCAACGGAGATCCTCCTCCATTTGAAGGGCGTACCGCCGGGGACAGCGGGCTGTATCCAAATCCTCCACCCGCAGCACTATCCTGCCGCCGCTCTGCCGGGCGCTGAGCCAGGCCAGCAGGCAGCAGAGAATATTTCCCAGATGAATCCGCCCGCTGGGCGAGGGGGCAAACCGCCCCTTTGGAATTATAGCGCGCTCCATGGACCTCTACCCTCCTGAATTTTGTATCTGCCGCTATTATAGCACACGCCGGCGGAGTTGAAAAGGTGAAAGACCCACCGCCGGAATGTTCCGGCGGTGGGTCTCCTCTCGGTCTCTTATTGCATCAGCCGGTCCACACAGGCCCGCATCTCCTTCTTGGAGGCCGCAGCCCGGGCCGCATCCACAATGGCCTGCCGCTCCGATTCCGGCAGGGCGGCAAACCGCTCCATAGCCTCCGGGCGCTGGGCCAGGGCAAGACTCAGGCCCTGGGGAAGTTCCCGTTGATCCATCGCATTCACCTCGCCCCCCAGTATGCGCCGGAGGGACGGCGGTTATGCGTTATAGAAGTACAGGTTCAGCAGTAAACCAAGGTCTCCGGCGGCCAGATAGGTGATGCCCTCCTCTGTGACACAGGGGGCAAACAGCTCCCAGTCCCCGTCCTCAACACCGGGACGTTTGGCGGTCCCGGCTCCAGGAAGAACAGAGAAGATCTCCTTGTCCCCCTCCTTCACCGTGGCGCCCTGGCCGCTGACCCAGGTCACGTCATAGTTCACGGCCTCCGCCACCGCCCGCAGAGGCAGCAGTCCCGGACCGGACAGCTTGGCGTTTACCTCCAGCTTCTCGCCGTTCACCGTGACCTCGCCCTTGTCGTTCACGGTGTAATACCCGCGGTAGGCGTAGGGCAGCAAAAGCACCTTCTCCACCTTGCCGTCCTTGTCTTTCCAAACGAGGATCTGAGAGCCGGGCACCAGGTCGTCCACAGTGACAATCTGCCGGGTAAGCCAGGGTGTGAACTGGGCGGAGACGGGAATGGTCAGCGTCTCTCCGCCAGCCACCGGCAGATTCACCTCGGTCCGCTCCGGGGCGGGATAAATGGCGGGCATCACCGTCTTGTCGGCACCGGTAATCTTATAGAACTCCGGCACCTTGTAATCCGCCGGGACATTGCCCACCACGATCAGGGCGGAGGTCTGGGGCGGCAGGCTCATGGTCATGGCGTTCCGCACCCAGGCGTACAGAGTGTCGCCGTCCTTGACCTTGCTCATATCCATGGGCTGCCCCGTCACGGCGTCCACGCAGGGCACACCCTCCGGCAGATGGACGACCACTTCCCGGTGGAGGGCGGTCTCGTCGTCAGTTTGCAGCAGCAGGCTGCCGCTCTCCATCTTGGTGACCTTTCCCCAGACCCGAACAGGGGCAAGGCTTTCAACCTTCGGCGCGGGAGAGATCAGGGGGGCGTCCTCCTCCGCCGCCAAGGCGGGCAGAGACAGAACCACGGCAGCGCACAGCGCTAAGGACAAAAATTTTACAAAACGCTTCATATGGGTTCATCCTTTCTTGTTCAGTTGTATGTTCAGACGGACCGCGGGGGAAAAAAGTTCCCTCGTTTTTTCTGGAATTCAATAAAAATATTGATTTTATCCAAGATGAAAAAATAATGCTTGTCGAAGGCCCGGCGGAAATGATATACTTTATTGTGTGATAATAGGCAGGCGAGGTGAGAACATGAGAGCCATTTCCCTTTTTTCCGGAGCCGGTGGCATGGACGCCGGATTCGAGGCGGCCGGCGTGGATATTCTGTGGGCAAACGAATGCAACACGGACGCCGTAAACACCTACCGGGCCAATCATCTCGCCGCCCAGATTGAGCACGCCGATATCAGAGACGCAAAGCGGCTTCTCACGCGCTATGCGGATGAACCCATCGATTTGGTCTTTGGCGGCCCGCCCTGTCAGGGCTTCTCCGTCGCCGGAAAAATGGACCCAAATGATGAGCGAAACACCATGGTGTGGGAATTTTTCGACGTGGTGGAAATGCTCTCTCCCAGCCTATTTGTGATGGAAAATGTCAAGGCGCTCGGCATGCTCGCCCGCTGGAGAGAGATGCGGGAAAAAATATTCAAGCGGTCTGGTGATCTGGGATACCACTGTTTCTCCCGCATTTTGAACGCCGCGGACTTCGGTGTTCCGCAAAACCGGGAGCGCGTCCTTTTTATCGGAGTCAAACTCCCCGGCGCAAACGGTGCGGAGGCCCTGTTTGACGCCTGTATCCAATCCAGGCGGAAACCACCGCCCTCCCTGCGGGAGTGCCTTCTCCGCGCCGGGACGGCGGGAACCCCGGAAAATCCAATCACCTGCACGGCTAAAATATCCCTGGCCCTGAACCCGGTGATCCGGAGATCTCCGTACGCAGGTATGCTGTTCAACGGAGCGGGACGCCCCCTCAATCTGGACGGCCTGGCAAACACGCTCCCGGCCTCAATGGGCGGAAATAAGACTCCCATTGTGGACGGCCGCCTGCTCCATGATCCCTCCGCTGAAAACTGGATCGCGGTTCACCACCAAAAGCTGCTGCGCGGAGAGGCGGACGCCGCTTCGCAGACAGTACCGGACTATTTCCGCCGCCTGACCATCCGTGAGGCCGCGGCGGTTCAGACCTTTCCCCCCGGCTACGTCTTCTGCGGGGAAAAATCGTCAGTCTACCGGCAAATCGGAAACGCCGTCCCCTGCAGCCTGGCAAAGGCGATTGCGGAGGCGGTCATTGAAACTGCCCAAAATATGGAGCGTCTCCGCACCGCCGGATAAGGCGGTGCGGAGACCTTTTTCAGGCCCTAAGCACAGCCTGAAGCGCATCGTTCCACGCGGTCTTAACCGCCGCGGGGACATCTCCCTGCCGCAGCAAACCCAGCATCCGGTCCATAAACATCCTCCGCATGGAGGCGTCTCCCGCGGCAAATACCGCGGCCGCCAGATTCGTCAGTTTTATAAAGTTGACATCATAGCCCTGGGCGAAATATATTTTCGCAACGTCGTACACCCCTTCGTCAGGGACGGCCGACGTGTAAATGAACAGGTAATCCCGCACCGCGTTGGTCGCTATTTTCGTATGGAATGTGGTCTCTACCCGTGTTACGCCAATGGGGCGCTCCGTCACCTCAATGGCTTTGACAATCTCCTCTCCCCGTCTGATCGTAAGATCCCCAGGCGTCCCGGTGGCGCCGTCCGCCGAATTGACCCCCTGGCAATCGATGCTCCAGCCGCAGCGGTAAAACTCATTGACTGCCTCGAAGAGGGCCCGGGACACCAGCATCGGGATCATCCCGCCGCTCGGATTGTGCAAAAATGTATCCAAAAAATACCGGGTCTGCTCTATGCTGAGTTTCTCCACCGAGACAAGACGGATGTCCGCCTGATCCCGCAGCTTGATAAACTCGTGGAGCAGGCACAGCACCACATCCTTGACGGTATGCCCCCGCGGCGTCTCAATGGCCTCCATAATCGCAAGCATCGCGTCATACCCCGCCTGGTCCCGCAGGCCGTCACGGGCAGAGGCGTCCAGCCGGACGTTTCTCCGAAAGGTCGCCAGATAGGGTCCTCTTGAACAGGGGATCTGTTTCGTCCTTAAAAAGGGATTGATGGCCTCCTCATCCAGAGAGCGGCCGTTGAAGGCGTCCGCCCCCTGCTTGATATACGGGTGTCTGATATTCACCGCAGGGTCCAGATAGCGGGCCACCGCACAGCCCAGCAAAACCTCCCGGTACGACTGCGTCTTGGAGCGAAAAACCGCTCCAAAGGCGGCATGCTGTGTCTGCAGCAGCTCCTGCGCCGGCTCCGGGAGCTGGCCGGACACCTCCTGAAAGCAATCCCGTAAAAATTCACCTGCCATACCGTAATCCAAGTTCGCCACTCTATAGACCTCCTCATCACAGCCGTTCACTGTCGTGTTTCATCTCAAACAGGCACCGCGGCTCAACGCCGAGAGCTTCTGCAAGGATTTCGATTTTATCCAGAGTGATATTCCGCCTGCCGCATTCGATCCCGCTGATAAAGGCGCGTCCCGATAAGGCATCTTTGTCTTTGATATCATTACATCTCCCTGCCAAATCCTCCTGGCTATACCCCCGGCAACTGCGGTAATACTTCACATTTTTCCCAAACAGTTCGCGAATTCCCAAAAAACCGCCCCCCTTGCATACATGTATTATACCCGTCTTTAAATATAGAGGCCAGTCCTTATAAGTATCTTTCCTCTTGCTTGTGAAACAGTTCAGCCCTTATAAGAAGAAAAAGCCACCCCGCCCCTCATTAGAGGGGCAGGGTGGCTTTTTTCCCAGATGCCGTCTCACTTCTTACTGTGGAGCGCCTTCATCCGCTTCTCGTGGTCCAGAATGCTCTTGCGCATCCGCAGGCTCTTGGGGGTCACCTCTAACAATTCGTCATCCGCCAAAAACTCCAAACACTGTTCCAAGCTCATCTGCTTGGGGGGCACCAGACGCAGCGCCTCGTCAGACCCGCTGGCCCGGGTATTGGTCAGCTGCTTCTTCTTGCACACATTCACCGTCATATCCTCACTGCGGGGGCTGACGCCGATGACCATGCCGCCGTACACAGGGATTCCGGCGCCGATAAACAGCGTCCCCCGCTCCTGGGCGTTGAACAGACCGTAGGTGATGGACTCGCCGGTCTCAAAGGAGACAATGGAGCCGTTGCCCCGGCGGGAGATCTCACCCTTATAGGGGGCATACGAATCAAATACAGAGGCCATGATGCCCTCGCCCTTGGTGTCTGTGAGAAAATCACTGCGGTATCCAAAGAGACCCCTGGCGGGAATTAAAAATTCGATCTTCATCCGCTCGCCCACGGGAGTCATCTCCACCATGTCCGCCTTCCGCTGGCCCAGCTTCTCGATGACAGAACCCACGCAGTCGCCGGGTACGTCCACCACCAGCCGCTCAATGGGTTCACATTTTTTCCCATCAATCTCCTGGTACAAAACCCGGGCGGGAGACACCTGAAATTCGTAGCCCTCCCGGCGCATGGTCTCGATGAGAATGGAGAGAGACATCTCACCCCGGCCCGCCACATTGAAGGCGGTCTCCCGGTCAGTGTCGGTAACCCGCAGGGATACATCCTTCAGGGTCTCCCGGTACAGCCGCTCCCGAATCTGGCGGGAAGTGACAAATTTGCCCTCTTTCCCGGCAAAGGGGGAGTCGTTGACAGAGAAGGTCATCTCCAAGGTAGGCGCTGAGATCTTTACAAAGGGCAGCGCCTCCACGGTATCGGGGGCGCAGATGGTGTCGCCGATCGTAATATCGCCGATACCGCTCATGGCGATGATATTGCCGGCGGAGGAGTCGGCCACGGCCTTCCGGGCCAATCCCTCGAACTCATAGATGGCGGTGGCCTTGGCCTTGCGGAGTACGGCCTCCGGGTCATGATAATTGCAAACGGCAATCTCCTGATTTTGTCTCAGGCTGCCCCGCTCAATGCGGCCAATGGCGATGCGGCCCACAAACTCGTTATAGTCGATGGAGCTGACCAGCATCTGGAACGGTTCATCCGTATTGGCCTCCGGAGCCGGAATATATTCGAGAATTGTCTCAAACAGGGGCGCCAGATCCGTACCCACGGCGTCGGGGGAATAGGACGCCGTGCCATTGCGGCCGGAGCAAAACAGCATGGGGCTGTCCAGCTGCTCCGGCGTGGCATCCAGATCCATGAGAAGTTCCAGCACCTCGTCGATGACCTCGTGAATGCGCTGGTCGGGACGGTCGATCTTGTTGACCACCACGATGACCCGGTGGCCCAGCTCCAACGCCTTGGAGAGGACAAAGCGGGTCTGGGGCATCGGACCCTCGGCGGCGTCCACCAGCAGAATAACGCCGTTGACCATCTTTAAGATCCGCTCCACCTCGCCGCCGAAGTCCGCATGGCCCGGGGTATCCACGATGTTGATTTTCACGTCTTTATATTGAATGGCGGTATTCTTGGCCAGAATGGTGATCCCCCGCTCCCGCTCCAAATCGCCGGAGTCCATTACCCGGTCCACCACCTCCTGATTCTCCCGGTACACGCCGCCCTGCTTGAGCATCTCGTCCACAAGGGTCGTCTTACCGTGGTCGACATGGGCAATAATGGCCACGTTTCTCAATTTTTCATTCTTCATACTGTCTGTCTCCTTTTGCACGGCAGGGCCGCCGGCTTTGACCCGTGCAGATTCAGGGTCCTCTTTTTTGCATACGTTTTGTAATTATATCCCTATTTTTTCTGCATTTCAACGGAAAAATCCACATTTTTTCAAGTTTTCAGCGATTTTTATCCGTCAAAATGCCGCTTTTTCAAGATCATACCTTTTTCGCCAACAATTTCTGTCTCCGGCCCCTGTTTTTTGTCCCTCCGCACATTGACCCCTTTCCTCTCCGGCGGCTATAATAAGGTTGCTGCCGGGGAAGCGGTGCCAGCGCCGCACGTTCCCCGGCAAGTAATGCGGCCCGCTGGGGCCGCCCAGGAGGCAACTGCCATGTACCGCATCAAAACGTTTAACAAGATCTCCCCCGCAGGCCTAAGCCGCTTTGACCCAGACCGCTATGCAGTCTCCGACAGCGAGACCAACGAGGAGGGTATTTTGGTCCGCTCCGCAAAGCTGCTGGACTACCCCCTGCCGGAGAGCCTGCTGGCCATCGCCCGGGCCGGGGTGGGCGTAAACAACATCCCCATTGACCGCTGCTCCGAGGCAGGGGTCGCCGTATTCTCCACCCCAGGCGCCAACGCAAACGCCGTTAAAGAGCTGGTGCTTTGCGCTATGCTCATGGGTTCCCGGGACGTAGAGGGGGCAGTCCGCTGGGTCCGCGCCCAAGTGGAATCCGGTGTGGACGTCTCCACGGTGGTAGAAAAGGGCAAATCTGCCTACGCCGGTCCGGAGTTATACAAAAAGACCCTGGGGGTCATCGGCTTGGGCGCCATTGGCGCACTGGTGGCCAATATCGCCTTGTCCTTGGGAATGGATGTTTACGGCTATGACCCCTATCTGTCCGTGGATGCCGCCCTGCGGCTGGACCGCCATATCCGTGTGGTAAAGGACCTGAACGAGCTGTACAAGCGGGCGGACTATATCACAGTCCACGTCCATTTTACAGACAAGACGAAACACATGATTGATGCCGGCGCTATCGCCGCCATGAAGCGGGGCGTCCGCTTCATCAACCTGGCCCGGGGCGAAATTGTGGATGACGGCGCCATGCTGGCGGCTCTGGACACCGGTTGGGTCGCGGCCTATATTACAGATTTTCCCACCAACCGTCTGGTGAAAGCCCCCCACGTCATCGCCATGCCCCACCTGGGGGCCTCCACACCGGAGAGTGAGCAAAACTGTGCCGTCATGGCGGCGGACGAGCTGATCGACTATCTGGAAAACGGCAACATCCGAAACTCAGTCAATCTGCCCAGCGTCTCCCTGGAGCGCAGCGGGACGATGCGGATGTGCATTATCCACCGGAACGTACCGGCTATGCTGGCCAATATCACTGCCCTTTTGAGCAAAGACGGTGCAAATGTAGAGAATATGAGCAACAAATCCCAGGGAGACTACGCCTATACCCTGGTGGATTTGGGAACCCGGGTGGGGCAGGATGTGATTCAAGACGTAAAATGTCTGGCCAATGTAATCCGGGTGCGAGTGATTGAATGAGAGGCCAGGGGAGCCGCCGGCCGGCGGCTCCTCCGGTATATATCATTGGCATAATTTTTGTTTTTTGGAAAAAAACGAAAATAGCTCTTTACATTCCATGAATTTTCTGCTATACTTGCATGGCGTGTTGAGAAGAACATCGCAAACATCAAAATACAATCACATAAATCCCTTGGTATGTACCCGTGGCGCAGTTGGATGGCGCTTCAGACCCCGACGTTTCTGACCAATCCGGCTGAGATACGGCGCAAGGCCCTGCAAACAGGGGCGTTGGCGGATCGGCAGAGTAAAAAACGCTGTGGGCCGACTACTGTTTGACTACTATTTCTCCGGATAGCCGGAAACCCGAAAATTTTATATCGTTAGGTATGCGCCCGTGGCGCAGTTGGATAGCGCGTCAGACTCCGACGTTTCTGACAACTTCGGCTGAGATACGGCGCAAAGCCCTGCAAACAGGGGCGTTGGCGGATCGGCAGAGGAAAAAACGCCGTGAGCTGACTACTGTTTGACTACTATTTCCCCGGATAGCCGGAAAACTGAAAATCTTATATTGTCAGGTATGCGCCCGTGGCGCAGTTGGATAGCGCGTCAGACTCCGACTCTGAAGGCCGCTGGTTCGAATCCAGTCGGGCGTACCAAAAGCTCTAAAAACGCAGTTTTTAGAGCTTTTTTGTAACTTTTTGCATCTATTTTGAAGATTTGAAAGGGAGGATTTCACCATGTCCAAATACGCCGGAACCCAGACGGAGAAAAACCTGCAGGCCGCTTTTGCCGGGGAGTCCCAGGCCCGGAACAAGTACACCTATTTTGCGTCCAAGGCCAAGAAAGAGGGCTTCGAGCAGATTGCCGCCCTGTTCCTGAAAACCGCCGACAACGAAAAAGAGCACGCCAAAATGTGGTTCAAGGAGCTGGCGGGCATTGGCTCCACCG
>CAJUQM010000040.1 GCA_910588005.1 uncultured Oscillibacter sp.
CCTGTCCCAGGGTCTGCTGAGACATAGTAATGCTGCCGCTGAGTTGGCTGGCCCTGCTCTCCACCTCGCCGACGCCCGCGTTCACCTCTCCGGCCAGCTCCTTGATCTCTTCCGCCAGCTCCTTGACCTGTACGGCCACCACCGCAAAGCCACGGCCCTCTACACCGGCTCTGGCCGCCTCAATGGAGGCGTTGATCGCGAGAATATTGGTCTGGTCCGCAATGGAAACAATTTTTCCCATGCACTTTTGGATTCCTTCAACCGCAGACTGCAGCTTGGAAAAAATCTCAGTCATCTCCTCGTAGGACTGCTGCACCCGCATAGAGGTCTGCCCCAGATCGTCCATCTGACCCTGGGCCTCCGACACGGTCTGCGCAATTTCACCCCGCACCTGAATAAACTGTTCCGCCGTCTGGTCAATATTAGAAAAAGACTCTCCCAAGCTCTGAAGCTTTTCCTGAAAATGATCCGCCTCTTGCAGCACGCCCGAAAAAGAGGCACCCACCATGCTCAGCTCTGAAAGAGACGCAACCTCTTTCCTCACCAGTTCCTTCTGATAGGATTTCAAACTGTCCGCCACATGCAGCACCGGATAAAGTCCCTTCTCCTCATGAGGCCGGTCCGGCATCTGCCGACGTTTTCCCGCAAATAACATAGCGCGCCTCCTTTACTCAAACACTACGCAGGTCATAGACTGGTTGACAAAGCGGTTGTTGTAATGCTCCCCATAGCCCACAAAGCCGGCATGGCTGCCCAGCGCCGCCATCTCCCGCAGGTATGCCTGCATATAACCGCGCTCGGAAAAGAGCTTATAGCGGAACAGACAATTCACCGAGAAGATCGCAGAGCGCTTGGGAAAATCATGGCAGATCTGCTGGATGGTATTTTTCGTGATGGCCTGATAATCTCCCAATTCCAGCAAAATCAAAACGTCAGAGTCGTTGACCTGGCGAAAACACGCCAATGCGTTGCCGTTGACCTCCTTGATCGAGATGATGCAAGTATCGTCTCCGTTGATCTTGCCAAAGGGATTTTGGAAAGTCCTGGTCAAAATCTCCTCGTCAGTCACATGAAGAATGCTCTGATAGACCTGTTTTGCCGGTTTTCCATTCAGCGAACCCAATATGTAATTGGCCCGGTCCGTGTTGGAGGCGATAAAACGGTAGTTGCCCAATTGATGGTAGATATTCTCCTTATAGGTCTTCACCCGGCCGTTTCGGTTTCGGATCAGGGCATAGGCCACCGCATCCTGATAGATCCGCCCGTTTGCGGAGACCTTTCCCTGGTCGCCGGTTCCGCCCACCAGCGAGATCCCCTGTCGGCAAAGCACGGTGTTGATTGTCGTCAGCACACAGGCGTCGTTTCCGGCGCAGAAGTCGATACACACCGTATCTTCACCGGAACCGCCCACCGCCTGCATATCCCGCTCCAGCCGGTGGATATATTTCACCGGCATGGAGGAAACCTGTTCAAGAACATCCGCCGCGGCACTGACGCCATCGGAAAAGGCAATTACGCCCACGCCGTTTTCCACCACTCCGGTCTGGTAGCTCATTCCTATGCATCCGATACTGGGAACGCCGGGATAGCGCTGTTCTAAAGCTTCTACATGCATCTCAAACTGCTTTTCATTTGATAACAGCATAATGAACTGGGGAGCATGGAGTCCACGGACCGCCTCTGCCAGATTTCCGCTCTGGCTCATACCAAAAAACTGCTTCACGCTGTTGTCTCCCTCCCAATAAATATTCGATTTTCCAATTATACTTGAAAGAACCGGATGTGTCAATAAGTCCCAAATGCAAGACAGACCGATTACGGACATATCCTTTTCTTCCGCGGCGGGAGACGTTGGCAAGGGGACATCCCGCCCTGCCGGAGGCAGGCGGAGCCACAGTCATACCTCTGAAAGAGGGTAAAAATCTCTCCGTTTCTTTTGATGCGAAAGCATATGAACCGGATCACCGCAGGGCGGCGCTCTCCGCCATGCAAACCATCACGTCCTTATCCAGCGGAGCCTGGAGACGGAAGTTGATCTTCGTCTCCGGGTCCGTCCAGAGGAGGGTGCCGCTGACGGAGCCTCCCAGAGTTGTGGAGGTCTCGCCGTCTTGCGTCTTCGTCACGACCGTGAGCACCTGGGCCTTCTCCTGCCAAAACTGGGCCTCTGCACCGTTCACCGTCACCGTCTCCGCCGTACCGGTCCCACCGGAACCCAAAGGCAGGGAGCTGTACGTCCAGGTGAAGCCGCCGGACCCCTCCACGGACCACCGCTCCTCCACCACCTCCGGCAGAACGCTACGGGAAAAGAGGCTGGCCCCGGCGGGCAGGATCGTAAGCGCGTACTCCGGCAGGGAATTTGTGACCTCCATCACGCTCTCCGCGATCTTCTCCAGAGCGCCCTGATCTAGGCTGCCGGACAGCCAAAAGAGACTGCCCTGTTCGTTCTCCCAGATAAGATCATTGGTCAGATACCCGTGGGAGGGGACGCCCTGGTAAAAATCCGCGTCATGGCCCTGGACCTTGGTCCTATGGAGGACACTGCTGCCGCTCACGGCGGCCCCCGCCGCGGCACCGATGCTCCCGGCGGGCCGGAGATAGCAGGTGAAGTTCAGCCGGTCCTCTCCGTTTTCATAGATCCAGGAGGCTTTCAGCTCCCCCTTCTGCGGGACCCCGCCGGAAGAGGCGCTGCTGAGGGCGTAGCCCTCCGGCAGCCAGGCGGGCCGGAAGGCGGGGGGCCGCTCCCCCTCCGGCACCTTGGCGGGGGCGGGGCCGGTGTAGTAGAGGTACCCCTCCAGATACTCCCGCTGCCAGGTGCGGCCCGGCACGGTCTTGGAGACCTGGGATGCCGTCTTTCCCGTCTCGTCCGCCGCCTTTTTCCCGGCGGGGGCCGCCAGGGCCGTGGTGCACAGGGATAGGGTCAGCGCCGCCGTGGTGAGTCCTGCCAGAATGGATGTCATGGTCTTTTTCATAGGATTCTTCCTTTCTTTCCGGCGGGGTGTTCCCCGCCTCGTTCTAACAGGTAAACGGAGAGGAGGAAAAAAGTATCCCATGATTTTAAAAATTTTCGAAAAATTTTTCAGCCCTTATTTTCCGTGATATTCTCCGCGATTTTCAGAAACTCCTCCTTCTCCAGATAACCCGTGATCCGGAAGGTGATGCCGGTCTCCGGGTCCGTCCAGAGCAGCGCGCTGGTGGGCCGGCCGCTTAGGGCGGTAGTGGTGGAGTCCTCACCGCTTCCGATCGAGATTGTCAGCGACTGGGTGGGGATCTCCGTCAGATATTCCGCCGGAATCCCACGCACCGTCACCGTTTCCGCAACACCCTCCGCAGCGTCTCTGGGGGCGCTCAGCGGCTGGGAGGCATAGGACCAGGTAAAGCCGCCCCGGTCCGGAATGTCCCAATCCTTCTGGATATATTCCGGGAAGACAACATGGAAGCCGGGCCGCTCCTTTGCACCCTCCGGCACCCATCCCAGATAGTAGTCCGGCAGCGCCCCCCGGGCCTCCGTCACGCTCTCGCCGATGCGCTCCAGGGTGGCCTGATCCAGATCGCCGGACAGCCAGAAGAGACTGCCCTGCTCATTCTTCCAGATGAGGTCATTGGTCACATATCCGTGGAAGGGTTTTCCCTCGTAGAAGTCCGCGTCGTATCCCTGGACCGTGGTCTTGTGCAGGGTGCTGGAGGCGTTTACGGCGGCTCCATGCGCGGCGCCGACTCCCCCGGAGGGGCGCAGATAGCATTGAAAACGCAGGGTTTCCCGGCCCTTTACATACCTCCAGCCGGCCGCCAGATCGACGCTGTTCTCATAGTCCACTCCGGTCTGGTCGGCGTCCTCCAGGACCCAGCCCTCCGGGACCCAGGCGGGACGCCAGAGAGGGGTCTGTTCCCCCTCCGGGATTTTCTCCGGAGTGGGGCCGGTGTAATAGGTGTAGCCCTCAAAGGTCTCCCGGAACCATCTCGTCACCGCCGCCCGCACCGTGGGACTCACCGCCATCAGCGCCCCCAGGGCCACCGTGCACGCCAGTACCACGCAGGCCGCGGTCCGGGCTGCCCGTTTCCACATGGGCCGCGCCCGCCGCCTCACCCAGTTCCACGGGTCCGCCAGAAGCCGCATCCGCTCCCGGCGGTATTTCGGCGAAAAGTCTATCTCCCAGTCCGGCAGCTTCTCCAGCACCGTCTCGTACTGGGCCAGGTTGGCCTCCATCAGACCCCGGCGCAGCATCTCATCAAACTGCCGCATAGGTGTATCCCTCCTTCTCCAGCTGCGCTTTGAGCATGTTCCGGCCCCGCATCACCCGGCTGGCCACCGTGGACTCGTTTATTCCCAACCGCCGGGCAATCTCCTTATTCGTCTGCTCCTCCACCAGCTTCAGCTCCAGAATCCGCCGGTACCCCTCCGGCAGAGCGCGGATCAGGGAGACAAGATAGCCGTACTCCTCCTCCCGCTCCTCCCGGGCCGGTGGGTCCCAGTCCTCCGGAAAGGCCACCGTCCGCCGCTCCGTCCGCAGGATGTCCAGGGCGCAGTTCTTGGCGGCGGTGACCACATACCCCTCGGTCTCATCCCAGGGCAGTGCGGACACCCGCTCCCAGCGGCGCAGCAGCTGGAACCAGGTCTGCTGGGCGGCGTCCTCCGCCCGGGTGGGGTCTCCCAGCACCCTCAGTGCCACTGCGTACACCGTCTTCTCGTACACCTCATAAAGTCGGGTGAACCGCCGTTGGTCCGCCTCGGTCTCCAGCATAGCAAGATAAATCGCAAGCATATGTGGACTCCCCCTCTGTCGTGATTTGGCGCTGCTTCACCAGGTAAACGGCTGTTGGCCGAAAAGTATCCCGCTCAGGGAAAATTTTTCTGCTTTTCAAACGCGTCAATTTTTTCAGAACCCGCCGGGACTCTCCAGAGCGCTCCCTGCCCCGGCAGAATCCATGACATCCGGCAAACAGAGCCTAATGCCGCCGCTGGATTTTCCTCTGCCCAGCGCCATACCTTTCAGATTCCACGGTTTCCCGCTCAAACCGCTGTCAGGCCAAGTCACCTCCGCATATCCTGGGAGTGAAATTGAAAAGGGAGGATACCTTATGGCTCAGATCACAGATTTTTTCGTGGGGGCAAACAGCGGCGAGGGATTCCGTAATCTGTTCCCCGAAATGGTGGACATCGAGGATACATATGACCTTATGGTGCTAAAGGGCGGCCCCGGCGTGGGAAAAAACACCTTCATGCGGGAGGTGGTCCGGGCCATGGAGGCGGCCGGCACAGCGGTGGAGCGCCTGTGGTGCTCCGGCGATCCGGACTCCCTGGACGGCGTTGTACTGCCGGAGCTGCGCTGCGCGGTGGTGGATGGTACATCACCCCACGGGAGCGAAACGAAAGGACACCTGCGGCGGACGGCCGCAGCCAATCCCGCCTCTCCCTCTGCCGGGTACGAAAAATGTCCCCGTCGTAAGCAGGGTTCACGGCCGGGACGTCTCCTGTCTCAGGCAAATCGGCATTCCCCCAGCCACACCGCCAGAAGATTCCGGGGATCAGATACGAAACAGGGCAGATCCAGCGGCCCGTCCCCTTCACTTTTAATGAAAAAGACCGGAGGCCGGAAATTGAAAGATTTCCAGCCCCCGTCCTCTGCCTTTTGTCTCCACCGCCCCGTGGTCTCTCATCTCTCCCCGTGGAGCGTTGGAAATTGAAAAAATTCAGTTCTGACCGCCGCAGTGATGCTCCCCGCCGCAGCCGTGGCTGCCGCAGCCGCCGTCATGGTGGTGATGTTCGCCGTGGTGATCGCACCGGACGCCGGGATCGTACGCCAGGTCTCCGGCAAGGAAGGCCTCCACTGCCTCATCAGCACCGCCGGAAACACCGCCGTACAGCCGGATCCCCGCCGCGGCCAGCGCCTCCTGCGCGCCTCCGCCAATACCGCCGCAGATCAGCGTGTCGGCGCCCAGGGCATTCAAAACGCCGGCCAACGCGCCATGGCCGCTGCCGCCGGTATCCACAACCCGGGACGCTGTCATCTTCCCATCCGCAATATCATAGATCTTAAACTGCTGTGTATGGCCAAAATGTTGAAACACCTGGCCGTCTTCATAGGTCACCGCAATCCTCACAATATCTGCTCCTTTCAATTCTGCATACTGTTTAAAAAACGGCTGTTTAAAACAACCGCCGCAGTTTTGCTCCCCTCCCTGACACAGCCTGTAGTCCCCTCCCTCAATCCGCAGGGGACATCCGTCTACCAGAAAATCCGCCAGCTTCCTCCGGGCGCCGGCATAGATCTGCTGAACCGTGGTTCGGGCAATCTGCATGGATTCGCCGCATTGCTCCTGAGAAAGCCCCTCGCGGTCAATCAGGCGGACAACCTCAAACTCATCCACAGTCAGAAGAATTGGCGGCTGCTCCTCCGCGGCATCGGCGGGAACAAATTCCAGCGTATGCGGAAAATGGCACACCTTTCTGTACTTCTTGGGCCTTGGCATAGGGAGTCTTCCTCTCTTTTGTCAAACGGTGGTCCAATGCTTTTGCTCTTCGATTATACAGCATTTATGGCATATGTCAATTACATAATTGACATATGCCATAAATCTATCGATTTGTATCCCGCCAAAAAACAGTTTCACGCAGGTTTCCCACACGTCCGGCAGGCAGGCCGCCGGTAATCTTCTTCCGTGGTTCCGTAATCTGTTCTCTTCTACAGGCGCAGCTCCACGTCCGGAATCCGGACCTCCGGCATCAATTCCCGGCTGACAATATTCAGCATCTCCTCCAGCCTGGCGCACTCCTCTGCGGTAAAGCGTTTTGTCACCCGGCTCATCACCTCCACCAGATAACTGGTGGAGATATTGTAATAGTCAAAATACTTTGGCGTAACCTCCAAGTGGTACTCCCGCCGGTCCTCAGCAGACTGTACTTTGCGAATATATCCCTTTTTCACCAGGCTGTTGACCTTATAGGTGGCATTGGGGGGAGAAATCCGCATAAAGCTGGCAAATTCATTCACAGTGGGACTGCCCAGAGCCTGAATCGTCTCCACACAAAAGGTCTCTACTGTGGTCAGGTTGGCCTCCCGGGTCTGAAACCTCTGGAAGATCTCCTGGTAAAAGTGCACCTTAAACTTTGTATAAACATTGAAAAAGGCATGCTGCAGCATTGCTCCCGCCCGCTTTCCCGCAAATTTTCCGACCTCTCCACAGTATAGCAAACTTTCGGGAAAAGGGCAACTGTCATTCCGCTCCAATGGCAAAGGTCAGCTCCGCGGAGACGGCCTCCTCTCCGTTGACCGTGGCCTTACAAACTCCTACGCCGATGAGTCCCCGCTGTTTTGTCAGCATGCACTCCATCTCCACCACATCCCCAGGAACCACCTGCCGCTTAAAACGAGCCTCCCGCACCCGGCCCAAGAAAGCCAGCTTTCCCCGGTTCTCCGGCAGGGCCAGAATGGCCACACCTCCCACTTGGGCCATAGCCTCGATGAGAAGGACCCCGGGCATCACATGTTTTTGGGGGAAATGTCCCTGAAAAAAAGGTTCGTTTGCCGTAACGCACTTGATCCCCCTGGCCCACTGCCCCGGTACGCCGTCCACGATCCGGTCCACCAGAGCGAAAGGATAGCGGTGGGGCAAAATCTGAGCGATCTGATTGGAATCGTAATTCATTCCCATATCTCAGCCCTCCCACCGCCGCAGCAAAATGCTGCCGTTGTGGCCGCCAAATCCCAGAGAATTGCTTATGGCATACTCCAGCGCGGCGGTACGGCCCACATTGGGCACCACATCCAGATCACATGCCTCATCCGGCACATGGTAGTTGATTGTAGCGGGAAGAAAGCCGTCTTGCAGAGCCAGTGCGGTGAACATGGCCTCCACAGCTCCAGCCGCCCCCAGCATATGCCCGGTCATGGACTTGGTGGAACTCACAGCCAGACGCCGGGCGTGCTCCCCAAACACCGCCTTAATGGCGGCCGTCTCGATGGCGTCGTTCAAGTGAGTGGACGTGCCGTGGGCGTTGATATAGCCCACCGCCTCTGCCGGAACACCGCCGTCCGCCAGGGCCATAGCCATGGCTTTGGCACCGCCGCTGCCGTCGGGCCGGGGAGCGGTCATGTGGTAGGCATCACAGGTAGCTCCATAGCCCACAACCTCGGCGTAGATCTTCGCACTCCGCCGCCTGGCGTGTTCCAATTCCTCCAACAGCAGCACACATGCGCCCTCTCCCATAACAAATCCGCTCCGCTCCCTGTCAAAGGGAATGGAGGCCCGGCTGGGGTCCGCCGCCTGAGACAACGCCTTCATAGAGGTAAAACCGCCCACCGCCAAGGGCGTGACTGCGGACTCCGTGCCGCCGCAGAGCACCGCCTCGGCGTAACCATCCCGAATCTGCCGGAAAGCATCTCCCACGGCGTTGGTGCCGCCGGTGCAGGCGGCCACAGGACATGTGCACATTCCCCGGAATCCCGACGCGATAGCAATCTGTCCCGCCGCCATGTTGCAGATCCCAGAGGGGATGAAAAAAGGAGATACCCTGTCCCATCCCCGGGCCAGCCCACGGTCGTGTTCCGCCTCGGTAACGGCAAGTCCCCCGATGCCGCTGGATACGATAACGCCGCAGCGGTCCGGCCGGGCCGCCGCCAGGTCAAATCCGGCGTCCGCCAGCGCCTCCTGCGCGGAAGCCACTGCAAACTGGGTAAAACGCCCCATACGCTTTGCCTCCGGCTTTGAAAGATATTTCTCCGGGACAAACCCCTTCACCTCAGCGGCCAGCGTCACTTTCATACCGGCGGGATCAAATTGTGCGATAGGGCCGATCCCACACACCCCCTCCCGCACAGCCCGCCAGCTCTCCGGCGCTGTGAGGCCCAAAGGCGTCACAGCGCCCAGGCCGGTAATGACAACTCTGCGTCGTTCCATAATAAGCCTCCTAAAGTTGAGATCAGAAATAAGCAGCAAGAGATCGGAGATATGACCCGGAAAACGCCAATTTGTCAGGCAGGTCTAGTCCTTGCTTGATAAATGACGAAATACACAGCGGCGAGCGATTTTTTCGCTGGGCGTGGAAAACATTTGCAGGAATACTTTTTGTATTTCAAAAATTTTTAACGCAGCACAGTGGAATAAGATCGCTGTTTGGACATTTTGTCATTTTTCAAACAGGGTCTAGGACTGTCCAGCAACACCAGATCCAAATTCTCTATCCCCTGTCTCTTCGCCTCTGTCCGCTTCACATCGCCATCCCGCCGTCCACCGCCAGCACCTGGCCGGTGATGTAGGCGGCATCGCCGCTGGCCAGAAAGGCCACCGCCTTGGCGACTTCCTCCGCAGCGCCCAACCGCCCCGCAGGAACGGCGGACAGAACGGCGGACCTGGCCGTCTCCGGCATAGCGGCAGTCATGTCGGTGTCGATAAATCCGGGAGCCACGGCGTTGACGGTAATTCCCCGGCCCGCCAATTCCTTGGCCAAGGACTTTGTCATGCCTATGACGCCGGCCTTGCTGGCGGCATAATTCGCCTGTCCGGCGTTGCCCCGCAGGCCCACCACGCTGCTGAGATTCACAATACGGCCCCAGCGCTGTTTCACCATCTGCCTGGCCACGGCCTTCATACACAAAAACGCCCCTCTGAGATTGGTGTCCACCACAGCGTCAAAATCGGTCTCCTTCATCATCAGCAGCAGCCCGTCCCGGGTGATCCCGGCGTTGTTCACCAGAATGTCGATCCGGCCAAACTCCCCCATGGCGGTATCCGTCAGGGTCTTTACCTGGGCGCTGTCCGTTATATCGCACTGCACCGCCAGAGCGCGTCCCCCTGCCGCCGTGCACGCCGATCCCGTCTCCTCTGCTGCCGCTGCATTTCCGGCATAGCAGAGCACAACGTTAGCGCCGCCCTTCGCCAGCTCCAGGCAGACAGCCCGTCCGATTCCCCGGCTCCCACCGGTGACTATGGCGGTTTTTCCTGTGAAATCCATTACGCGTCTCCCCCTGTCAACTCTTCCAAGGCATCCGCCAAGCCCTCCACATCCTCTGCTGTCTCCACAGTACATACTGGAAAACCGGGCGCGGTCTTTCGTACAAATCCGCTCAGAGCCTTTCCCGGGCCAATCTCCACCAGGGCATCCAGGTCCATGGCGGTCATCTTTCGGATGGAGTCCTCCATGTAAACACTGCTCTGCACCTGCCGCACCAACAGCGTTTGAATGAGCATTCCCTCTTCCCGGACATCTCCAAGACAGTTGAAAACCACCGGGATCTGAGGCTCCTGGAAGCAAATTGTCCGGAAATGCGATTCCAGCGCCGCCCCGGCGGGGGCCATGAGGGGCGTATGGAAGGGGCCGCTGACTTTTAGGGGAAGGCAGCGCCTTGCGCCCCGCTCTCTCGCCAAAGCAGCAGCCTGTTCCACCGCCGCCCGGTCACCGCCGATCACCAGCTGGCCGGGGCAGTTATAGTTGGCGATAACCACCGTGCCAAGGCCGGCGGCCTCGTCACAGGCGGTCTGGAGCGCTTCCCGGTCCAAGTTTAGAACCGCCATCATAGCGCAATCACGGCCCGCGGCAGCCTCTTCCATGGCCTTGCCCCGGAAGGCGGCCAGTTTTACCGCGGCCGCCGCGTCGAAGACACCGGCGGCGTGGAGAGCGGAGTACTCGCCTAAGGATAGGCCGGCCGCCGCCGCAGGGACGACGCCCCTCTCCCGCAGCACCGCTGTCAATCCGGCGGCAAAGGCCACCATGCAGGGCTGCGTATACCGGGTCTGATTCAAAATGCCCGAGGGATCTTGAAAAGAGACCTCTTTCAGATCAAAGTCCACCGCCTTCGCCGATGCATCCAGCACCGCCCGGAAAGCGGGGTAGGCCTCGTACAGATCCGCTCCCATGCCGGGGTGCTGGCTGCCCTGGCCGGCGTATAAAAAGCCCAGCTTCACGCCTCAGTCCCCCATTCTCCGCCGGTCCCCGCCAGCACGGCGCGGCCCTGAACATACAGCTCCTCAAAGATCTGCCGGAGGGGTCTGATCTCGTGGAGCATACCCGCCACCTGGCCGGCCATGACGCTGCCGGTGTCCATATCGCCGTCAAACACCGCCCGGCGGAGGCCTCCCAATGTGACGTGCTCCAGCTCCTCCAGAGTGGCCCCCCCTTTTTCCAAAGCCAGATACTCCCGGGTCATCTTGTTTTTCAGACACCGCACCGGACCGCCCACAGACCGCCCGGTAACCACTGTGTCGCTGTCCTTGGCCTTTAAAATCGCCTGTTTGTAGTTTTCGTGGATGGGGCACTCCCTGCTTGCCAGCAGGCAGGTGCCCACCTGGACGCCGCAGGCTCCTAACGCCAGCGCTGCGGCCATCTGCCGCCCGCCGGCGATGCCGCCGGCGGCTACCACAGGCACATCCACTGCGTCGATCATCTGGGGCACCAGGGCCATGGTGGTCATCTCCCCCACGTGGCCGCCGGACTCTGTCCCCTCGGCAATCACAGCGTCTACACCATAGCGCTCCAGCCGCTTGGCCAATACCACCGCTGCCACCACAGGCAGCACCTTGATTCCCGCCTCTTTCCATGCGGGGATGTACTTACCGGGGTTGCCCGCGCCGGTAGTGACTACTTGGACGCCCTCTTCGACAATGACCTTTGCCATCTCACCGGCACAGGGATTCATCAGCATCAGGTTTACGCCGAAGGGCCGGTCCGTCAAGTCCTTGCAGATCTGAATCTGCCGGCGCAGCAGCCCGGCGTCCAGCATCCCGCCGGTGCCAATAACTCCCAGCGCACCCGCGTTGGAACAGGCGGCGGCAAATTCGCCTGTGGCAATATTGGCCATACCGCCCTGGATAATCGGAAACTCGGTTCCCAGGATTTCATTCAGTTTTTTCATAAAAACTCCTCCAAATCAGGAATACAACGCCCTGAAAAGCGGCTGCATCCGCGGCAGTCCGCCGAAGGTGTTCCCGCAGGACGGGAATCCTCCCCTCCCTCTCGTTTGCCGCCAATGCTAATCCGCAAACCCCACTATTGCGCCGCCCCAGGTCAATCCTCCGCCAAATCCCACCACCAGCGTCCGGGAGCCGGGACCGACGCGTCCCAGATCCTCCAGTTCACTGAGCGCCAGCGGAATGCTGGCGGCGGAAGTATTGCCGTATTCCCCGATATTCTTGTAATACTTCTCCGACGGAATATGATACTTCCGGGCCGCTAAATCGATGATCCGGGCATTGGCCTGGTGGAAAACAAAAAAGTCCACATCCTCCACCGCGCACCCCGCCTTCTCCAGTACCCGGTCAATACACCAGGGCACCGCCTCCACGGCAAACTTAAAAACCCGGGTCCCCTCCATAGAGATCAAGCTCCGCTCTCCGCTCTCCACACCGGGCAGGCGCAGCAGCCGGCTATCCCCATGGCAGCCCAGTTCCGCACCGATGGAGGGCCAGCCCTCCCGGCACTCCACCACCGCCGCCCCGGCTCCGTCCCCAAAGAGAATGCAGGTGCCCCGGTCATCCCAGTTGGTGACGCGGCTGAGCGTCTCCACACCTACCACCAGACCGAATTTCCGGGGCGATGCATTCAGCAGGCACTCCACAGTGTGGAGGGCAAAGAGGAAGCCGGTGCAGGCCGCGCTGAGGTCGAAGCACGGGATATCATGGGGCAATCCCAGCTCCCGCTGGAGAAGGCAGGCCGCGGAAGGCACCAGAGTGTCCGCCGTCACCGTGGCCACAATGCAGGCTCCGATTTCATCCGGTGAGACACCGGAGCGTTCCAACGCCGCACGGGCCGCCCCAGCGCACAGAGTGCCATGTGTTTCCAAAGTGCAGTGATGGCGATGCTGAATACCCGTGCGGCTAGTGATCCACTCATCGCTGGTCTCCACCCGCTTCGCCAGATCGGCGTTGGTCACCACATGATCCGGCACGCAGCGGCCCATGCCCCTGATTTTGATTCCGTTCATGGGTCCTCCTTTTGGATGCCTGCGCCCATCCTTCTAAATTTTTGATACCGCCCTTCCGCCAGGGCAGTCCCATTTTCCCGGAGCAGCTCCGCCAAGTGGCGTCTCACAGCCCGGTCTACCGCCCCCATGGCGGCCCTGGGAGCCACATGGGCGCCTCCCTCCGGCTCTGGAATGACACTGTCGATCACCCCTAAGCGCAGGAGATCCGGCGCCGTCAGCTTCATGATGCCGCAGGCCTCCTCATGCCGCTGGGCGTCCTTCCACAGGATCGACGCAAATCCCTCCGGGGAGAGGATCGCATACACCGCGTTTTCCAACATCAGCACCCGGTTGGCAACGCCCAGCGCCAATGCTCCCCCGCTGTTGCCCTCGCCGGTGATCACAGCAACGACGGGCACCGTCAGGCTGCTCATCTCATAGAGGTTCCGGGCAATGGCCTCCCCCTGCCCCTGGGCCTCAGCCTCCAAGCCCGGATAGGCCCCGGAGGTGTCAATAAAAGTAATCACAGGGCGGCGGAATTTCTCCGCCTGTTTCATCAGACGCAGCGCCTTACGGTATCCGGCGGGACTGGGCATTCCAAAGTTACAGCGGAGATTTTCCTCCACCGTCCGGCCCTTACGGGTACCGATCACCGTCACCGGCCGCCCGTGATACAGCGCTATGCCTCCTAAGACGGCCCCATCCTCTCCGCTGAGGCGGTCTCCGTGCTGCTCAAAGAAATCGGTGAAAAGGGCCTCTATATAATTTGTAACATTAGGCCGTTGGGGATGGCGCGCCACGGCCACCCGCTGGGCGGGCGTCAACTCACTCATAAGCGCTCTCCTTTCCCATGGAGCCGCAGCAGCCGGGACAGTGTTTCCCGCAGCCGTTCCCTTGGCACCACCGCATCCACAAAGCCGTGTTCATCCTGATACTCCGCCCGCTGGAAGCCCTCCGGCAGCGTCTCGCCAATGGTCTGCTGAATAACCCGGGGACCGGCAAAACCAATCCGTGCCCCCGGCTCCGCCAGGATAATGTCTCCCAGAGAGGCAAAACTGGCGGTGACGCCGCCGGTGGTAGGATCCGTCAGCACGGAGATGAAGGGCTGCCCCCTCTTAGAAAGCCGGGACAGGGCGGCGCTGGTCTTGGCCATCTGCATCAAAGAGCAGATTCCCTCCTGCATTCTGGCTCCGCCGCTGGCGGAGAACAGGATCAACGGCAGCTTATTTTTTGCGGCGCACTCAATAGCCAGCGTGATTTTCTCTCCAACAGCGGCGCTCATGCTGCCCATGAGAAAACGGCCGTCCATAACGCCTACCACGCATTTTTGTCCATCGATGGCGCCGGCGGCAGTGACCACGGCCTCCGCCAGCCCGGTCTTTCTCTGGGCCGCATCCAACTTCTCCCGGTAACCCGGAAATCCCAACGGGTCCGCCGCGGAGATCCTCCCGTTCAGCTCCCGGAAAGAACCCGGGTCCAAAATCGTGCTCAGGCGGTAATACGCTCCCAGAGGAAGGTGATATCCGCATTTTGGACAAACATATAATTCCTCGGCGACCTGCTTGCGCTCGCTGTCCCCGCCGCAGCAGGGACAGGTAAAGGTTTTCTCGCCGGAGGCGTAATGATCCCGCAGAGCCTTCATCGCCAGCAGCCGGCTCCGCCGCCTGGCAAAAACGCCGTTCATGCCTCTGCCTCCTTTTCTTCAAGCCTCCGGTTAAATTCCAGAAGCTCTTTGAGGTGTCTATCCAAAAACGCGGTGGTACAGCCGCCCCGGACAAAAACAGGATGATACAAGATCTCGTAGGACAGCTCCGCGTTGGTGGGAAACCCCTCCAGGGTGAATTCCTCCAGGCACCGGCGCATCCTGCGGATGGCCTCCAGCCGGGTGGGCGCATGAACCAGAAGCTTCGCCGCCAGGGAGTCGTAATAGGGCGGCAGGCCGCAGCCGCTGTATAGGCAGGAATCCACCCGCACCCCCGGCCCGCCGGGAAAATGCAAAAACTCCACCTTCCCGGGGCAAGGCTGAAAGTCCCGAGAGGGGTCCTCCGCATTGACACGGCACTCTATGGCATGACCCTCCATCCGGACATCCTCCTGTGAGATGGCCAGCGGCAGCCCGGAGGCAATCCGCAGCTGCTGGCGCACCAAGTCCACGCCGGTGACCAATTCCGTAACGCCGTGCTCCACCTGAATGCGGGTGTTCATCTCCATGAAATAGAAGTGCTTCCCCTCGCCATCCAGCAGGAACTCCACTGTGCCCGCTCCCTCGTACCCGACAGCCCGGGCCGCCCGCACGGCGGCCTGGCCCATCTCCGACCGCAGCGAATGCGTCAGGCACCGGGCGGGGGCCTCCTCGATCAATTTCTGGTTGCGGCGCTGAACAGAACAGTCCCTGTCCCCCAGGTGGATCACATTTCCCCGGCGGTCCGCCAAGATCTGGAACTCGATATGCCGGGGACCCAGCACCAGCTTCTCCAGATACATCTCGTCGCTGTCAAAACAGTTCCGGGCCTCCGCCTGCGCTCCGGCAAAAGCGGCAGCCAAATCCTCCGGACCATCGCAGCGGCGAATGCCCCGACCTCCGCCTCCGGCGCTGGCTTTCAGCAAGACAGGATACCCCACCTGCTCCGCGGCCAGGCGCGCCTCCTCCACAGAACTCACCGGTCCGTCGGACCCCGGCGTCACAGGGACGCCCGCCTGACGCATAATGCTGCGGGCGGCGGACTTAGAACCGGCCTTCCGAATGGCATCTCCAGAAGGACCGATAAAAGTCAGCCCCGCCTCAGCGCAGGCGTCAGCGAAAGCTGCGCTCTCGGAGAAAAATCCGTAACCAGGGTGAACGCCGTCGCAATTTGTGGCCTTGGCCACGGTCAGCAGGGCCTTTTGATTTAAATAGCTGTCCGCCGCACGGGCAGAACCAACACACACCGCCTGTGTGGCCAGCTGTACATGGAGGGCCTCCCTATCCGCCTCGGAGTAAACGGCCACAGTTTCGATCCCCATCTCCCGGCAGGCCCGCAGAATCCGCAGGGCGATCTCGCCCCGGTTGGCAATCAATACACGTTTCAGCATGGCCGGTAGCGGAACAGTGGCTCGCCGAAGGCCGCCAGCTCTCCGTTGGCCTTCACCACCTCTTCAATCACGCAGTCGCACGGAGCGGATATCTCGCTCATCATCTTCATGGCCTCAATGAGACACACAGTCTGTCCCTTCGCCACCCGGTCGCCCACTGCCACGAAGGGCGGGTGGTCCGGCGCAGAGGACGCATAAAATGTCCCCACCAGCGGAGCAGAAATAACATCTCCCCCTCTCTGGACCGGCGGCATGCAGGGGGCCGCGTCCCCACCGGGCGCCGGAGCGGCCTGCGCTCCGCCCCGAGTCAGTTCTATAGTAAAATCCTGCATGGACAGCCGCATCGTCTGGGCGCTACTGCGGTCAAAGCAGGCAATCAGATCAAAAATTTCCTGGTTGGTCATAATCGTTCCTCTCGGTTCAGGATTTGACCCGGCGGGAAAGAATTCTCTCCCCCGCCGGATGAGGTCAGCAGTGGGTCTTCAGATAATTCAGAATGTCCCCCACGGTCTTGAGATTGGCCGCGTCCGCATCGTCGATAGAAATTCCCGTAGACTCCTCCAGGGCCATCACCAGCTCCACAGAGGCCAGGGAATCCGCTCCCAGCTGTTCCAAGGTGGCCTGCTCCGTCACCTGTTCCGCGTCGCAGCCCAGGGTCTCCACAATTACGTCGCGTACTTTCTCGAATTCCATATGTCTGCTCCTTGCATTCTAAAAATTCTATTATTTTAATTAAATTATTTTAACTAAAATAATTGAATTTATTTTACAGACCAGTCTCTCAATTGTCAAGCAGATTCTCAGCCAAGGACACACATCGGTCATTCCTACAAAATCGCATGGCATGACGGCAAAAATTTTAGAGAAATTGCCAGCACGGCAGCCCCGTCATTAAATGCGGAAAGCCCCGGAAATCCAAATTTGGATTTCCGGGACTTCTCATGCCGGCTACCAGCACGCACCGGCTCCCTGCCGGGAGCAGCTTCACGGCAAAGCCGTACCTGCCGCAGCCAGCCAAACGCCGGTGTTCTAAAACTCCAGATAGCTCTTGGGCAATCCGTCGATCATATCCGTCGTCAGAGAATACGGCGCGATGGGATACCGCAGCCCGCTTTTAAAGAGAGCTTCGACGCCGTCAATGGCGCGCAGCAAATCCTTTTCCTTCATGGAGATCACCAGCTCGTCATCTTTCATCCCTCCGAACTTCCTGTCCGCAAAACTGGGAATGGAGACCTTTGGTTTTCCCGTTAAAATAGTGCTGACCCAGGAGTCTGAACAGGTGGATTCACCCACAAAGGTAAACTCCAGCTTCTCATAGCCAAAATACTGCCACCCGGCCAGCAGCATAAATGCCTGGGCGGAATCCGCGTAGACTATGCAGGCATCCACATCATGAAGCCGCCCGCTGACCAGCGGACTGGCCACAAAACCGGCATACTTTGGCGGCAGGCAGCTCAGCGCCTCATGGTGGGCCTTGGAATCGCACATATTCTCGTAATACACCTTATTAAAGATCTTCCCTGAGCGCCACTTCTCATCTCTTTCGAACATCCCATGAATGCCCCGGCAGTAATTGATATGGACTGTCTCCGCTAAACACGCCGCCGTCCAATTGAACTGGACCGCCTGTGAGATTGTGGTGCAGGGCGCGATATGGCGTGTGGGAATACGTACCTTTGGAATCTTACAGATCTCCTCTTTTGTCTCAAAATACTTCACACCTACAGGTGTCTGCTTAACCCGGAGATAGCGGACCAACCGCTCCACGGCTCCAGTCCAATCAACGGTCTGCACCGCTTTATCCGGCTCTCCGGCGTTTCCGCCGCAGACCGGCATATTCCGGTCCTTTTCCACCCCAACATCAGGCATATTTCTCATTCCTTTCCTTCGCCGCTGTCCGGCTTCTCAATCCCCGTCCAAAAGAAATCCATCGCTGTCAAACCGCATCTCCCGGGGACCGCTTAAGATCTGGATGTCATCCCGGCTTCTCAGCTCCTCCGCCAAAGACTCCGACACGGAAAATTCGGACACCTCAAGGGTGTTTTTAATCCGTACCACCCTGGCATGGTCAAAGTCGATTCCGTTGCAGGTCCGGATAGCCAATCTCAGCGCATCCCGGTCGTTTTCCGCGTACATCGGTATCGCGCCTGCCTGAATTACAGTGGCTGTGACCGCATTGGCCCACACGGCCGAAAAGTCGATGGAGTTTAGGCACCTTCTGGTCGTAATATCTGCCAGGGAGATCCCTATTCCGACGTGATGGGTCTCCTCCGTCAGTCCGCGGACAAACAGCTTTTTCAGCCGAAGAACACCGGAGAGATTGCGGGAGAAATTCCTCCCCACAATATTGGGGTCCAAACCGGCACCGCTGATATTTTTTCCAATCTCATCGACCACCAGTACGTCGATATCGTCAAATTTAAACTTCCCCATCCGGTCCTTGGCGATATTCAGCAATACGGGTTCCCGTTCCATCAGCCGGTCCGCGGGAACGACCTCCAGTAAGCAGAGATCGTCATAGGCGTTTTGTACCGCCGCAATGCCGAAGAGAACCGGAAGGGTTCTCAGATACACCTCCGCCACCTTTGGAATCCGCTCCGGGAAGGTGTCCATTCCCATCATGTGGAACATAGACGCTCCTTTGTGGTTTCCAAGGCCGATCGCCATCATTTTGGCCAGACCGCTCTCATAGGGACCTTTAAAATCCGTGTGGGGTTTGACCTTATTGAGCAGCACCAGCCCGTCGGCCTGAGCTGCAAAGCGGTCGCAGTACACCGGCGTACCGTCATCCAGGGTTCCCAATTGCACCACTTCCATAGTGGGCAAAACCGGAACGCCCACGGCCTCCTCCGTAACCCCGTAGCTGTTGACAATCTCCAGCTGTCCCTCCGCCGAGGCGCCGCCGTGGCTGCCCATTGCCGGAACGATAAAGGGCTGTGCCCCTTGGGCCTTTAACCAATCCACAGTAGTCCGGACAAGCTGCGCAAGGTGCGGAATTCCCCGGCTGCCCACGGTAACCGCCACCCGTTTTCCCGTCAGATCTCCGCAAAGCCTCCCTTTGCGCTCCAGCTCCTCCTCCAGTACCCTCTGCGGCTCCTGTATAAAGGAGGCGTCAAAGAACTGCCGCACCTGCACCATGCGGGGAAGGTGCACCTGCTCCATGCCCTCTGTCTTTATCTCAACAGGAGGGAAAAAAATTGATCCCATATCTTGCTGCCTTTCATTAAGAATCCCACGGCGGGCCGGTCAGCCCTTCCCCTTTTCACGCATCTTCCGGATCAGCGGCCACACCAGAACCAGCACAAGGCAGATCACCAGAATGGCAGAGATCGGGCGGGTAAAGAAGGGCAGGAAGCTGTACTTGCCCGAGAGAACACCGCGGCGGAAATTGGTATCCGCCATGGAACCCAGGATAATACCCAGGGCCATCGGAGCGGAGGGAATGTTCAATTTGCGCAGGAAATAGCCCAGGAATCCAAACGCCACCATCACCTTGATATCAAAGGCACGAACATTGATCGCGTAGGACCCCACCACCGTGAATACCACCACGATGGACATGATAACGCCCGTATTCGCCTTCAGGACCTTGGCAATAATGGGAGTCAGGGCAATGCCCTCGAACCACATCACCACATTTACAATCAGCAGAGCGCCACAGACGAAATAGACAAAGTCAGGACTTTCAAAAAAGAAGGTGGGACCCGGCCGGTAGCCGTGAAGCTGAATCGCTCCCAGAATGATGGCCGAGACAGAACAACCGGGGATTCCCAGCGTGAGCAGGGGGATGAACACGCCGCTGGTGGCCGCGTTGTTGGCCGTTTCGGAGGCGATCACACCTTCGTAGCTCCCATGTCCAAACAGCTCCTTCTTCTTGCTGGACCGCTTGGCAGAGTCATAGGACACCCAGGAGGCAATATCCGGACCCACGCCGGGCAGAGCGCCGATCAGCGTTCCGATCACACTGGAGGTGAGAAACAGTCGGAAGTTCTGCTTGAGCATCACAAAACTCTCCTTCACCTCTCTGATCAGGTCATGGAAGCTCTCCTTTTTCTCTGCGCCTTGGATCAGATGGGAGTCCGGGTCGGCAATTGAACAAAAGACCTCCGCAAGGCCAAAGAGTCCGATCATCGCCGGCACCAGATTGATCCCCGCCAGAAGATTTGTGGAATGGAAGGTGAATCGCAGAGCGCCGTGGAGCGGGTCCATCCCCACGGTGGAGAAAAACAGCCCCATCAAGCCGGCGATAAACCCTTTGTAAGGCTTTGCGCCCGCGATATTTCCGGAGATCAGGATCCCAAACATGGCCAGCCAGAAGTATTCCCAGCTGCCGAATTTCAGAGCGAAGCGGGCAATAGCATTTGTGGCGCAGGCCAGAAAGACCAGTCCCACCAGCGCGCCGAAGGCGGAAAACGTGGTGGCCACAATACCCGTTTTTGAACCCTCGCCCCGCTGTGTCAGGGGAAAGCCCTCCAGCGCTGTGGCCGCGGAGGAGGGGGTCCCCGGGACGTTTAGAAGAATCGCGGAGCGGGAACCGCCGTAGATTCCGCCCAGGTACAGCGCAATCAGGATCGCCAGCGCATTCCGCGCTTCCATTCCGTAGGTCAGAGATACCATCAGGGATACCGCCATGGTGGCCGTGAGTCCCGGAAGGGCGCCGATCACGATGCCCGCAAATGTGCCGATCAATATAAATAAAATGGTATCAACATTGAAAAGGGATGACAAATTGATAATATCTGCACTCATGAGGACCTCCTTACCGCGGCATGGGGAGCATCAGCATATTGTTCATGGCAAAGAATACCAGCCCCGTGGTAACCACGCTGACCAGTATGGTCTTTGGCCAGCTCAAATCGCCGAACAGCTTGATGGACACAATTAAATACACCGATGTGGCCGCCGGAAATCCATAGACCGGATGAACCATACCGCCCAGGGGAATCATCGCAAATACATACAGCAAAACCAGCAAAACAATTATCAGCAGCCGCCGGAACTGCTGCTTTGTCCCAAACAGATATGTCAGCAGGGGCGGTCCCTCTGCGTCCGTCCCCTCCCGGAGAATCTGTATATTATTGATAATCCAAACCAGGTTGAGGATTATCAGAATTACACAGAGCAGGAGAGGGAACGAACCGCCGCCGGTGATAAACTTCATATTATTCGGGTATGGAATTCCCAGGGACAGCGCCAGCATAATCCCCCACAGAAGGATAGATGCCCCCGCTATGACCGTTTCAAATATGACAATGGATTTTCTCATAATGCGTCTCCTTAAAAGCGTACTGCAAGCCGGTTCTTCCGCCACTCCCGCGCCGCGGGATTTTCCGCGGCGCGGGAGTCCGTCTCTATCAAAAAACCGCTGGCAGTCCGGCCCCTCCGTCCCTTCGGACGCCGGGTATCAATAGTGTTCGATGCCCTTTTCGGCGGGATTGCGCTGGCCGATGCCCAAGTCCCACAGCAAAGAGGCATTCAGAGATTCGCGCTGCGCCACATAGGCCTCCGCATCCTTGCCCACGGTCCCCAGGGGAACGAAGTGGCTGCTCTCCAAATAGCTCTGGAAATTCTCCTCCTCCCAGGCATAGGCAAAGGCCTCGCAGAGCTTGTCCACAATCTCCTGGGGAACATCATTGGGCGCCGCCATGCCGACAAAGCCGCCATAGGGCAGGAATTCCTTTAACTCGGGACAGACATTTGCAATAGAGGGGATCATGCCGTAACCTTCAATTTCAATGTCTTCGGCAGTAAAGCAGCCCAGCGCCTTCAGCTCTCCGCCCTGCAGCAGCTCGATTACCTCGGGAACGCCGCAGGAACCCACGTCAACCTCGCCCTTCATGGCGGCGATGCCCGCGTTTTTGCCGCTGCCCTCCGCAATATACTCCGGGGAGGTTCCCTCCACGCTGTCCACAAAGAGACCCATGGTCAGCGTCCAGGCGCAGCCGCCGCCGCAGACGCCCACCGTCAGCTGCTCACTCTTAAGCGCAGCCGCCAGATCCTCCAGTGTGTTGAGCTTGGAATCCGGATGAACCACCAGGATGCCGGGAACTGCCGCGGCGATTCCCACATAGGAGAAATCACGGTAGGTGATGTCGCTCTGGTTCATTGTCCAGATGTTGGCAATCTCCGTGGCCTGGAACACCAGTGTATATCCGTCCGGATCGGCATCCAAAACAAACTGATTACCGATGGCCGTGCTTCCGCCGGACATGTTCTGCACAGCGATCGTGGTTCCCAGATACTCCTCCATCTTGGGCTGCATGGCACGGGCAATCAAATCCGTCGCACCGCCCGCGTCAAAGGGAACTACCAAAGTGATGGAACGCGTGGGATAATCGGTGCCGCCGGCCTGCGCGCCGCTTCCGCCAGCGGGAGGCGTTGTGGTGGACGCGGAGGGCTTATCGCCGCCGCAGCCTGCTAAGGACAGGATCATTGCCACCGCCAGGATCACGCCAAGAAACCTCTTCTTTTTCATGTTCGTTCCTCCTATATCTCATTTTCTATTTCAAAGCCGTGGAATACGGAAACTCAGCGTCTCATGCACTCCTCCAGCCTTAAAAACTCCGTGTACTTCTCTTTGACATCCCGCTCCGCCTGATCAAACAGGCCCTGCGCCACCTCCGGGAAGCGGGCCTCCAAGGCGGCAAAGCGTGTCTCGCCCCGCAAAAACAACTTATAGTCTCCCGCCGGCTCCTTAGAGTCAATGGTAAGCGGATGGTCC
>CAJUQM010000041.1 GCA_910588005.1 uncultured Oscillibacter sp.
AAAAGGTGGTGGGCGCTTTTTTGAGCGCAGGAAAACCTTAATTTAATGACATTGGGTCCGCTGCCTGCCGTTTTTTGAACAGGGGCTGATCCTGCTTGACCGGTTCACTCTTATGCCACGGCTCTTGGAGGGATGGAGGACAGGCCGGAAAATTTGGTCAAAGTCCGGTGCGGATTCGCGCCGGGTATAACGGCTCCTGTTTCAATATTGGCATGACGGATGAGGGCGGAGAACACGGGTTTGGCCTGGTGGTTCTGCAGGGAACACACGGCCGGATGACAGCGTTTGCATCGCTGCTTCCCTATGAGAATTATAACAAGGATTCCCATTTTTAGCAATAAATAGAAATGGGGATTTAAGACCGTGCTGAAGGATAAGCGGAGGATACATATCCATAGATAGTCTCGCTTTTATCTGATGTCCAATGGCGAATTTGACATATGCCGCCCGGTATTTTATACTATAGTAATATCCTGAAAAAGGAGGGGCCTATGGAATTTACCCGCTGCTTTCCCGTGTGGGATAAACTGACGCCTGTACAGCAGCAAAAGCTCTCTGAGGCGGTAGTGAGCAGGCACATCCCCAAAGGCACGGTGATCCACAGAGGCAGTTTGGACTGCAGCGGCCTTTTACTGGTACAGTCTGGGCAGCTGCGGGCCTATATTCTGTCAGATGAAGGGCAGGAGATCACAATTTACCGCCTGATTGAGGAGGATATCTGCCTGTTCTCCGCCTCCTGTGTCATGCGCAACATCCAGTTTGATATCTCGATTGAGGCGGAGAAGGACACGCAGATCTGGGTGATCCCGCCGGATGTGTACCGTGCACTGATGGAGGAATCCGCCGCCGTGGCCAATTATACCAATGACCTGATGAGCAGCCGTTTCTCTGAGGTTATGTGGCTGATAGAGCAGGTTATGTGGAGGAGCTTTGACAGGCGCCTGGCGGATTTTTTGCTGCGGGAGAGCGCTTTGGAAGGGACGCCTGTTTTGATAATCACTCACGAGAAAATCGCCAATCATCTGGGATCTGCCAGAGAGGTGGTAACCCGAATGCTCCGCTATTTCCAGAGCGAGGGACTCGTAAAGTTGTCCCGGGGGCGCGTGGAGCTGACGGACCGGAAGAGACTGGCTTTGCTGTGTGAAGACGGGCTTTAAAGGGGATTTTATTCAAGTGTGCCACTATTATTTGACCTGAAACCTGCCGGTGGTCCGTTTAGAAAGATAGACTTTAGCGCTTTTGTGGAGAATGTGAAGACGGGACCCTTATGAAGAAACACGCCCGCCGCATATTGCGGCGGGCGTGTTTGGTTATGTCCGATCCATACCGCAGGGGAACGTCCGCTCTGCGGCGGCGCGGTCCAGCACTGCGCTCTCATAGAGCCGGTATCCACCTGAGAGGTTATAGCAGTCAAAACCGCTTTGAGCCAAAATGCGGCAGGCGATATAGCTCCGCAGGCCGCTTTGGCAGACCACATAGATGGGTTTCGTCCGGTCCAGTTCCTTCAACCGCTCCCGCAGCTCATCCACAGGGATGTGATAAAAGCCCTCCATATGGCCGTTTCCATACTCCTGGGGCGTCCGGACGTCCAGCAGGGTTACGCTGCCGTCCCGGGGCAGGAAATCCGCCTGATCCCAGTGGAACTGTTTCACGGTTCCCTCAGCCAGATTTTCGATCATAAAGCCCGCCATGTTGACAGGGTCCTTGGCGGAGGAGTAGGGGGGCGCATAGGCCAGATCCAGCTCTTTCAGCTCCAGCGCAGTCAGACCTGCCCGGATCGCCGTGGCCAGGACGTCAATGCGTTTGTCCACGCCCTCATATCCCACGATCTGAGCGCCAAGGAGTCGGTAAGTCCCTGCTTCAAAGAGTACCTTTACGGTCATCACCCTGCCGCCCGGATAGTATCCGGCATGACTGGCCGGAGAGAGGTAGACTTTATCGCAGTTGATTCCCGCCGCTTTGGCGGTCCGTTCATTGATGCCGGTGGCAGCGGCGGTCATGTCAAACACTTTGATGACGGAGGAACCCTGAGTCCCGGTGAAACGGCTGTCTCCGCCGCAGATGTTGTCCGCCGCAATGCGGCCCTGCTTGTTGGCGGGACCAGCCAGGGAGACCAGCGCATTCTCTCCGGTGACAAAGTGCTTCACCTGTACCGCGTCGCCCACAGCGTAGATCCCGGGAACTGAGGTCTCCATCCGGTCGTTGACCACAATGCTGTTTTTGGCACCCAGCGCCAATCCGGCCTCCTTTGCAAGGCGGGTATCCGGGGTGACGCCGATGGCCAGAACGACCATGTCTGCTGCGAGCGGGGCCTCGTCCTTGAGCAGCACCTGGACGGCGCCGGGTACAGATTCAAACCCCTCCACGGAGCGGCCCAGCAAAAGCTTGATTCCATGTTCCCGCAGTTTGGCGTGGATAAAGGCGGCCATCTCGGGATCAAAGGGGTTCATCAGCTGTTTGGGACGCTGGACGATGGTGACGTCCAGTCCCAGTTCTCGGAGATTTTCCGCCGTTTCAAGGCTGATGAAGCCGCCACCTGCCAGAACCACGGATTTTGGATGTTCCCGTTCTACAAAATTCCGGATGGCCAGGGTATCCTCCACTGTGCGCAGAGTGAACAGACGGTCCAGGCCTACACCAGGAAGGGGAGGCTGCATGGGCTTTGCCCCGGGGGAGAGGAGCAGCTTGTCATAGGATTCCTCAAATTCCTCCCCAGTGCCCAAATTCCGGACGGAGACTGTTTTGCGCTCGGGATGGACCGCGGTTACTTCATGCCGCACCCGCATGTCGATGCGGAAGCGCCGCCAAAAACTCTCCGGTGTCTGGAGGGTCAATTCTGCCGGATCCTCGATGACGCCGCCGATGTAATAGGGGAGGCCGCAGTTGGCATAGGAGACGTAGCCGGACCGCTCAAAGACCACCACTTCCGCATTTTCGTCCAAACGGCGGATTCTCGCCGCGGCGGTGGCGCCTCCCGCCACGCCGCCCACAATGACAACTTTCATCCTAATACTCCACCTTTCCGCGGTATGCGCTGATTCCGCCAATATTTGTTACATGTTGAAAGCCCATCCGGCGCAGGGCCGCCGTTGCCTGGGCGCTTCTGGCGCCGCTGTGACAATAGATAAACAGGGGCGTATTCAAGTCCGTGACGGCCTCTGCGGCCTGCCCGATCTCGTCCAGAGGGATGTTCCGGCTTCCCGGCAGATGTCCCTGGGCGTACTCCTGGGGGGTGCGCACGTCTAACAGCGCCGCGCCGGAGGTGTTTTCAAACTGCCGCAGGCCTTCATCAATGCCGGATGACCTGAAAAGATCGAAAAAAGCCATATCACTGTGCCTCCCCGGTCTTCAGGATAGAGAGGATCTCCTGCTTGGGACGGACCCCCACCGTCTGGCTGACCACTCTGCCATCTTTTACCACCACAAGCGTGGGAATGCTCATGATCTGAAAGGCGCCCGCCAGCTCCTGCTGTTCGTCTACATTGACTTTTCCGACCTTGAGATCGGGGCGCTCCCCGGCAATTTCCTCTACAAGGGGCGCTACCATCCGGCAGGGACCGCACCAGTTGGCCCAGAAATCCAGCAAAACGGGCTTCCGGCTCTCAAGCACTTCCTGGCGAAAATTTTCCTTGGTTATATGCAGAACAGACATCGTTGTTCCTCCTTTGTGTTTTGTTTTGATCAGTATACCCCGATTTTTCCGATCCCTCCGTGACGATGTCACAATGGACCGTTTTTTGCCCGGCAGATCAGCTGTGTCATCGTCCCCATGGGGCAGTATACGCACCAGCTGCGAGGCTTGAACAGCACCATGGTAATAAGGCCCAGTACGGTGGAGGTCAGCATCACACTGTAAAAGCCGAAGGCAAACTGCGCTACGCCGGGATGGAACAGTGTTCCGTGATAGGCCCAGTGCCAGGGCAGCTTAAAAGTCCACAGGAGAGTTACCGCCTGCCGCAGTTGGTGGACGCCGGCGAAAACCAAATAGGTGTTCCACAGCATCAGGAAGAACATGGCGAAAAAGAACGCCAGAAAGCCGTATCGAAATGGTTTGCTTTTCATCCATTTGGGGATATCCCTCTTCCGGGACAGGCCAAAACGCCCGCCCAGCAGTCCGAAGAGCTGGCCTCTGCCGCAGTAGCGGTTGCAGTAGGCCTTATTTCCGCCGGCAACGGCAATCAACAGCGGGATGAAAAAACACAGCAGTCCCAGCCAGGCAAACAGGATATTGAAAAATCCAAGGATTAAGTAAGAGAGAGATGCGATCCATAGGTAATCGTACCATTTCTTTTTCATACCGTCACCTCCCGGATTGAGATCACTGTCGCAGGGCATTCCCTGGCACACTTGCCGCAGCCTACACATTTGCTGGTGTCTACTTGCGCGGCGGTTCCCTTTACAATTTGAATGGCAGCCATCGGACAGACCTTGACACAGCACCCGCAGGCCACACAGCTGGTCTGATCTACCAGAGCTTTTCGTGTTTTTCGGACAGTTCCCATAATTACAGCCTCCTTACGCCTGATAGAAGTAATATACGCTCTTTTCTCGATCCGTACGGTGACAAAATCACACTGGCAACCTGGTATGGCACCTGACAGCCATATGAACGAATACCGCTGAAAAAACGGGCGGCGATTTGGCCAAGGGGCGCTGTAAAGCCCGGGCAATCCAAACAGGGACTGTCCGGGCTTAGAGATACCCGCTAGTGTGCGCCGTATTTTCGCCGGAATGAGGCCAGCCCCCGGCGTAAGGGCTGGAACAGAACCAGCGCCACCACAAAATTGCCCGCTCCGTGAAGCAGATCCATAGGGATACCGGCGACCCACCAGGACACAGCGAAGGCCCAGCCGCCGCTGATCCAGTATACCAGGGCGCAGAGTCCGCCGAACAGCAGGCCAAAGCACCCGGAGAGAGCGGCCCAGATCAGAGGAGATTCCATCCGCCGCAGCAGTCTCGCCGCGGCGAAGAGTGCCAGCCACACATACAGATAGGCGATATTCCACAGGCCGATTCCCCAAACGGCAAATTCCAAAAACACATAGAGATAGACAGCGTACAGACCGCGCCAGCCAAAACTCACGGCCACCAGCATGACCATCAGGGATACCGGCTCGATGTTGGGAAACTGAGCCATGGCCATTTTCAGGGCAAAGGTCATGGCTCCCAGCAGACCAAACAGCGCCAGCTCCGCGGTGGTCAGCCGGCGGTTAGCCGGTGGTGTAGAACCACGCATATTGGTCACCGTCATGCAGGACGACTGCATCGGCGCCGGTGGTTGCGTCTTCACCGTTGCAGGTCAGGCGCCACCAGCTCTGATCTCGATGGTAATCCACCGGCTCACCGTCTACCGTCTCCACAAATAGGCCGTATTCTCCTTCGCTCCCGGAGATCAGTCCCTCCTGCTGCAGCAGGTCCCCAAGATATTCTAGATCCGTATGATAGGCAAACTCGGCGGTGGTTCCGTCGGCATGGGTGACCGTTACCGTCACGGATTTTTCTCCAGCCGCTGTCTCAGGAAGACTGGACTGCCAAATGTGCCAAAGGCCAAGGGCCAGCAGGCAGAACAGCGCCGCTGCGGCAATGCCGTACAGGTATTTCTTTTTCATCCCGGTTCCTCCAGAGTTCTCTTTTTTCACCGAATGCTCCCTGCGGTGCGCCCGGTGTGCGAAAAACTGCGCACAGCTGTGAGACTGCCGGTAATCAACAGGATCAATTATACCATAAAGCGGAAAAATGTAAAGGAAAAGCTCCTTTTGCGGTTCTACCGCCGCCCGGAGCGGCCAACTGGATGTTGAATCCTCTTTGAACTGGAGATTTTTTGAAATAACCTGGATTTTTCATTGCTTTTATCCATCCAAAAGTGTACCATGGACACAATAAGATGATGGGGGGAGGGGTGAGCGCAGTGAATATTCCGGAGGCAGGCGTGTTGGGGACCTCTCAGCGGTACTTTTTTACGCCTTCGTCTTTGGCGCAGGAGCTGTTTTACTATCCGACCCGGGCGGGGCGTTATTTCTGCGACCGCCGCTACCACTTTGACCACCGTGCGGAGACGGCACAGCTGGATAGCCACCGGAGAAACCTGATGCTGATCTGCGTTTGCCGGGGGGAGCTGCGCTTTGTGCTGGATGGTGAGGCGGCCTTGGCGAGACCGGGCCAAATAGCCCTGTTTGACTGCCAGCGTCCCCACGAGTACTCTGCGGCGGACGGGACCGAGTTCCGCTGGCTGCTGTTCAATGGTGCCAACGCCGGAGAATTTTGCACCCGGATCTGGAGAAGCCGGGGAAGGGGTTTTACTCCCGGCGGATTTCCCGCCCTGGTACGGGAGATTGACCTTTTGACGGATTCCTGCGCGGCGGGGGAGCGGCTTGGAGAGCCGGCCTGTTCCCAGCTGATTCATCGTTTGCTCTGCGGTCTGCTGCTGTGGGGGGAAGCGGAGGAACGGGAGGACGGAAGAGTGGGGGAAGCTGTGTCCTTCATTTGCCGGAATCTGAGCCGGGCCATTACCTTGGAGGAAGTGGCGGCGGCCGCCGGTCTCAGTCCGGCCCATTTCTCCCGGCTTTTTAAAGGACGGACCGGATGCTCGCCCTATGAGTATATTCTCTTGCGCCGGATCGACGAGGCAAAGTATCTGCTGGCTTCCACCAGGCTTCCGGTTCGGGAGGTGGCGGGCCGGGTGGGGTACGGCAGCGCGGAGCACTTTATCCACTCCTTTCAAAAAAAGGTGGGGGTTACTCCGGGTGCTTTCCGCAAGGCTCCGGTGTAGAATTTTGAAAAACTGAGAGATTCACAGAGGGCGTCCAATTCTATTGGACGCCCTCTGTGGCAGTAAAATAAAAATATCGAAATTCGGAGAACCTTTTCTCCGCTTTTTTGACTTGATGAGTGAAAAGGCCTTTGACATTGACTGCGAGGAGATGACGAAGATGGAAGACAGCCGCATTGTGGAGCTGTATTGGCGGCGCAGCGGAGACGCCATTGCGGAGACCAGCCGGAAGTACGGCGGGTATTGTTATGCAATTGCCTATAACCTGTTGTCCAGTGTTCAGGACGCGGAGGAGTGCGTCAACGATACCTGGCTGGGAGCGTGGAATTCTATGCCCGACAATCGGCCCAACTACCTGGCTCCTTTTTTAGGGAAGATTGCCCGCAGCCTGGCCTTCAACCGTTTCCGGGCGGGCAGGGCGGAGAAGCGGGGCGGGGGAGAACTGCCTTTGGTGCTGGAGGAGTTGGGAGAGTGTGTCCCTGCCGTTCCCAGCGCCGCCCAGGCAGTGGAGGACGCAGAGCTGGAGAAGGAGATTGACCGCTTTCTCCATGGCCTGCCGTGCCGGGACTGTGATGTGTTTTTAAGGCGGTATTGGTACGGCGAATCTCTGGCGGAGATTTCCAAGCGCTGCGGATTAAAGCTGAACACCGTGAAAACAAGTCTTTACCGCTCCCGGGAGAAGCTGAGAAGACATTTGGAGAAGGAGGGGATCGCCTTATGAAAAAAGAAGAGCGCATATTTTTGGCAATTGGCGGCGCCGATCCGGCACTGCTGGAGAGGAGCGAACAGAAAAACGCGCCCAGGGTTCCCGTGTTTTGGCGGGGTGGGCTGGCCGTTGCGGCGTGTGTGGCGGTTTTGTGTGCGCTGGCGGTCTATACAACAGAGCGGCCCGCCGCGCCGGCGGCGCCGGATTTTACCCCGCCGGACAGCATCCAGACGGTTCCGGAGATTCTGGCTCTCACCGGTGGAGACATCGGAGAGCTGCACCTGGTTCAGATCCACTACGGTGCGGCGGAGCAGGATGAGGCTATGGACAGCTTTATTCTCTATATCAACGAGGAGATCTACTGCGGGATCTGGGAGGGCGGGGATTATATCGTCCGTCCCCGGAACCCTCTGCCGGAGGGAATGCCGGAGTGCAGCCTCACAGTCTCCCACCGGCAGGGCGTTTTGCTGGAGATGGCGCTGGAGGAGAGCCGGGCGTTGCTGGCGGAGGAATACGACGTCGTTCAGGACCGGATGGTCTCTGGAGAGCGTGCCGCCCTGGATGCCTGGGACGGTACGGAGTTTGGCGCGGAGTGGGATGCGGCCAACACCGCTGTCACGCTGATCGATGACCGGCAGGGGGGAGTGTTCATCCTCACCGCCCGGTATTTTACCGAGGCCGCCGAGGGTCATGGGGCCAACTTTGCCGATATCGCCTCCTCTTTCCAGCCGGTTCCTTCGGAAGTGACCGTACCGGAATGGATGGCGTCCCTGCGGGAGACGGTGGACACCCTGCTTCCCGCTGTATTTTCTAATCAGTGGACTCCGGAGGCGAAGGCCCTGCTGGCAGAGGATGCCTGGGTGTGCGGTTATGAGGAAGACGTATCCGGCTATGTCAGCGTCGCCGGTGTAGACATCTCCACGGATGACGACCAGGCTCCCACCTCTGCAGAGGTGTCTGTCCGGCACCGGCTGAGTGCCGAGGAGGCAATGGTCTATGTCACCATGGAATTGGTCTTTCAGGAAGGCCGGTGGCAGGCTGGTTTTGTCGGGCTGGAGCAGTGAATAAGAGCGGTCCCGTTTCGGGACCGCTCTGCACGGTTATTTATGATGCTTGACCCAATGGACGGCAGATTTTATCTTTTTGCTGCATTTTTGACCTTTTTCCGGTTTCCACTTTTCCTTGAATTTTCGTGATACTCAAAACAGATCTCGCAATTTCAGTTTCTGTGTGTTATACTTTTAGAAAAACAACGGTGCGGAGGTGGAGGATGATGCGGCAGCGGCAGCTCTGCCTTGTGGTGGCCTTTCACACCACAGCCGCCGCCATGGCCACGGAGGCTTTGTGCCGCCGGCTGGGTCTTGCGGGAAAGCTGATCTCTGTTCCGCGGCAGGTGACATCAGACTGTGGAATTGCCTGGTCTGCGCCGCCGGAACTGAGGGAGATCTTGGAGGCCCGTTTGGCAGATGCCGGTGTGGAGACGGCGGGTTTTTACGAGATTGTGGTCTAGAGTCTGTTTTAAAACCATCAAAACGCTGTCTTAGAGCGCCTTTTTCCGCCGGGACCGCGTTGATTTGACTTGAAATCCGCCAGGATTCCCGCGTCAAACCGCCTTGCCCGACAGAAAAATCTGTTCCAATCCGGCATTCCGCCGGTTTTAAAACAGACTCTAGGCCTCCGGCTGTTGTTTTTGTCCTTCGATATTTTTTGAAAAGAATAGTGAAGAGGGAAAAGAGAGGAGAACTGTGTATGAGAGAAAAGAGTTGGATGCGGGACTATGGTCCCATTGTGCTGGCAGGACTGCTCACCGGTGTAGCGGCGCTGATGTTGACGGCTTGGGGCAACCCCAAAAACATGGGCTTTTGCATTGCCTGTTTTGAGCGGGACATTGCCGGGGCTTTGGGCTTTCACAGTGCTGCCAAGGTCCAGTACCTCCGGCCGGAGATTGTGGGTATTGTGCTGGGGGCCATGCTGGCGGCTGTTTCGGCCAAGGAGTTCCGGGCCAAGGCCGGCTCCTCCCCTGCCAGCCGGTTTCTGATTGGATTATTTGTGATGATCGGAGCGCTGGTCTTTTTGGGCTGTCCTCTGCGGATGGTCATCCGCCTGGGAGGCGGAGATCTCACCGCCGTGGCGGGACTGTTGGGATTCCTGGCCGGGATTTTGATAGGCATCGTCTTTTTAAAGAGAGGATTTTCCTTGGGGCGGGCTTATCCCGTTCCCGCCGCCGAAGGGGCGGTATTTCCCGGCATATTGGTTCTTTTGCTGGTTTTGCTGTTGGCAGCGCCGGGCCTGCTTCATTTCTCCGAAGAGGGGCCGGGTTCTCAGAGGGCCTTTTGGCTGGGATCGTTGGCCGCGGGATGCGTGGTGGGCGCGGCCGCCCAGCGCAGCCGCCTGTGCATGGCCGGCGGCCTGCGGGACGCCTTTTTGCTGCGGGACTTCCGTCTGCTGTCCGGTTTTGCGGCCATCTGGATCACGGTCACCGTGGGAAATCTGATCATGGGGAGCTATCATCTCTCCGCTGTCAGTCAGCCTGTGGCCCATTCCCAATACCTGTGGTCTTTCCTGGGGATGGCCCTGGCGGGCTGGGGTTCCATCCTGCTGGGAGGCTGCCCCCTGCGGCAGCTGATTTTGGCGGGAGAGGGCAGCGGAGATTCCGCCGTGTCTGTGTTGGGCATGATAGCCGGCGCCGCTGTGGCCCACAACTTCGGTCTGGCGGGCAATCCGGATTCTGTGACAGACGGTACTTATGCAGTAGGAGGCACCAGCGCTGCCGGCATGGCGGCAGTAGTGCTGGGATTTGTGGTTCTGCTGGCCGTGACATTGACCCATCTGCCTAAAAAGGAGGGAGCGAAATGATCGACACCCGTGGCTTTGGCTGCCCCATCCCGGTTCTTATGGTTCGGGAGACGCTGCAAAAAGAGGCTCCGGCATCTTTGGAGGTGTTGGCGGACGCCCGCGTAGCTGTGGAGAATGTGACCCGTTTGGCCCGTTCCATGGGGTACCAGGTAGCGGAGTCCCCCGACGGCCCGGATTTCAGATTGACCTTGACAAAGGAGTAGCAGATCAGCAAAAGCGCCCTCCGGCAAAGCCGGAGGGCGCTTTCGGCACTATTCCCAAAACAGATCATCCAGCGTCTTGCCCAGGGTGCGGCAGATGGCGATACAGAGCTTGATGGTGGGGTTGTAGTCTCCCTTTTCAATGGCGTTGATGGTTTGGCGGGAGACGCCCACGGCGTCTGCCAGTTGTTGCTGGCTCAGATCCATGGCGGCCCGGGCGGATTTCAGGCGGAGATTTTTCATTCCGCCTCCTCTTCCCGGCGGTAGAGCAGAAAATTGACGATGTAGATGATCAAAATGACCAGGGTGATGGCTCCCACTACCAGATTGATGACCCGGAATGTCAGAATTCCATCCTCCACGAGATTCCCATTTGCCGCCTGGACGGCGCCCAGGCCTAAGTTGACCAGCGACAGCAGCACAAACATCGTCATAACCAGCCGGGGCCGTTCCCGCAGGCCTAGGTAGGCGTCTTTCAGGATGCAGGTGATGGCAAATACCACGGTTCCCACCGCTATGCACAGGCACCCGCCTGTCAGCGCATCGCACCAGCGGCCCACCGCCAGCTCTGAGGCCCCGTAGACAAAAACGCTTCCCATCAGCGTGAAAAAGCCGTATTTAAACGCCACTCCCCGTGCCCGCTCCTGCCGTTCGTCAAAGGTGAAGTCCAGAATTTTTTTTCGAAACAGCGCTGCAAGGACCAACAGCCCTAGGGCCAAACCCACGGTTAAACCCACTGCGATCCCGATCCGTTCCTCCGCCCCCATATGAAGCACCTCCTCTTTTTGATAACGTGAATATAATACAAATGCGACTGTTTGTCAAGTATATATTACATAATATCGGATTATATAAACAAAATGACTGGTGGACCAATTTGTTACCGCTCTGTTTCCTTTTGTTGTCCTTTTGAGATTATTTTTGGTGAAAATCCCTTATAATAAAATTATCAACATATATTTCAGAAAGGAAGATGAGGATGCGCCGCCTTTTAACGCTGCTTTGGGCACTGTGTCTTTTGGTATTGCTGGCTGCCTGCGGCAAGCAGACCCCGCCGCAGGTGCCGTCCATCCCTGGAGATCCCGCTCCGGAGGTCCCGGCAGATCCGGAGGAGGGCTACACCGTCTACGACTGCGGCGGGACGGAAATCGCCCTTCCCACAGAGTATATGGACCAGTTGATTGTAGAGACGGATTTTCCCGATGCGAAGGACAGTTGGAAGCCGCTGATGTCCGTGTATGAGAGGGCCTCCGTGGAAGCTGCGGAGGAGGCGTGGGGAGACAGTATGGGCACCGGCTTCCTGTTTGGCTTTCTCGCCATGGACCGGGCAGGCTACGAACAGTTTCTGTATATGGACGCCCCCAATATGGAGATCATCGCCGTGGAGGGAGAGCGCTATTACGCCTGCACCTTTCCCACCGACGTGCAGTTTTACCGCGCTGGTGGAATCGACATGGAGAGCGAGGATTGGAAAGACTGGGAAACCCTGTGCCAGCTGCGGGAGACGGTGCCGGAGGACATGATCCGGCGCAATGAGCTGACGCCCTATAACAGCGCGGAATTTTTCAGCAAGAGCTTCACCTGGGAGGGAAACCATACCTATCTCCAGTTCCGGTTTTCCGGTGAGTACGGTCAGGAGTACCAGACTGTTCTGGTTCTCTCCCAGCCGGTGCGGCAGGGGGAGGGCGGCATTTGGTGCGTGGACCGCTGGATGCATGAGGGGGCCAACCCCATAGTCTACTTCCCGGACAGCGGCCTTCCCGCCGCAGAGTATTACGCCCGGCTCCAGGCGGCCTGTGACAAAGGGGAACAGACGGAACTTCTGACCCCTGCCGGGGCCGCGGCGGCCTTTACCAGGGATTATTTCGGCACAGAGCCGGCAGAGGACGGTCTCCGCTCCCTGGATGCAGAGGAGGAGGCCCGAGCGGTAGCAGACCTCCGCCTGCGGGAATTTGTGACAAAAATCCGTACCGGGGAGGCAGTGGACGGTATGGAGCTTCTGGAGTGCCTGAGCCGGGTGGGGGAGGATAACTGGGCCTCTCTGGACCTGGGAATGTTCGGACTGGAGGACGATTGGTGGCCCGGCTTTCTGACGGCCCTGGAAAACGCCGCCATAGGTGAAAACCAGCAGGCTAGAGATCGGAATATCATGTGCTTTTATCGGACAATCCGGGATGGCCCCTCCCAATACGTTGAGGCCGTGGCTGCGCTTTTACGGGAGCAGCGGGAGGCGGACGGGGCTGCTTTCGCCGCGGCGCTGGACTCCCTCTCTCCGGAGGAGCGAACGGATCTGGCGGCAGCGCTGAAGACATGAAGAAGAGGGGGAACTTCCCCCTCTTCTTCATGTCTTTTTTTCCTTGTGTTCCCCGATTTGACGGTATAGACTCTGGAGGCCGTCGGAGAGGCCTCCCACCTGGTCGATAAGTCCCAAGCTCACCGCCTCCTCTCCGTAGATCACACTGCCCACGTCGGCGGCCATGTCGTCCTTTTTCAGCATGAGCGACTGAAAGTCCTCCCCGGAGATCCCGCTGTGTCCGGATACAAAGGCCACAATTCGCTCCTGGAGCCGCTCAAAGTAGTGATAGGTCTGAGGGGCGGCGATAACGGTGCCGCTCATGCGGACCGGGTGGATAGTCATGGCGGCGCTGGGCACGGCGAAGCTCCGCCGGGCGGCCACCGCCAGGGGCACACCGATAGAGTGGCTGCCTCCCAGGACAATGGAGACCGTGGGTTTGGTCATCCCCGCGATCAGCTCGGCAATGGCGAGACCCGCCTCTACGTCGCCGCCTACGGTATTTAAGAGGAACAGTACGCCGTCCACATCCTCACTCTCCTCCAACTTGGCAAGCAGTGGCAGGACATGTTCGTACTTGGTGGTCTTGGTATTGCTGGCGGCGGTGGTGTGGCCCTCGATTTGGCCGATAATGGTCAGACAGTAGATGTCGCCGTGGGGTGTGTGGGTCAGGGCGGAGCCAAAGTCCAAAATGGACTGGGAGGACTCCTTTTCCGATTCGCTTTCCGTTTCCGGGCCGGCTGGTTTTGTGGGTTCAGTCATAACGTAAAATCCCTCGCTTTCCCCTGTATTTTCCGCAGATTTTCGGAAAATACACCTCTGTGGAAGGAAATCTTACTGCATTGTAAGATACGGCGGCAGAATGTAAGATAGATCGATGGCACCTCCGGCTCCGCTCTGTTATACTGACAACAGTTCCAAGAGAACGGAGAACAGAAATGGAGGAAAAAACCATGAAGAACATGATGAAGGGGATCGCGGCAGGGTTTCTGATGGTGGCAGTGGTGATCGCAGGGCAGATGGCCCTGACCGGTGTGGTGGACTTCCACACTGCGGAGCTGGTTGGAGGAACGGCCTTGACATTCCTGTTCTTTTACGTCCTTTTCCGGCCGTGTCGGAAGAGGGGGAGAGCGCAGGCAGAGAGGAATGCGTAATGAAAAACCGGCGGCCCGGCGGAGGCTGCCGGTTTCCTGCGTTCTTTGGGCTTTTCTTTTTGGCTCCAGCGTGCTATACTGGGGAAAATCATACCCATGGGGCGGGAGGACGAGAAGATGGAAGAGAAGAAACTCCGCATAGTGGTGAAGGTTGGAACCTCTACCCTTACCCACGATTCCGGCAGCTTGGATCTCAGGAGTATGGAGCGCCTGGCCCGCACTTTGGCGGACCTCCACGGCCTGGGACATGAGGTGATTTTGGTGTCCTCCGGCGCCATCGCCGTGGGTACGGAAAAGCTGGGACTCTCCGAGCGGCCCAAGGAGCTGCGGATAAAACAGGCTGCGGCTGCGGTGGGACAGTGCCGGATGATGCACATTTATGACAAGCTCTTTGGTGAGTATAACCAGTCCGTGGCCCAGATTTTACTGACGGGCGACGATGTGGAGGACCAGGACCGGGCGGCGCACCTGCGGGGCACTTTTTCAGCGCTGCTCTCCATGGGGGTCATCCCGGTGGTAAATGAGAACGACTCCGTCTCCTCCGCCGAGATTGAGACGGGGCACCACAAGGTCTTGGGCGATAATGACACGCTGTCCGCTATTGTGGCGGGACTGTGCGAGGCGGATCTGCTGGTTCTCCTCAGTGATATCGACGGCCTCTATGACGCGGACCCCAAGACCCATCCCGGAGCGCAGCTGCTCCACCAGGTGGTGGAGCTGACGCCGGAGATTCTGGAGATGGCCGGCGGCGCGGGAACCTGGCGGGGGACCGGCGGTATGGCGACCAAGCTCTCCGCCGCCCGGGTGGCTATGGCCGCCGGGTTCGACATGGTGATTACCAACGGGAGTCGGATGGAGGATCTCTACGGTATCGTAAGGGGACAGGACATTGGAACGAGGTTTGTTGCGGATCGGGATGAGAAATAGGGATTGCTGTTCTCCATGGGAAAACAGCTTTTATCTCACCACTGAAAAATGAGGAGGGAACGCACATGACTGCCTTACAGCGGCAAGGTACCGCGGCAAAAGCCGCCAGCTATGCCCTTTCCACTGCCGGGACAGCAAAGAAGAATCAGGCTCTGGAGGCCATTGCTCAAATTCTGACGGATTGTCAAGAGGAATGGCTCTCCGCTAATGCGGAGGACGTTGCCGCGGCAAAAGCGGCGGGGATGCGCTCCGCCATGCTGGACCGGCTGACGCTGACGCCGGACCGGATTGCCGGTATTGTAGAGGGCGTCCGCCAGGTGATTGCCCTGCCGGACCCCATCGGACGGGCCGACCGGACAGAGACCCGGCCCAACGGCCTTATCATCAGCCGGCGGCGGGTGCCTCTGGGAGTCATTGCCATCATCTTTGAGGCCCGGCCGAATGTCACCGTGGATGCGGCGGCGCTGTGCCTCAAGTCCGGTAACGTGTGTATCCTCCGCGGTGGCAAGGAGGCCATCCGTTCCAACCGGGCCGTGACAGTCTTGATGCGGAAGGCTCTGGCCTCGGCGGGCCTGCCGGAGGACTGCGTATCTTTGGTCCAGGACACCGGCCATGAGACGGCCAATGAACTGATGCATTTGGAGGAGTATGTGGACGTGCTGATTCCGCGGGGCGGCGCCGGACTGATCCGAACGGTAGCCAAGGAGGCCAGCGTGCCGGTAATCCGCACAGGCGAGGGAGTGTGCCACATCTATATTGATGGTGAGGCGGACCTGGATATGGGAGCTGAGATTTTGTATAACGCCAAATGCTCCCGGCCCTCCGTCTGCAACGCGGTGGAGTGCGTATTGATTCAGGAGGATGTGCTGGAGCCGTTTTTGAAAAGAGCTGTGCCCTTGCTGGACCGGTACCGGGTGGAACTGCGCTGTGATGAGAAGGCGCGGAAAGTCTTAGGCGAACGGGGCTTGTCGGCGGCGGAGAGCGACTGGGATGCGGAATATGACGACTACATTTTGGCCGTTCGGACAGTGCGGGACATGGAGGAGGCTATCGCCTTTATCAATGCCCACGGCACCCAGCACTCGGAGAGTATTATCACTGCGAACTACTTTAAGGCTCAGCGCTTTTTGGACGCGGTGGATGCGGCGGCGGTGTATGTCAACGCCTCCACCCGGTTTACCGACGGAGGAGAATTCGGCTTGGGGGCGGAGATCGGCATCTCCACTCAAAAAATGCACGCCCGGGGACCCATGGGGCTGGAGGAGCTGACCTCCTGCAAATATGTGGTCTATGGACAGGGACAGGTCCGGTGAGAGGCCGGGAACAGCATCAGACGGAAGGGCAGAGAGGAGAGCGGGACATGGATAACGCGGTTACGCGTCCGGGACTGAAATTCGGCTTTATCGGCGTTGGGAATATGGGGGGAGCTTTGGCCCGGGCGGTGCGGCGGAATGTGCCGGGAGATCATCTAACCCTGGCCAACCGCACTCGGGAGAGGGCGGAGACGCTGGCGGAAGAGCTGGGGTGCGCCGCAGGCGCCAGCATTGGTGTGGCGGAATGGGCGGATTTCCTTTTTCTGGGGGTTAAGCCCCAGGTGATGCGGGACCTCTTATCAGAGATTGGCCCTGTGCTGGCAAAACGGCGGAACCGCTTTGTTCTGGTGACTATGGCGGCGGGAATGACCATTGCCCGTATTCAGGAGCTGGCCGGCGGGGAATATCCCGTGATTCGGATCATGCCCAACACGCCTGCTGCCTTTGGCGAGGGAATGACTCTCTATACCCGGGGGACCGGCGTGACGGAGGAGGAGGAGGGACAGTTCCTGACGGCCATGGCCGGCGCGGGGCAGTTTTCTCCTCTGCCGGAGCGGTTGATGGATGCCGGGGCCGCCGTATCCGGCTGCGGCCCCGCTTTTGTGGATCTATTTATTGAGTCACTGGCCGATGGCGGCGTGGCCTGCGGCCTGTCCCGGAGCCAGGCGATGGAGCTTGCCATTCAAACAGTGCTGGGTTCCGCCAGGCTGGTCCAGAGGTCCGGACAGCATCCCGGCGCGTTGAAAGACGCCGTTTGTTCCCCCGGAGGCGCCACGATTCAGGGTGTCCGGACACTGGAGGCCGCAGGTTTTCGCAGCGCGGTGATGGAGGCGGTCATTGCCTCCTGGGAGAAAAACGCGGATCTGAGATGATCTATCCGGCCCGTGTGCCGGAGAATCAAAGCTTTAGTTGAGAGGGAGACGGTTCTATATGGAGTATCGGAAATTTGACAAGACCTATATTGTCCGGATCGACAGGGGCGAGGAAATTCTGGAGCAGGTAAGGGAGCTGGCCTTAAAAGAGGGGATTCGTCTGGCCTCTGTCCAGGCGTTGGGTGCGGTGAATGAGTTTACCGTGGGCGTGTTTCGCCCTGGAGAGAAGCGGTACGACGCGAATGTTTTCCAGGGAGACTATGAGATCGTCTCTCTCACCGGCACGATCAACACCATGGACGGCGGGTTCTACACCCATCTGCATATGAGCGCTGGAGACGAGACGGGCCATGTGTTTGGCGGACACCTGAACCGGGCGGTGGTCAGCGCCGTCTGTGAGATGGTGGTGACGGAGATTCCCGGCTCTGTGGACCGGGCGTTTAACGAAGAGGTGGGATTGAACCTCTTTCACTTTTAAAAGGAAAACCGCTGCGGGGTAGTCCGCAGCGGTTTTTTTAGATGAGATCCCCCACAGAGTGGTCCCGCAGGGGGAGGTCCCGGAAGATCTCGGCCTCGATCCGCTCATATTCCGCCGGTCCCCGGGAGCGGCGCATCCTGCCGCCGTATCGCTCTCCGCCCTCAAAGAGGTGGATGAGGTAAAACCAGACCTCTTTCATTCGCTGGGAGGCCGGGTTTACCTGGCCGTAAAAGACCTGGTATTCCCGGTATAGGGCGGCGGTAAAGTGCTGCAGTTCCTCACGGGAGGCGGCGGGGCCGCCTTGAAGCTTTCGCAGCAGGGCCGGGTCGGCCACGGCGCCCCGGCCGACCATCACGGATTCGACTTTGGGAAAAGCGGACCTAAATTCCGAAAACTCCTCCACAGTCCGCAGGTCGCCGTTGTAGCAAACGGGATTCCGGCTCTCCGCCAGAGCCATGGCGAACATGTCCCGGTAAACCTGGCCCCGGTACTTTTGCTTCTGCACCCTGGGATGGATGGTCAGACAGGCGATGGGGTAACTGTTGTAGATCTCCAGCAGCCGCCCGAATTCCTCCGGCGACTGAATGCCCAGCCGGGTTTTGACGGAGACGGGGAGGGGCGCCCGGGCAAATACCAGGTCGAAAAATTGTGCCAATTCCTCCGGCCTTGCCAAAAAGCCCGCTCCCTTGCCCTTGGCGGTGACGGTGCCGGAGGGACAGCCCAAGTTCAGGTTTACCTCTTCGTAACCCAGATCCCGCACCGTCTCCGCAGCCCAGAGAAAGTCCTCCGCCTTGCAGGTCATCACCTGCGGGATCTGAACAAGGCCGGGGATTGGCTCCAGCTCCCGGCGGTCCCGGGGCGTTAGGATGTGCTGGGGGGTGGGGGAGAAGAAGGGGATGAAGCAGCGGTCCGCTCCGCCAAAGAACCGGCTCCACACCCGGCGGAACACGGTCTTTGTGATGCCGTCCAAAGGGGCCAGGTCACGGCGGATCATCATGGCAGCTTCCCATCCCACTCCGCTGGACGGAATCCCGTCAGCACAAAATCGCCGCCCACTAGGATGGGCCGCTTTACCAGCATTCCGTCCGTGGCCAGCAGCTGGAGCTGTTCCTCCTCATTCATGGCGGGAAGCTTGTCCTTAAGCCCCAGGGCTTTATACTGGAGGCCGCTGGTGTTAAAAAATTTTTTTAGGGGCATTCCACTGGATTTCCACCAGGTTCGCAGCTCCTCCGCGGTGGGATTTTCCAGTTTGATGTCCCGGGTATCATAGGAGATTCCCTTGGCGTCCAGATAGGCCTTTGCCCGCTGGCAGGTGGTGCATTTGGGGTAGTGTACGAATAACATGGCGCGTCTCCTTTTTCATAAAAATAAATCCAACTGTTCTCCGGCTTGTGCGTCCTCAAATTCCATCAGCCACGCCATGGCATCCTCCGGCTTCCAGAGGACGCCGTGCCGCTGGCACTCCTCCTGAAAAATTTGCGTCAGGCGGGCGGCGGCGGGACTGGGACACTCGTAGCGGTTTCCGAAGGTACGGACATACCGGTCCTTCATGCCGGGGAAGTGCCGGTCTAGTTGGGCGTAGAAATATTCGCGGTTTCCCTCCCGCAGAGTCACACCCATGCCGAAGTTGACGATGGCCGTCACGCCGGCCTCAAAACAGTAGTTCAGCAGCCCCCGCAGGTTCTCCTCCGTGTCGTTGATGAGGGGAAGAATGGGGCACAGCCAGACGCCGGTGCGAATCCCCGCCTCATGGCAGGCTTTCAGCATTTCAAAGCGGCGGTGGGTGGAGCAGACGTTTGGCTCCAGAATCCGGCAGAGGTCCTCGTCAAAGGTGGTGAATGTAGTGCAGACCACCGCCTTGCCCTTTTGATTGATGCGTTTCAGCACGTCCAGATCCCGCAGGAGCAGATCAGATTTGGTGAGAACCGCCGCACCGAAGCCCTGGCGGTCAATAACCTCCAGGCACCGCCGGGTTAGACGGGTTGTCTGTTCCAAGGGCAGGTAGGGGTCGCACATGGAGCCGGTGCCCACCATGCAGCGGCGGCGTTTGCGGCGGAGGGCGTCCTCCAGCAGCTCCGGGGCGTTGGCTTTTACCGCCACATCCTCAAAGGCGTGGCCCATCTGATAACAGGCGCTGCGGGAGTCGCAGTAAATACACCCGTGAGTGCAGCCCCGGTAGATGTTAATGCCGTTCCGGGCAGAGAGGATGGACTTTGCTTGGACCTTATGCATGGCGGTTCCCCCCTTGAATAGGTCAAGTATAGCAAAAAACAGGCTCTGGAGCAAGGGCAAAAAGAATGGGCGGCCGTCGTGGCCGCCATTGGCGTTATTGTGGAGGGGCGTTCTCCTCTGCGGTCTCCTCCGGTACTTCGTCCTCCTCGCTGGGCTGGGAGATGATGAGCATCTCCGCCCGTCTTTGGGCCATCATCAGCATGCTGCGGGCTGTGCGGATGTTGTCCTCCCCCAGAAAGTCGATGGTGTCCGATACCCCGTTGAACAGGGCGAGATACGCCTTTTTGTAGTCCATTCAATCACCTCAGGAATATTTTAGGACATATTGTCCATTTTTTCAATAGGACAATATGTACAAAATATACTGTTACTCGGTGATGATATGAAATTGAGAGTCAGGGATTTGCGGGAGGACCGAGATTTGTCGCAAAAGACAGTAGCTGCTGATCTTCTGTGTGATCAGAGCCTGTATTCTAAATATGAACGCGGTGAACGTCCGTTGCCATTGGAGTTGGCAGACCGTTTAGCGGACTACTTCGGCACCAGTGTGGACTATCTTCTGGGGCGTACAGATGTGGAGAAGCCATACCCGCCAGGCAAACACAGATAAAGACGGCGGCCCGGATCTCGTCCAGGCCGCCTCTTTAGAATCTGTACCTACAAACGTTGAGCGCCGTTTGGACGGCCTTTTTCCCGCCCTCCTGCGTCAATTTCTTCGGTAATCCTGACGGATTGCCGTAAAAAATTTCCTTGCCTGACGGAAGGGGTTCCCTCGCCGGCAGATTGTGCTGGAAATTCTGAAAAGAACGTGGTATGATAAGAAATCAAATCATTTTTTTGAAATTCTTTGAAATGGAGGAAAGCCTATGCGCACTTTGTTAAAAGGCGGCAGCGTGGTCTCCGCCTCCGGCGTGAAGCGTGCCGACGTTCTGATTGACGGTGAGAAGATCGCAAAAATCGGGCGGGGCGTTAAAGAGGACTTTGACAGATTAGTGGATGTGGAACACTGCCTGCTGTTCCCCGGCTTTATTGACGCGCATACCCATTTTGACCTGGATGTGTGCGGCACTACCACGGCGGACGACTTTTACACCGGCAGCCGGGCGGCCCTTCGAGGCGGCACCACCACGGTCATCGACTTTGCCTGTCCCAACAAGGGGGAGAGTCTCCGATTCGGGCTGGAGCTGTGGCACAAGAAGGCCGGCGGGCGCACCTTTTGCGATTACGGCTTCCATATGACGATTGACGACTGGAGCGAATCCATCCGGGCGGAGCTGCCGGAGATGTTTGCCAAGGGTATTTCCTCTTTTAAGATGTATATGACCTACCCCGCTATGATGGTGGGGGACCGGGATCTGTACTGGGCGCTGAAGGAGCTGAAGCACCTGGGAGGCATCTGCGGCGTTCACTGTGAAAACGCCGGAATGATTGACGGGATGGCTGCCGAGCGGAAGAACGCCGGGGAACTGTCTCCGGCTAGCCATTCCCTGACCCGTCCGCCCTGCGCGGAGGCGGAGGCGGTCAGCCGGCTGCTGCGCATTGCCCAGGCGGCGGACTGCCCGGTTGTCATTGTTCATCTCACCTGCGGAGAGGCACTGGCAGAGGTGGAGCGTGCCCGCCATCGGGGGCAGAGAGTCTATGTGGAGACCTGTCCGCAGTATTTGCTGCTGGATAACAGTGTGTATTTCAATCCGGATTATTC
>CAJUQM010000042.1 GCA_910588005.1 uncultured Oscillibacter sp.
TACACCGAGGGCCGCACCGTCAACCCCGGCCACGACATCGAGGGCGTGTGGTTCCTGCTGGAGCATGCCCAGCGCACCGGAGACAGGGAATTGGTGAAAAAGGCGGCCCAGATGTTTGACTGGGCCATTGAGGCCGGGTGGGACAAGGAGTACGGCGGACTGCTGTACTTTACCGATTGCTTGGGCAAGCCGCCTGAGGCCTATGAGCACGATATGAAGCTGTGGTGGCCCCACAACGAGATTCTGATCGCCTCTATAATGCTCTACCGCGACACCGGCGAGGAGCGGTATTTGGACTGGTTTTATAAGACCCTGGACTATTGCAAGGCCCACTTTGCCGACGCCGAGTACGGCGAGTGGTACGGCTACCTTCGCCGGGACGGCCTGCCCACGCAGCCATCCACCAAGGGCAGCACCTTTAAGGGACCCTTCCACATGCCCCGCAGCATGATTCTGGTGGACAAGATGATCGGCGAGATTTTGCAGAGCAGATAAGAGGATTGTTGGGAGGTGCGCCGTGGGAAAGAACATCGTGGCGCTGATGCTGCAAGAGTATGAGAACTTTACCCGCTCAGAGCGAAAGATCGCCGACTATGTGCTGGAGCATCAGAAGGAGACGCAGTATATCAGCATTACCGATCTGAGCGCGGAGTGCGAGGTGGCGGTGTCCACGGTGTCGCTGTTCTGCCGGAAGCTGAGGCTGGCGGGATTTAACGATTTTAAGTTGGAGCTGGCCCGGGCGGCGCTGCCCGCCGAGACGGACCCAAACCGGTCCGGCGGGGAGATTACCCAGGAGGACTCTCCGGGCCAGCTGATGAGCAAGGTGCTCTACGCCGCCCAGGATGCGCTGAATAACGCCTACCACATGCTTTCGGAGACCGCCCTGGAACGGGCGGTGGACCTGATGTGGGGGGCGGGTCAAGTGGTCTGCCTGGGGCAGGGGAACCACTCTGTGGTTGCTCTGGCGGCCTGGGCGCAATTCTCCACCACTTCTCCCAAGTTTAAGACCATTCAGGACTCCCATATGCAGGCAGTGGTGCTGTCCACGCTGGCGCGGGAGGATGTGGTGCTCTATTTTTCCTACTCCGGCGCCACGCATGAGGTGCTGGAGGCGGCGGAGATCATCCGGAACCGGGGCGCGAAACTGGTTTTGGTGACCAGGTATCTCAATTCCCCCGCCAGCGCCTACGCCGACACGGTGCTGCTGTGCGGTCCCAACGAGCAGCCGTTTCAGTTCGGCTCCTCCTCCGCGCTCATCGCCCAGCTCTATGTGGTGGAGGTGCTCCTCAGCGAGTTTATCCGCCGCGACCCGGAGGCGGCGGAGCGGAACCGCCAGTCGGTGGGCAAGGCCTTGACGCAGAAGTGTGTCTGACAGGGGGCAGGAATGCAAAAGAGGGATAAAAGCCAATTTCGCCGCCCTTGGGCGGCGAAATTTCTGCGGAGGACTTTATGGGAGAGTTTTTTAATCCCGAGAAGGGAATTTGGGTTTGGCTGAGTACGCTGGTGGATATCTGCGGCCTATCCATTCTGTGGACCTTTTTGTGCCTGCCGGTCATCACCGCCGGCCCGGCCACGGCGGCGTTGTATTACACGGTAGTCAAGTGTGTCCGGGGAAGAGAGAGCGGCGCCTTTGGATATTATTTCCGGTCCCTCCGGCAGAATTTTAAAGCCGGTTTTTTGGCGGGGCTGATTGTCATACCCGCAGTGATGGTGCTGTTGAGCGGACACTTTATCGTGCGCTGGTATGGGACGGGGATTGGCGGTCTGGCCTATGTGCTGTATGTAGCCTATTACTTTGCGCTGATTCTTCCGGCGGGAGTGCTGTGCTGGCTGTTTCCCCTGCTGGGGCGGTTTGAATACGGTGTGGGCGGGCTGTTCCGTGTGGCGCTTCAGCTGACGGCTGCCCACCTGCCCAGCACGGTTGTGGTGGTGCTGCTGACGGCCCAGACGGCGGTTTTCTGCATCCAGCGGTGGTGGCCGGTGCTGTTTATGCCTGTGGTCACAACGCTGCTGGCCTCGCTGTTCTTTGAACGGATTTTTCAAAAACACACTCCCCGGGACGGGGAGGACGGAGCGGAGACGTAATGCCGGGGAGACAAAAAACGCTGATGGAGATTTAATCCATCAGCGTTTTCCAGTTTTGGTCGCCGTATGCGGCAAAGCACATTTCGATTTGTTCCTGGCTGTTCTTATCCTCCGACAGGGGCGGCAGTTCCTCCAGACCGAAGTATCTGCTTTCCGTGGTCTCTATATTGGGGGTAAAGCTTCCGCCGGTAACGGAACACAGGACGAAGACCTTACAGACCTTCCAGGCATAGACGGGGCGGTTGTGCTTTTCCCGGTCCTGTACGGCGATAACGGTGTCCGCCGTCACATCCAGCCCCGCCTCCTCTTTTACCTCTTTGATGACATTTTCCTTTACGGATATGTCCACATCCACCCAGCCCCCCGGAAGAGACCACAGTCCGCTGCTCTCCCGCACCAGCAGAATTTTGCCGTTTTGAAAAATGGCGGCGCGGGTATCCAGTTTGGGCGTCTGGTAGCCTGTCTCACAGCAAAAGAGGTCCTTGACCTTGTCCAGCGGAATCTCGCCCTGGAGGCTGACCATTTCGGCGGCGATGGAGCGAATCCGCTCGTACCGCTCCAGGTCAAAGGGGTCCTTTCCGTAGTGAAGGCCCGCCTGAGCCAAGCTCTGCAGTTCCACCGCCCACGCCAGCCACTGTTCTCTTTGATCCATCTTCGCCTCCATTCACAAAGTGCCTCCAAAGCGCGCTTCGCCAGGGGGCCTGAAGACCGCCCTATGCGGCCGGCTCGCTGAGCAGCAGCGTCACCTCCAGGATCTCTCCGTCCCGCCACAGTGTCATAGAAAGCTCATCCCCCAGATGGCACTGGCGGCGGACCCGCAGCAGGTCCTGGCTGGAGGAGATCTCCCGGCCGCCGGCGGTGAGGACATAGTCCCCCTCCCGTACGCCTGCCTGATCTGCCGGGGAGTTGTCTGTCACCGACTGTACCTCGATGCCCCACAGGTCCGGTTCCACCTGCTCGGCCACCTGAATGACGGTGACGCCCAGAACCGGCTCCGGCTGGAGGCTGCCATAGGACATCAGATCGTTGATGATCCGCTCCATATAGGATGTGGGAATGGCAAAGCCCAGCCCCTCGATGTTGGAGTAGCGGGAGGTCATCTTAATGGTGTTGATGCCCACCACCTGGCCGTATTCGTTGATAAGGGGGCCGCCGGAATTTCCGGAGTTCAGTGCCGCATTGGTCTGAAGCAGGGTCATGGAACGGCCCTCTACCTGTACGTCCCGGTCAATGGCGGAGACAATGCCGTCGGTCAAGGTTCCCCGCAGCTCCACGCCCAGGGGATTCCCGATGGCGTATACCTTGTCCCCCACCGTCAGGAGATCCGAGTCCCCAAAGGCGGCGGCGGGCAGGTCTTGGGCGTCCACTTTCAACACGGCCAGGTCGCTGTCCGCGTCTCCGGCCACGTACTTTGCCTCGTAACCGCGGCCGTTGTCCAGGGCGATGGTGCACTCCTGACCGCCCTCCACTACGTGGTAGTTGGTCATCAGATAGCCGTCCTGGCTGAAAATTACGCCGGTGCCTACAGAGACAGAACCGTCTCCCAGATCGGCCATGACCACCACCACCGCGGGATTCACCTGCCGGTAGACCTCCTGGGCGGTGAGCCGTTTTCCATGGGTCCGCTCCAGCGGAAGCGAACCGCCCAAACCCCAGGGCCAGGTGGGAATGGTGATCTTCCGGGGTGAGACGGTGTCTTCCGGTTCCCGGTAATCGTAGTCAAAGGGGTCTATTCGGGGGGTGCGGGCACCGGACCAGCTCCAAAAGGCGGCGGCGGCCGCCAGGGCCGCGGCCAGGGCAAAGCAGCCCAGAAAAATCCACAGCCCCTTTTTAGAGTGCCGCTTTTTCGCCTGCTCCGGCGGCGGGGAAGGTTTTGCGGCCTGCCGGGAAGCGCCGGGCAGGGGGCGGCTGTACAGCTCTACCACCTCCCCGGATAGGGGCTGGCGGTAAACTTCCACCACCTCTCCGGGGAGGCGGTTCATTTCCTGCTCATCCATGGGGACCTCATTCCGTGGCCAGGGAGAAGGAGAAGGTGGTTACACCGTCCTCGCTGGTCACATTGATTTTTTCCCTGTGCTGTTCCAGGATGGTTTTGACGATATAGAGTCCCAGGCCAACGCCGTCTTTGTCTTTGCTGCGGGATTTGTCGCTTTTGTGGAACCGCTCGAACAGCAGCGGCAGTTCCTCCGCCGGAATGGTGTCTCCCAGGTTCCGCACCGTCACCCGGGCTTTGCCGTCCAAGAGGGACACCCCCAAATAGAGGGTGGAGCCGGCAGTGGCGAACTTGGCGGCGTTCTCCAGCAGATTGTAAATTACCTGGGTAATCATGTCGTTGTCCCCTAGGACCAAGATGGGTTCTTCGGGGATGTCGGCCTCTACGTCCAGATGGCGGCCCGTGATTTTCCGCTCCATGGAGATCAGCACCCGGCGCACGCTCTCGCAGATGTCAAAATGGTTTCCGCCGCGCAGAGGGTCCATCACCTGCAATTGGCTTACGTCCAGCATCCGCCGCACCATGCGGCTGAGGCGGCGGCTTTCGTCGGAGATAATCTGGAGATACTGCCGCTCGTTTTCCGGCGGGATGGTGCCGTCCAGGATGCCGTCGGTATAACCGGCGATGGTGGTCATGGGGGTCTTTAGCTCATGGGAGATGTTGGCGATAAACTCCTGCCGCTGGCGCTCCGTCTGCTGGAGGGATTCCGCCATATGGTTGAAGGACGCCGCCAGCTCGCCGATCTCATCCACCTGGCCGTAGTCATTCACCCGGACGTCAAAATCCCCGCCGGCGTATTGCCGGGTGGCCTGAACCATCTCCCGGATGGGCTGAATCTGCCGCATGGCAGTGACGGAGGAGGCCATGAAGGCCACCATCAGCACCACAAAGGCGGTCATGAAAAAAAGCCCGATGAAGCCCTGCCACATGGCGTTCAGGGAGGCATTGGTGGACACGGCAAAGGCCATACCTGCCATGGCCTGCCCATCGGAGGACAGCGCCGGCACGCCCAGGATGGACCGCTTGCTGGCGTACAGCCCGTTCAAATCGCCCCGGCGCGTACAGACGCCTTTTTCCAGCACATCCCGCACCATCTCCGCCGGCATGGTGACCACCCGGCCCTCCATGTCCTTGTCGGTAGAGAGCAGCACATGGCCCGCCAGATCGCAGATCAGAAATTCCACGTCGGATACGTTGGCGGCTACCATTGCCAGCTGGCGGAAATCCTCCCGGTCGTAGCTGGGGTCGTTTTCCAGATATCCCGCCGCCAGCCGGGCCACCATCTGCACTCTGCCCCGCAGCTCGTCATTCTCCTGGTTTTTGGCGTAGTTGTAGCTCAGGGAGAAAAAGGAGGCGCCCAGCAGGAACAGCGTCAGCAGCACCATACTGACGATTGCCAGCAGCTGCCGCCAGTACAGGCCCTGAAAGTGCCTGCGAAAGCGGCTCATGGCTTCTCCGGCTGTTTGGCGCCGGTGACCTCAAACTTGTAGCCCACGCCCCACACCGTCTTCAGCGCCCACTGGCCGGAGATGTTCTCCACCTTTTCCCGCAGGCGCTTGATGTGGACATCCACAGTGCGGCTGTCGCCAAAGTAGTCAAAGCCCCAGACCTCGTCCAGCAGTTGGTTGCGGGTATACACCCGGTTGGGAGTGGAGGCCAAATGGTACAAAAGTTCCAGCTCCTTCGGGGGCGTGTCAATTTTCTTCCCGTCGACGATCAGCTCGTAGGAGTCCAGATCTACCACCAGCTTGTCAAAGACCAGCCGCTTGCTGGTGTCGTTGGGGATCTCCGTCCGCCGCAGCACAGCGTTGATCCGGGCGATGAGTTCTTTCATCTCAAAGGGCTTGACGATGTAGTCATCCGCCCCCATCTCCAGGCCCTGAATGCGGTCGAAGACCTCGCTCTTGGCGGTGAGCATGATGATGGGCACTTTACTGGTCTCCCGGACCTTGGCGCAGACGGCCCAGCCATCCATCACCGGCAGCATGATATCCAGCAGGATCAGGTCTGGAGCCTGCCGCTGAAATTCCTCAATGGCCCGCCCGCCGTCTCCGGCAATGCGGACATCAAATCCCTCTTTTACCAGATACATGTGGATCAAGTCGGAGATATTGCGGTCATCCTCCACGACCAGAATATTGCGTCCCATGGCGCTCCCTCCAATTTTTGCAAAATCTGATATCTATTATACGGACTTGTTTGCCTGGATGTTGAATTTTCTGTAAATTACGAAAGAGTTTCGGTCAGGGACAGATAATGGGCTGCCGGCAGTCCGGCGGCGGACAAAAGGGAGCGCAGTCCCGCGGCGCTGGCGGAGCTAGCCAGCCACACCCGCACATTCTGCTGTTTGGCGGAGGCCTGCCGCAGCAGTGCCTCTCCCTGGGCGGCGTTCTGCAAAGCGGAGCCGGACCAGTCGAGATCCGCCGCCAAGCCGGAAAAGCCCAGCTCCCGGGCCTCCTGAAGAGATTGCTCGTTCCCGTTTTGGATGCTGACCAGCCGGGTTTTTCCCATAGTGGCCTTGACCAGCCGGCGGTTCCCGTCCTCCAGCTGTTCCGCCACGGTCCGCTCCGGGTCCCGGGCGTCTGCCAACAGGCCGATGGCGTGTCCCGTGGCAGCCATGCGCCGCAGAAGATCCCCCTGGTGTTCCAAAAATTCCAGAGAGCAGAAAAAAGTGGCCTGAGCGCCGTGGGCATCCAAGGCGTCCAGCAAGGCAGCCGTCCCATTCCCCGCCTCGAAACAGAGATAGATATTCTTTCCCTCCGTGTTGGCGGGAGGCTGGATTCCGGCGGGAGGGTTCTCCGTTCCGGCAGGACTCTCCTGCGATTGATCCTGGAGGTATTGCTCATACCGCATGGCGATCTGCGTGGAGGCGGCGTTGATAAAATCATTCTCCGACAGGCCGAAGTTTGGCCGCCGGAGCCAGACCAGCGCACTGTAATTGTCCTCTGTGGAGGTGGTCACTGACATCGGTGTCACGGAATACTCCAATTTAAAAAAATCCGCCACTACCGACGCCGGTACAAAGATCTCCCCATTCTGCCGGATCGCCCCCAGAAACGAGGTGTTGCCGTCGGTATCCTGAACGAGGTTTCTATTCAGGTCAAACATCAGCGAGCGTCCGCCGCCGTAGAGAATACACATGGTGGGATTGGAGACGTTGCTGGGAAGGAAGGCCACCCCCAGAGACTTGTTCACCGGTCCTGTAAAGATGGAGCTGGCCACGTACAGGTATCCGCCGGACCAAAAGGGCATGGTGCGGTCTTCCAGGGGCAGAATTTCGTTGCCTGCCGCAGTAAAGTATACGCTGCCGGCGGCCTGCACGGGCGGCGCCGCCAGACTGAGGGCCAACAGAAGGCACAGGGCCAACGCGCCCGCTCTTTTTTTCACAACGGCTCGCCCTCCTTCAAGCTCAAATAGAATACATCATTTTATCATGATTGCCCGGAATTTGTAAAGCCCGCCGTCTGATAAGCCTCCACGGTGACGCCGGTGTAATAATGGGTCAAGATCTCCCGGTAATCCGCGCCCGCTGCGGCCATGGCGTTGGCGCCGTACTGGCTCATACCCACGCCATGGCCATAGCCTGTGACAAAGAATATCAGAGTCTGTCCCTGGGCCTCCCAGGTGAAGCAGGCGGAGCGCAGCCCCAGAGCGCCGCGCAGGCTGCTGCCCTTTACGCTGACGCCTCCTACCGACAGGGTGGACACACTTCCTGCGCTGTCCACCACGGCGTCTTGCAGCCAGGTCTCTGGGACTCCGGAGAGGCTGGCCTCCGGAAAAGCGGCCAGAATTTTTTGCCGGAACTCCTCCGCCGTGAATTCCACCCGGCTGTAGTAGTTGGGAATGGAGTCCGAGGGTTCCGGAGAGGACACCGCCTGCAAATAGGGCAGATTGTTGAGCCAGACCTCTCCCGCCTCCCGGGTGAGACCCGCCGAGGAGGAGTGAAATACCGCCAGGATCGGCACGCCGCCATATAGAATGACCTGTCCGTCGGTGCTGGATACAGCCTCCTCAACCTTTTTCTCATTGGTGTCCGCGTCCTCGCCCCAATTGGCCCTGGCCCGGGCTTCGGCAAGGTAAGCTTGGCAGCAGGTGGAATCTGTGCAGATATTAGCGGTATCTCCGTGGTTCCCGCCGGTTTGGAGCTTATAGAGCGTGTACGTCCTGGCCGCAACAGCCTGTGCCTTTAGGGCCTCTGGCTGGAAGGAGGCGGGCATCTCCGCCCGCACTACGCCCACCAGATACTCGCCCAGGTCCATCTCCTGCACGGTGTCTCCGTCCAGAACCTTCAGTATAGACGCTCCGTCCAGCTGGCCGCTGACGAAGGGCTGGCCCTCCGTCTCATCCACAGGGGTTTCCCGGCCAAAGAGCGCCGTCCGGAAGGGGACGACGATCAACAGCGGCAGAATGAACAGCGCCGCCAGCAGCGCCGCCGATACGGCGATGCTCTGCCGGACCTGATTTCCTCGTCTCATAGGCGTTCCTCCTTTTGGGGCCTGTCCTCTTCTCACCTTATGCGCAGAAATCGAGATTAAAACCCGTCTGGCGTGTTGAAAAAATAAAAATTAAATGTTCCCGGGATCCCGGCATGGACAAATACCCGGAACCGTGATATACTTCCAAATGACTTTTTATCCGAAAGGATTTACGCTATGAAAAAACAACTGTTTCTTCCGCTGGCCGCCGTAGCGGGCGGCGCGGCCGCACTGGTGCTGCGGCTGCTGCAAAACAAAACCGGCTTTGAGGCCGCCACGGGCCTTCCTGTTTCTGGAAACGCCCCGGGAATGGCGCTGGTGGTTTTCCTGGCGGCTTTGGCTGCGGTGCTGTTTGTCTTGGCCGGGCTGCTGCCTGCGGAGGATGAGGGCGGCCCTTTTTTTCCTGAGGATTTCCGTACGGTGAACGCCGGGCTGGTGTCGCTGGTGATTATGGGAGTCTTTCTGATGGCCATTTCCGGCGGAATGGATCTTCTGGCCGGTGCGGCGTTTATGAATCCCGGCGGTATAGAGGTAGTGGGCGGCCAGGATGGGCCGGCGGTCTATTGGATGGCGGGAAATACAGCCGCTGCGGGACTTGCGCTTACCCCCAAGGCGCGGATGCTGATGGGCGTGCTGACCCTGGCTGCCGCCATAAGCCTGTTTCCCGCCGCCGCCTGCTGCCGCCGCCGCAGCGGCGTCCGGCCCCGGACGGCCAGCCCTGCGCTTTTGCTGGTTCCCCCGGTGTGTCTGGTGGCGCGGCTGGTGCTGGTCTACAGGGTGGATTCCGTCAATCCGTCTCTGGGAGCGTATTATGTGGAGATTTTGGCCCTGGTGTTTATGACGCTGGCCTTCTACCGCCTTTCTTCCTTCGCGTACCATGCTGCAAAGACCCGCCGCTTTGCCCTGTATACCGGAGCTGCCGTGGTGCTGTGCATGACCGCCCTGGCGGACAGTGAAGGACTTTCCGCGCTGCTTTTGTACATCGGCGGCGCTTTGGCCCTGTTGGGTTTTTTGCTGTTGTGGCTGACCGAGGGACAATCCGTGTCGGAAATTGTGGAAAATGACGGTTTGGGCGGCACCTGAATATTATAGCACAAGGTCCCAGGTAAAGCCAGTGGTTTTGCCTGGGACCTTCGGTTTTTTAAAAAGGCGCTTTCGCCGGACCGGCCTGCAGCGGGCGGCGGATGATTTTCTGAAATAAGGATAAAAGGCGAGGGGAACCCGTTGGGTTCCCCTCGCGGCGGTATTTTATAACGGGTAGAGGGCGGCTTTCGTTTCCACCGTTCTGACCGAATTTGCGGCGCTATCCCACCTTCCGCTGGAAATTGCCGTGAACCCGCACGCCCTCCTGCATGGTGACAAAAGCGTGGGGATCAATACTGTGAACGGTGTGGAGCAGTTCCTCGATCTCATATTTAGAAAGACACACGCACAGCACGTGGACATCTGTCCCGGTGTAGGCGCCTACGCCGTCCCAATAGGTGACGCCCCGCCCCAGCTTTTCCATGATGAAATGGGCCAGAGCATCCTGGTCGTCCCGGGTGAAGATCAGCGCCTCCACACTGACGTTTTGCTGGTGCATCCGGTCCAGCACCATGGCGGTAAAATAATTGTAGATCACGGAGTAAATGGCGATCTCCGGCTGGAACAGGATCAGGCAGGCGGCGTACAGGAAGAAGTTAAAAGTCAAAGAGAACTTGCCCACAGTGAAGCGGCTGCCCCGCTTGCTCAGGCACAGCCCCACGATATCCAATCCACCGCCGCTGCCGCCGCAGGTGAGGGCGATGCCGCTGCCGATGCCGTTGAGAATTCCGCCCAGAAGGCAGGCTGTCAGATAGTCATCGACAACGGGGGCGGCGGGCGTGGGGATCATACTGTAGAAGAGGGAATAACTCACCGTACAAACCAGGGTTTTAAATACTAGATGTTTTCCGAGGGTTTTGTAGGCGAAGAGGAAAATGGGGACGTTCAATATAAAATAGAGGACGCCCGCGACGTCGCCCGAGCCGAAATCCAGATGCATGTACGTCTGCATCAGGGTTCGGGCCAGCTGGCATACGCCCATCAGTCCGCCGCCATACAACCCCAGCGGCACGATGAACAGCCGCATTCCGGCGGCACAGATGAGTTCACCCACCACGGCGGCCACCAGACGCAACCAACGGTTGTGCAGAGTATTATATATCATGGTGCCTCCTCCCGGGGCGGCAAGCCCCGTGCGATTTATGGATAGTATGAGAACCCTCTACATCCGATTATACGGGCTTTTTTAGAAAACACAAGAGGAAAACGCCATGCGAATTGCACAGAAAAACGACGCCGTTTCGGAAAAATTCTCAATAAGCCATCACAGGGAGTACTGTAAAAAGCGGTACAGCCTCTCTCTGGCCCGCCGCAGGGTGCGGGATACGGTGGAGCGGTTTAACCCCAGTTGTTCCGCAATCTGGGGTATGGTCATCCCCTGGTCATAGTACAGAGACACCATCTCCCGCTGCCGTGTTGTCAGCTCTTGCTCCCGTGCTTTGCGGAGGTTCCGGCGGAGCCGGGCCAGCTGCTCGCTGTTGTCCTCCGCTTGGCTTCGCGCCCACATGGCCATGTCGCCTAAATGTTCGCTGCTGCGGTTGTCAAAGAGTATATTTCTCATTTTTGTGATAACTCCTATCGTAGTACCGGTTGGTCAGGGCGGCGATCTCCCGCATTTCCCGCCATATAGGGATCAGCTCCGCGATGCGCCGGCGCAGCTGGCGGGCGCTCTCGGCGTCGGTCTGGGACTTTTCCAAGACCCGCAGCTCTACAATGCGCGTGTGAATGGCGCCGGCGCTCTCCTGATAGCCCAGTGAAATCTCCCGCAGCGTCATCGTGATCTCTCCTCTCCCCTGATTTCCCGGCAGGGGGCCAGCTCCTGCCGGGCCAGGTCCGGCAGACACGCGGCGCACACGACGCTGCCGTTGCAGGACCAATATTCCTCGCCCTCCACGATCTCCAGTCCGCAGAGAGTGCAGAGCAGAGCCGCCCTCCTCCGGCGGCAATGAAAATACATGGCCATCACTCCTTTAAAAAACTTCCAAAAAGACTGTTGACAAAATGAAATCAATCTGCTAAGATAAACACTGCTGTTGGAACTGCTGGTGTAGCTCAGCTGGTAGAGCAGCTGATTTGTAATCAGCAGGTCGGGGGTTCGAATCCGTCCACCAGCTCCAAATTTCACATGGGGGAGTTCCAGAGCGGTCAAATGGGGCAGACTGTAAATCTGTTGTCACTGACTTCGGTGGTTCGAATCCACCCTCCCCCACCACACCGGAGCAAGCGATTCTGCCGCCTGCTCCGGTTTTTTTAAAAATCAGAGCGCACGCCTTCTGCTGGCCCTCCTCTCCAGATCGAACCCGCTGCGCTGGACTTTGATTTGGTTTTGACCATAGACCCGGACAGATCGGACTTAACCGCTGACTGCAATGAGAAGCACGCCTTGGCGTGTTTTTTGTTTTTAGGAGGTGGAGAAATTCCTGTTTCCGGCAGAGGGAGACCGCTCTCAGACGGCAGGACGGGCCGACTTTCCGTCGAAGGTGACTCGCCTGCCTGCAAACGGAGGAATCCAATGATGGCAAGCAAGACAGCCATAAAACAAGAAACTTGTTTATATGACTAAGATATCACAAGAACTATGGAATGTCAAGTGTGTTTTTACAAGAATCTTGTAAAAATAAATTGACGGGACCAAAAAAATAGGGTAGACTGGAGATAACATTCAGAGGGGAGGACTTGCCATGGGGTTTGGCGGGCGGATTCGGGAGCGGCGGGAGGAGCTGGGGCTTTCCCGCGGGAAACTGGCGGCAATGGTGGGCGTTACCGTCTCTGCCATCGGCAACTATGAGAGCGGTGTCAGCTTTCCCAAGGAGGAAATTTTGCTGCGCCTGTTCGACTGCCTGGAGACAGACCCCAACACCCTGTTTCAGGACAGCTTTTGTAAAGACAGTGTGATTTTGAGCCAGACCGAGCGCCAGCTGCTGGAGGGATACCGGGGACTGTCCGCAAGGGGAAGGGAATCGGTCCGCTCTGTGGTGGATACGCTGTGCGCTTACCGGGACGAGATGGAGAGCGGTCCGGCGGAGCCGGAGCCGCGGGTGATCCCCCTGTACCGGTCTCCGGCGGCGGCGGGGTACGCTGCGCCGGTGTTTGGAGAGGATTTTGACTATCTGGAGGTGTCCGGGGAAATTCCGCCGGCGGCGGAGTTTGCCGTGCGTATTCAAGGCGACTCCATGACGCCCTATATCGCCGACGGCGCCCTGGCCTATGTAAACCGGGACCCTCTGCGCCCTGGGGATGTGGGCATCTTCTGTGTGGATGGGGATATTTTCTGCAAACAGTATGATAAGGACCCGGCGGGGACGGTGTACCTCTTTTCGCTCAACCGCGCCCGCGCCGACGCGGATGTGGTCCTCACCGCCGGCAGCGGACGGACCCTGGTTTGTTTTGGGCGGGTCATTCTCCGCGCGCCGCCCCTGCCGGGGCGGGAGTGAAGCACTGGCTTTACTTAAAAAACAGCAAGATCAGAACCCGCCTGAGACCGGAAACTTTCCGGTCTCAGGCGGGTTCTGATCTTGTGTCTCCCCGGAGAGCGGCGCCGTCAGGACCGGTCTCCCAAGATATGAACGTCCAGCTGGTTGTAGGGAATCTCGATTCCGGCCTCTCCAAAAGACTCCCGCAGGTGCTCTGCCAGGGCAAAGTGAACCTCCCAGTAATCCTCTGCCGTTGCCCAGCAGTACACCGTATATTCGATCCCGCTGTCGCCATAGGCCGAGAGACGCACGGCAGGAGCCGGATCCTCTAAAATGCCCTCCGTGGCCTCCAGGGCCTTTTGGCAGGCAGCTTTGACAGCCTGTGTGGAGGCGTTGTAAGAGGCGGAGAGCTTCCAGGCAATCCGCCGCCGCCCCAGCACAGTGTAGTTGACCATCTGGGAATCCGCCAGAGATTTGTTGGGCAGCATTACCAACAGTCCGTCCGGCGTAACCAGCTTGGTGTAATTCAGGGTGATTTCCTCCACGGTTCCGGCGGTGCCGGAGGCCTCGATATAATCCCCGATGGTAAAGGGGTGGGCGGAAAGAATTACCAGTCCACCGGCCACGTTGGACAAAATGTCCTCCGCTGCCAAGGTCACGCCCAGAGAGGCCACGGACAGCAGCGCTACCAGGGAGGTCATATCGACCCCCAGACTTCCCACCACGATGATGGCCGTTAGGAGATACAGCACCAGCCGGACGCCGGAGAGAATGATCTTCTGTACCCGGGCGTCCAGCTTGGAGGCGGACAGCAGCCGCCGGATCAGCTTCAAAAGCAGCCGGACGGCCACCAGGCAGACCACCAACACAATAACCGCAGTTAAAATATCCCCCACGGAGATTTTTCCGACGGAGGCGGACAGCAGAGCAGATAGGTCGATCGGCGGCATAAGAAAATTCCTCCTCTCTATAGTTTGCGCGGCGGATCAGCAGAGGATGCGTCATTTAGGGACTGCTGTTCCGCCGGAGCGGGAGTTACACAGAAGAAGATGAACTCTCCGGTGGCAAGCAGGATTCCATCCGTGCCGGTGATATCCACCTTGGCCAGACAGGTGGTTTTTCCCCGGTGACGGACGCGGCCCTCCGCCCGCACAGTGCCCTCCGGCTGGTTGTGCAGAAAGTGGAGGGAGCTGGTCTGGGTGACGTAAGAGCGGCCGTCGGTGTGGACGGCTACGCCGGCGGCGTTGTCCGCCAGGGTGTACAGCGCACCGCCATGGACCATGCCAAAGGGATTTTTGCTCTCCGGCCGGATCTCCAGCCGGAATACGGCCCGGTCTTGCTGGACGGACTCCAGCTCCATGTGGTTGTACAGCATAAAGGCGTTGCGGGACAGGCGGCTTCGGGTCCGGATTTCCAGGTCTTCCATAGCTTGCTCCTTACGGTACCGTCCGGCGGCAAGGGGCGGCGTACCTGTCAATGCCTCTTCCCAAAAGGGCAGGACCGCGTTCACCGTCCGGCGGTAAAATCGATTTTTATCAGTGTAACACAGCTGTGATCAATTTTCCACGGTTTTTCAAAAACCAGTTGACAAACGCAGAAAAGCGCAGTATCATGAACATATGAACAATTGCTCATATAAATAATTGGATTGACCGGAAGGAGGCGGACATGGAGGACCGTTATAATGTGGAGTGCTGCGACTTTATCCATGCCCACGAGGAGATTGTGGAGAGGGTGCGCAATCAGATCCCCGGGGAGGACACCCTGTATGACCTGTCGGAGCTGTTCCGGATCTTTGGGGACTCCACCCGCATCCGGATTCTGTATGTGTTGTTTGAGTCGGAGATGTGTGTGTGCGATATCGCGGCGCTGCTGGGCATGACACAGTCGGCCATCTCCCACCAGCTGCGGGCGCTGAAAAACGCGCGGCTGGTAAAAGCCCGGAGAGAGGGCAAAACCGTGTTTTACGCTCTGGCGGACGACCATGTAAAGACCATCATCAACCAGGGCCTGGAACATGTATCTGAGTGAATACCCCGAATATCTTACATTTTGGAGGAATTTGTTATGAAAAAGCGCTACAAACTCACGGATCTGGACTGTGCCAACTGCGCCGCAAAGATGGAAAACGCCATTAAGAAGATTGACGGCGTAAACGATGCTACCGTCAGCTTTATGGCCCAGAAAATGACCATCGATGCCGAGGACGAACGGTTTGACGACATTATGCAGGAGGTTGTGGCCGTCTGCAAGAAGGTAGAGCCGGACTGCGTAATCAACCTATAAATGGAGAGGCCCGCCTTTGGGCGGGCCTTTTCTTGAAATTGACAACATGAAGATAGCTGCCCCGGTCCAAAGGCAGCGGCTATCCAGAAGCAAACGGAGGCGGTTTAAGGCCTGCCATCTGACTGCCTCCAGTATAACAGATCTGCCGGACAAAAGCAACCGGAGAAACAGAGATATTCAAGGAGGCGTTCCCTATGAAAAACCTCACCCGTAAGCAGCGAAGGATGCTGCTGCGCATCGTCCTGGCGGCGGCGCTGCTGACCGCTGTGAAACTGCTGCCGGACCAAATTAACCTGGCAGACCGCTGGATTATTGATTTTACCGGCCAGTGGGTTCCGCCTGCCGGATGGGCGGAAAGGGGCTGCACGCTGTACGGCTGCGCGCCGCTTCGGTTTGTGCTCTATCTGATCCCCTATGCCATCATCGGCTGGGATGTGCTGTGGAAGGCCGTCCGCAATATCCGGAACGGCCAGGTCTTTGATGAGAACTTCCTGATGGCGTTGGCTACCGTAGGCGCGTTTGGCACCGGTGAATACGCCGAGGCGGTATTTGTTATGCTCTTCTACCAGGTGGGCGAGCTGTTCCAGGACTACGCCGTGGGAAAGTCCCGCCAGTCTATCGCCGCGCTGATGGACATCCGTCCCGATACCGCCAATTTGGAGGGTGAGGACGGGGAACTGGAGGAGGTGGACCCGGAGGACGTAGAGGTGGGAGCCGTTATTGTGGTGAAGCCCGGCGAACGGGTCCCTCTGGACGGTGTGGTGCTGGAGGGCGTCTCCGCCCTGGACACCGCTGCCCTCACCGGCGAGTCCGCGCCCCGGGACGTGGTTCCCGGCGACGCAGTGATCAGCGGCTGCGTCAACCGCTCCGGCCTTCTGCGGGTGCGGGTGACCAAGCCCTGCGAGGAGTCCACCGTGTCTAAAATCCTGGATTTGGTGGAAAACGCCGGAGAGAAAAAGGCCGCCAGTGAGAACTTCATCACCCGGTTTGCACGGTATTACACCCCCTGCGTCACCCTGGCGGCATTGGCGCTGTTCCTGCTGCCCACGATTGCCCTGGCGATAGTCCCCGTGTCTTCCCAGCCTGCTTTTCTGGCGGGGACGGATTGGACCGGCTGGCTCCACCGGGCGCTGATTTTCCTGGTGATCTCCTGTCCCTGCGCCCTGGTGATCTCCGTGCCCCTGAGCTTTTTCGGAGGGATCGGCGGAGCCAGCAAATGCGGCATTTTGGTCAAGGGCAGCAACTATTTAGAGGCGCTGGCCAAGACGGAGACGGTGGTTTTCGACAAGACCGGAACGCTGACCCGGGGCAGTTTCACCGTTACCGCCGTCCACCCGGAGGAGGGATTTACCCGGGAGAGCCTGCTGGAGTACGCCGCTCTGGCAGAGCACTATTCGGACCATCCCATTTCGGCGTCCCTGCGTGCCGCCTGTGAAAAGACGCTGGATGTGGGCCGGGTGGCAGATGTGGAGGAGATCGCTGGCCACGGCGTGCAGGCCCATGTGGACGGAAAGTTGATTTTGGCCGGCAACGGCCGCCTGATGGAGCGGGAGAGGATTCCCTGCCGGCCCTGTGAGCTGCCGGGGACCATTGTGCACATAGCGGCGGACGGCGTCTATGCCGGACACATTATGATTTCTGACCTGCCGAAGCCGGAGGCCAAGACCTTGGTGGAGGGCCTGAAGGCCGCCGGGGTGAAGAAGACCGTGATGCTCACAGGCGATACTGAGATAACGGCCAAAACAGTGGCCGGAGACTTGGGATTGGACGAATATCATGCCCAACTGCTTCCGGCAGATAAGGTGGCCCAGGTAGAACAGCTGCTGGAGGCCAAGACCCCGGGAACGGTGCTGGCGTTTGTAGGGGACGGAATCAATGACGCGCCGGTGCTGACCCGGGCGGACATCGGCATTGCCATGGGTGCGCTGGGGTCTGACGCCGCTATTGAGGCGGCGGATATTGTCCTCATGGATGACAACCCGGCCAAGATCGTCACCGCCATGCGGATCTCTCGTAAGACGCTGCGGATTGTAAAGCAGAACATCTGGTTTGCCCTGGGGGTAAAATTCGCGGTGCTGGGCTTGGGGGCCTTTGGCATGGCGACCATGTGGGCGGCGGTGTTTGCCGACGTGGGCGTCGCGTTTTTGGCCATCCTCAATGCCACCCGGTGCCTGCGGGTGGAGGAGTTTCGGGCGTAAAATGCCGCCGCGGTCTGTTCCTTTCACGCCTCCCTTGGCAGACTCTCTTGCCAAGGGAGGCGCGCCTGCGCGGTATTTTGGCGGAATAGATGATTTTTTCTTTTTCAGGCTTGCAATCCCGGTGATGATATGCTAAGATACTAAGGCAGTTTATCTGCAGATGGCCGTTTTTGTGAAATTGCTAGTGTAGCTCAGTCGGTAGAGCAGCTGATTCGTAATCAGCAGGTCAGGTGTTCGAGTCACCCCACTAGCTCCAAAACACCCCGAAATCTTATGATTTCGGGGTGTTTTGTCTTTGACGGGGAAAGGCGTGAGCCGGCTTGTACTCTCCAAGCGCGCGGACCGGCGGATGACAGCGCCACCCCTCTCCCGTGTTTTGAAAATGAGTATAAGGGGGTGTCTCTCCGTCCGCTCCGGTGTTTGGCGGGGAGTATGGGCCAAAGGGAGGAAGCCGGCGCCGGGGATTCAGGATGCCGTTTTGGAGATCGAATCCACAGCGTCCGCTTACCGGCCCTGTCAGCCCTTGACGGACCCGGCGGTGACGCCTTTGATGATAGACTTGGAGAGGAAGATATAGACGACCAGAACAGGCAGGATTGCTAGCAGAATAAACATATACACCTTACCCAGGTCGAACTTGGAGTAGTCCGCCGCCCGCAGCTGGGCGATCATGATGGGCACCGTTTTCAGCTCTGCCTTGTCCAGCAGCAGGGCGGGCAGAAAATAGTTATTCCAGGACTCCACGAAGGAGAAGATCATCTGCACTGCCAGCGCCGGTTTCAGCATGGGCAAAATGATGCGGTTAAAGGTATAGAACTCCCCGGACCCGTCCACCCGGGCGGCGTCGATGATCTCCATCGGCAGGGTGCTCTCCATGTATTGTTTCATATAGAAAAACACAATCGGCGCGGCAATTCCGGGGAGGATCAAGGGCAGGTAACTGTTGGTCAAGTGAAACTTATAACACAGCTGAACAAAGCCGGCGGCAGAAACCTGCTTGGGGATGACCATCACCGCCATAATAAAAGTGAATGCCGCTTTTTTCAGCTTGAAATCGTATGCGTGAAGGCCGTAAGCTGTCAGCGCAGAGAAATAGGTGGTCAAAAGGGAGGTGCAGGCGGCCACGATAAAGCTGTTGAGCATCCCCTGGGGGATATTGATGGAGGCGTCGTTCCAGGCGTTTTTCAGATTTGTCAGAAAGTTTCCCTGGGGCAGCAGCCGAAATCCGCCCTGCAGGTCCGCGTTGGTACGGCTGGCGTTGACAATCAGCAGATAGAAAGAGAACAGGCACAGGACGCTCAAGAAGATTAGGATCGCATAGACCACGGCGCGGGTGAGAAACAGCATGGCCCTGGCCCTGTGGCTCTCAGAGGTATTTGTATGTCTCATTTGCCGCCTCCTCACTGCTCCCGCTGCCGGGTCAGGGATTTGAACACCAGGACGCTGAGCAGGCCGGTGAGGATAAAGACCACCACCGAGATGGCCCCGGCCATGCCGTAGTTTTTGCTGGTGCCCAGGTAGTTGTTCAGGTACATAATCAAGGTTGTGGAGGAACGGTTAGGCGTACCCAGACCGTTGGTCAGCACTTGGGGAACGTCAAACATCTGGAGGCCGCCGATGAGGGCCGTGATGATGGTATAGACCAAAATAGGCGTCAGCAGGGGCAGCGTCACCCGGAAGAAGGTCTGGAGGGAGCTGGCTCCGTCAATGGTGGATGCCTCAAAGAGGCTCTGGTCAATGCCCATGATGCCCGCCATCAGCAGAATCGTGGTGTTGCCGAACCACATCAGAAAGTTCATCAGGCAGATCAGACCCCGGACGGTAAACTTGACGGCGAAAAAGTCAATTACATGGTCCGACCAGCCCAGCTGCATCAAAAGCTGATTCACCGGACCCACGTTGGAAAACAGGGTGTAAAACAGCATGGAAAAGGCGGAGGCCATAATGAGATTGGGCAGATAGATGACCGCCTTGAAGAATGCCTGCCCTTTGATCCGCAGCCGGTAGCTGGTGAAGAAAATCGCCAGCAGCAGGGCGATGATTATCTGCGGGACGGCGCCGCCCAGCCAGAGCGCCACCGTATTACCGGCGTATTTCAGGATGTCAATGCCTCCGTTGGCGTCGGGAGTAAAGAGGGTCACATAGTTTTTCAGCCCCACGAAGTTCGGTCCCACCTGGGTCAGGCCCTCCCGATAGTTCTCAAAAAAACTGTTGTAGATGGTCAGCACCTGGGGGGCCAGGTGAAAAATAGCATAAGCGATAAAGAACGGCGCGATGAAGATATAACCCCACTTGGCATAGCTGACGCCCTTCCGGCGGATCGGCTGCTTTCCCATGGCGGATTCCTCCCTCTGTTGAAAATCGGCGGGGATATGGACGGCTGGGGCAGGGCGTTTCCCCTGCCCCAGCCGTCGGTTTGTCCCGTTAAGGGGTTCTTATCCGGTTTTACGGGGTGACGATGCTGGGATACTTCTCATTGACGTATTTGTAGAAGTTGCCCATGGCCTCCGCCTCGGAAACGGTGCCCTTGCAGTACTCCCGCCAGTTGGACTGGAGGCCTTCGTTGAGGAGCTGGTCATAGATGGTCTGGTTCTCAAACTTGATGTTTCCGGCCATTTCCACGAACATGGCAGTATCGTTCTGCCCGCCCAGGAAGGCGTTTCCGAATTTGGGATCTTCAGCAAACTTCGCGTTGACGGCTTTGTTGTTGGAGAACTGAGCTTCCTTTTCCACCAGCAGGGAGCAGACTTCCTCGTCGTTGATGAAGGTGTTCA
>CAJUQM010000043.1 GCA_910588005.1 uncultured Oscillibacter sp.
CAGGTGGGCACCCATGAGACCAACCCCACCATGGTGGAGTGCACCGACTGCCAGAGCTTTAAGCTGAAATAAAGAGGGGAGTTCGTCCCCCCTTTAAGTTCCCCCTCGCCGGTCTGCGGGCTGGCGGACGCCGCCCAAGGCGGCTGGGACAAGGTATTTTCGCCGCCTACGCACTGTGGCGAAGGTCCTTTCTTCTCTTCTTTTGCCAACGGCAGAAAAACCGGGAAGACCCTCTGTTTTCCCGGGTCCCTTTCCCTGTGGGCGGGCGGCCCGGCGGGCCGCCCGCCCACCCTGGAGACGGGTACATATGAGGGGAGGCCTTGCTTTGAAGAAAAACGACTGGGCCGCCGCCGCAGCCGGCGGGGCGGCGGGACTGGCCAACGGGCTTTTTGGCGGCGGGGGCGGAATGGTGTTTCTGCCCATTCTCTCCCGCTGGGGCGGCCTCAGCCAGCGCAAACTGTACGCCACCTGCGTGGGGGTGATCTTTCCCGTCTGCCTGGTGTCGGCGGCGGTGTATCTGCTGCGGGGCGGCGTGTCCCTCTTGGCCGCTCTGCCCTATCTTGCCGGTGGGCTGATCGGCGGCTGGCTGGGAGGAAAGCTCTACGGAAAGGTCTCCACCAAATTTCTCAAGTGGCTTTTCGCCGCCTTTCTCTTCTACGCGGGGGTGAAATATCTGCTGTGACGGACTGGATTCTCCCCTTTCTCTGCGGCCTGGGGGCCAGTGTGATCTCCGCCTGGGGCGTGGGCGGCGGCACGCTGCTGCTGCTGGTGATGACGCTGTTCCTGGGCGTGGACCAGCGGACGGCCCAGGGGATCAACCTCCTGTTCTTTCTGCCCACCGCCGCCAGCGCCCTGGCCTGCCATTGGAAAAACGGCTATCTGGACCGGCCCACCTTAAAATCCGCCGTTCCCCCGGCGGTGATTCTGGCCCTGGCGGGGGCCTGGGCCGCCACGGCGCTGGATGTGGAGCTGCTGCGCAGGCCCTTCGGGGTCTATCTGCTGCTCTCCGGCGTCAGCCTCATTTTGCCCGGGAAGAAAAAGCGGAAAAGTCCCTCTTGACAGACCCGGCCGGAAATGCCATAATAAACACGAAAAACAGGGGAGCCTTCGGGCTGAGAGGAAGCGCCGCTTCGACCCTTTTACCTGATGTGGGTAATGCCACCGTAGGAAGTTATCATGAACGGCTCCGACGCGGCGGGTACCCATAGGTACCCGCTGTTTTTACTTCTTTCCGGGAGAGGGGCGTGAGGGGAGAGCGTACATATGGGCATCCCGGCCGGCGGTTCCGCGTTCAGGCGGGCTGGCGGTTTCGGGAGCGGACCGAGGGGGAGCGCCCTGGGTCCGGGCCGCACAAGCAGCGATGGGAAGCCGTGTTCCGGCGTGAGAGGGGGCCAGTAAGCCCCGACCGAATTTCCCTGCGGGCGGAAGCTCCGTCCGCGGCCTTGCCACGCAAGGGGAAAGCGCTGCCGGCCGCCGCTGTTTTCTCCCTGCCATTCTCTTGATGCAAAGGAGTTTATTTTATGAAGAGCAATTCCACAAAAAAACTGGCCCTGGCCGGGGTGCTGTGCGCCGTGGCCGTGGCGGGCAGCATGTTTTCCTTCCCTGTGTTCGCCAGCAAATGCGCCCCTGTGCAGCACATGGTCAACGTCCTGTGCGCCGTGTTTTTGGGACCTTGGTACGGGCTGGCCGCGGCCTTTGCGGCCAGCCTTCTGCGGAACCTGCTGGGCCTGGGAAGCCTGCTGGCCTTTCCGGGCAGCATGTGCGGCGCGCTGCTGTGCGGTCTGGCCTGGCGAACATCCAAAAATCTCTGGCTGACCCTGGCGGCGGAGGTCTTTGGCACCGGCATTGTGGGCGGCCTGCTGGCCTATCCCGTGGCCGTGGCCTTTATGGGCGCGGACGCCGGAGCCGTGGCCTTCACCGCCTACATCGCGCCCTTCCTGGTCTCCACCGCGGGAGGGTCCATTCTGGCGGGGGCGCTGGTGTTTACCCTGCAAAAGAGCGGTGCCCTGCGCTCCCTGCGGGGCGCGCTGGAGCACTGATATTCTCCCCGTTTCCGCCGGCAGGCCCGGTCTCTGCCGGCGGAACCCGCTGTGCGGGAGAGCGTTTTTTAAGGAGGACGGCCCGTGACAGACTTCACACCCCTGGACAGCGTGCGGCGCAGGCGCCCGCTGATCCACTGCGTCAGCAATTCCGTCTCCCTCAACGACTGCGCCAACCTGGTGCTGGCGGTGGGGGCCAGTCCCATCATGGCCCATGCGCCGGAGGAGGCGGCAGATCTCACCGCCGCCAGCGGCGCCACGGTGCTGAATACCGGCACTCCGGACGAGGGCCGGTTTCAAACCTGCCTCCTCTGCGGGGAGGAGGCGGCCCGGCGGGGACGGCCCGTGGTGCTGGACCCGGTGGGCGTGGGGGCCTCCCCCTGGCGGCTGGACCGGGTCCAGACGCTGCTGGACCGTTTTCCCACCGCCATCTTACGGGTGAACCTGGGGGAGGCCCAGGCGCTGCTCCGGCAGGGCGCGGAGGCGGCCCAAGGGGTGGACAGCCCCGCCCCCGCCTCTTTGGAACAGCGGCAGGCCGCCGCCGCCGCGCTGGCCAAGCGCCGCCGGACGGCGGTGCTGCTCTCCGGTCCCGAAGATCTGGTCGCCGACGGCGGGTCCGTCTGGCGGGTCTTTGGTGGAAGCCCCCTGGCGGCCTCCGTCACCGGAACGGGATGTATGCTGTCGGCCCTTTGCGGCGTGTTCGCCGCCGTGGAACCGGAGCCGCTGAGGGCGGCCCTCCTGGCCTCCGCCTTTTGGAAGGCCTGCGCCCGGCAGGCGGAGGAACGGGCCGGCGGAAGAGGACCCGGCAGCTTTCGCATGGCCCTGCTGGACGCCGCCGGAACGCTGCGCCCGGCAGACCTGGAATCCCGGACGCGAATTGAACAATTGGCATAGGAGAAGCGGCCCCGAGGACGGGGCCGCTTCTTTTTTCCGCTTCTATTTCTCTCCACTCCGGCATAGGTTGTCCCAGAGGTGATGTACATGAGAAAAAAGCCCGTTTTCTCCGCCGCCCTCCTGCGGCGGCTGGAGGCCGGCGTCTTCGCGCTGGGAACGCTGTGGGCGGTATCCGTCACCGCCGGCAGCGAAACCGCCGCCACGGCTGCTGCGGCTCTGCGGAACTCCCTGCCCCTGGGGGCGCTGCGGTGGGAGCTGGGGGATCTGTGGACCCAGGACCAGCTGTCTCCTGCGGCGGTGCTGGCGATCAGCGAATCCCCCCTGTTGCTGTCCGCCCGGGCAGAGGTGGCGGAGCTGTGGGAGCGGCCGGAGCCGGTGCCTCCCGCTGCCTCCGGCGAGGACAGGGAGGAGGGCGCCGCCGTCCCTGTGGAGGAGACCCCCCTGGACGTCTCCAACGCCGCAGAGGACAACGGCGTTCCCGCCAAAACCCTGGTGCCCAACGACCCCAGCGGTTACACGGTCTTTGGCCGGGCCTACATCAGCAATTCCACGGAATACGAGCTGTCTCTTCCCAGCCTGGGCGAACCCTTTGCCGCCCTTTTGACCGGCGAGGAACCCCAAATCCTGATTCTCCACACCCATGGCAGCGAGGCCTACACCCCTCCGCCGGGAACGGAGGTGGTCTGGTCCGGCGATTACCGCACCACGGACACCCGCTACAACGTGGTGAAGGTGGGAGATGAGATGGCGGCGGCCTTTGGAGAGGCGGGCATCTCCGTTCTCCACGACCGGACGCTGTACGATTATCCCTCCTATTCCGGAGCCTACGACCGGGCCCTGTCCGCCATTCAAAGCTATCTGGCCCAATATCCCTCGATCCGCTTTATTCTCGACGTCCACCGGGACGCCATCGAGGACGGCCAGGGCAACCAGTACAAAGTCATCTCCCCCATTGAGGGCGTGGGCAACTCCGCCCAGATGACCCTGGTGGTGGGCAGCGACGGCAGCGGCCTGACCCATCCGGACTGGATAGAAAATCTGCGGCTGGCGGTGGCCATTCAGCAGGAGGCTCTGGCGGAATACCCCACGCTGATGCGGCCCCTTCTGCTGCGGAACTCCCGCTATAACCAGCACGCCACCACCGGGTCCCTCCTGGTGGAGGTGGGCGCCGCCGGAAACGCCCCGGAGGAGGCGGCCCTGGCGGGCCGGCTCTTCGCGCAGCGGATGACCGCAGTGCTGGACGCCCGGAGCAAATAGCTCCGGCGCCCCCTCAAAGATGGGGCAGGCTGGTTCGGTACCGCCGCAGGGCCGCCTCACGGGCCGGGTCGCAGGCGGCTTCCAATTGAGCCAGCATCGCCTCCCGGCCGGCGGGAAGTTCCCCCTGGACCCACACGGCGTTGGAGGCCCCCAGGGTGGCAAACCAGACGGGGATCTCCAGCCGCTTCACCAGCGTCCGGATCTCCTCCAGCTTCTCTATCTCGCTCTCCTCCGTCCACGTCCCGCGCCGCATCTCTTCGTGCAGCCGGGATTCCGGAAAGACCGTGAGCATGGAGGAGCCGATGATCCGGGGATGGGTCCGGTTGAAAATCTCCGCCGAGTTCACGGCCCCCTCCACCCCCCGTCCCGCACCGGGGAGGCCTGCCAGATACATGAAGTGATAGGCGATTCCCGCCCCGTCCAAACGGCGGGACTGTTCCACAATATCCCCCGGGCCATAGCCCTTGTCCATGAACTCCAGGGACGGCCCGTCCCCGGTCTCCACGCCGATGCTGAGACCGGCGTACCCCAGGCCGCGCAGCGCCTCCAGCTCTCCGTCCGTCTTTCGGGCCACATCCGTGACCCGGGCGAAGCAGCCGATGGTCTCGCAGGCGGGCAGGTAGTGCGCAATCAGCTCTGCTATCTGCCGCAGGCGGCCGAAGGACAGGGCAAAGGGATTGGCCCCCGTCAAAAAGACCCGGCGGACGCTGCCCGGCTCCGGCAGGCCCTGGAGATGGGCGGTCAGCTTTCCCATGGGGTCATGGGCTAGCATCTGGGCCTCCCGCAGGTCTGCCTCCACCGTCTCCGGCGGCGTCATCCGAAACCGGAAGGGCAGCTCGCCGTAAAGAGTACAGAACTTACAGCGGTGCCAGGTGCAGCCCGCCGTAACCTCCAGCAGCAGTGAGCCGGCCTCATAGGGCGGCCTCCAGATGGTTCCCGTGTAGTGCATATTCATCGCTCCTTTCGCCGGTAATGTAACAAACCGGAACGATTTACACAAGTACGGTCTTTTTTAATATATAGTGTCTTTTTTCGCACCAAAGCCTTTTCGCCGCCCCGCCGGGATGGTATACTGTAAAAAGCCCAACCCGCGAAAAAGGAGGCGCGCCCCATGTCGCAAAACAAATTCAGCGGGCCGGAGGCTATGGCCCGCTGCGTCCCTATGAGCCGGCTGCAGTCCGTCCTCTCCGGCAAGTGGAAGATTCTGATCCTGTGGTATGTGGCCTTTTACAAGGTCCAGCGGTTCGGCCAGCTGCTGCGCCGGCTGGACGGCGTGACCCAGTCCACCTTGACAAAGCAGCTGCGGGAGCTGGAGGCGGATGGCTTCCTCCACCGCCGGGTCTATCCGGAGGTGCCGCCCCGGGTGGAGTACTCCCTGACAGAGCAGGGCGCCAGCTTTCTCCCGGTGCTGGAGACCATGCTGCGCTGGAGCGAAGCGCACCTGTGCCCGCCGGGGGCCGCCGGTCCCTATGATGAGATCCGAAAGAGCGCGGAGGCGGGCAATGCCGGGGATCTATGAGGCGCTTGGGGCCGGCTGCCGGGCCGCCCCCGGGAGGTCTGCACGGTTCCCCTCCGGGAGACGGCGTCTGGTTTTCCGTCTCCGCCGGGGAAGCGCGGATTTTTATGGAGGCCGGACGGCAGCGGACACCCGGAGGCAGGATTCGGAGACGCGGCGGAAGAAACCAGACAAACCACGCAGAATCAAATGTACCGGTACGGCATATTTGCCAGCTGCGGCCCAAAAAACCAAAGAGAAAAACAGCCCGTCCCATATAGGACGGGCTGTTGCGGTTTGCCGGAACTCCCTCAGTCGGTGACGTAGGGCAGCAGGGCGATCTGACGGGCGCGCTTGATGGCCTCAGTCAGCTGGCGCTGGTGCATGGCGCAGGTGCCGGTGGTTCTGCGGGGCAGAATCTTGGCGCGCTCAGAGGTAAACCGGCGCAGCTTGGCGGCATCCTTGTAATCGATGCTCTCGCACTTCTCGGCGCAGAACTGGCAGACCTTGCGGCGCTTGCCCCGCATGGGGCGGGCGGGTCTTGCTTCACGATCGAAAGCCATAATGCTTCCTCCTTATTTCATAGTCGCGGGTCTCCGCGCCGGAGTGATCCGGGCGGAGGGCCGGTTTCAGAACGGCAGCTCGCCGTCCTCGTCGCCGATCTCGGCGAAGTCGGAGCGGCTCTCCATGGGCACGGGGGTCCCACGGCCAACGGGCGCTCCATAGGCGGGCGGTGCGCCGTAGTCTCCCGGGGCGCCGTCCCGCTTGGAATCTCCAAAGTAGATGTTGTCGGCGACCACTTCAGCGCTTCTGCGCTTGCCGCCGTTGTTGTCGGTCCAGTCGCGGATCTGAAGCCGGCCCTCTACCACGGCCATGCGGCCCTTGGTAAAGTACTTGCTGACAAACTCCGCGGTGCCCCGCCAGGCCACAATGTCGATAAAATCCGTCTCCTTCTCGCCGCTCTGGGACTTAAAATCCCGGTCACAGGCGATGGAAAAAGATGTGACGGCAGTGCCGCTCTGGGTCCGGCGCAGCTCAGGGTCACGGGTCAGACGGCCCATGAGGACGATCCTGTTGAGCATGTCGGGCCTCCTTATTCACCCTTGCAGACGATCATGGAGCGCATGACGCCCTCGGTAATGCCGAGGACACGGTCCAGCTCCTTGGGGAACTCGGGGCCGCTGGTGAACGTCATCAGCACATAATAGCCGTCGTTCTTGTAGTCGATGGGGTAGGCCAGCTTGCGGGTTCCCCACTCCTCCACCTCAACGGCGGAGCCGTGCTGCTCAGCCAGGGCCTTGAACTTCGCCACCATCGCGGCGATCTTCTCCTCCCCCTGTGCAGGGTCGACGATATACACGACCTCGTAATTGGCAGTAACCTTTGCCATGTTTGCACCTCCTTTTGGACAAATGGCCCCCGCTCTATGGCGGGAGCAAGGATATGCCTGCATGATGCAAGCCCTATCATTATACAGGAACAGGGAGGAATGTCAAGAAAAACATTTGTTATTACCATTATTTCGTGATTTCTAAATTTGAAATCCGCAGGCGTCCATGGTAAAATCAACATAGTCAAAGATCGGGGGAGTGTTTTCGTATGGACTGGATTCTGGCCTATTTTGAGAGGAACAAAGAGTGGCTCTTCAGTGGAATCGGACTGGCGGCAGTCACCGGGGCCATCGCCTCGGTCCGCTTTATGAAGCGCAAGCTTTTCGGCGGTTCTTCTGAAAATAAACCGGACCGGCCGGCAGGCCATGCGGAGGTCCCGCAATCCTCCCTCTGCCAAACGGCTCCCCAGGCGGCCGCCGGGAAACCCGGGCCGGAATCCTGGAAGAGCTGCGAGTTCAAAACCCACGACCTCGTGCTGGAAAAGATCCGGCAGGAACTCAAAGCCGGCCAGGTCCTGGTGTGGCTGGATATCGACAAGCTCACTCAAATTGACCAGATTTTCGGTGAAGAGTGCGGAGATGCCGTCATACAAAGAACCCAGAGGACCATCTTCTCGGTGGCGGACAGGCTGGACGTCCCCGTAAGTATATTCCACGCCGGGCACCGGGATGAATTCTATATCGTCGGCCCTTGCGAGATTTTGAACGAGGCCGTGGCCGAAACGGTCATTACCGCCATCCGGCGATCCGACTGGTCACGCATCGCCCCCCAGCTCTATGTCACATGCAGCGCCGGGATCGCCTCTCATAGAGACGATCCGACCGACACGCTTCAACGGGCCAGATTCAGCCTGAACTGCGCGAAAAATCAGGGCGGAGACACCGTCGGCCCTGAGGTCCTGACCCTCAATCCCCTTGAGACCGTCTGCCTCTACTCTTCCTGAGAGAAAAGGGTCCATCCCTGCTGGATCTCAGGCGGCGCCTCTGGCGGCCCCTGCAAAAATGAATCCGGCGCCGTCCTCTGAAAGGCGGCGCCGGATTCATTCTGAAACAATTGTCCGTTTGCTTGAGAAAGCCGCGGGCCTTCGGCCCACGGCTGGATTGGCGCGTTTTAAAATGCGATCGAAGGCGATCTATCGTAAACGGGCTTTCGCCCAGACTTCCATAAGATCCGCAAATAAAAACAAAAACCCACGCCCTTTCCGGCGTGGTGTTCACGGTTTCCTCACCGCTCACTTTCGGACCAGGTCTCGCCCACGAAAATCAGGTCATCCACGTCGCCATATACCGGATATTTGATCTCTTTCATAGCAAATCTCTCCTTTCTGAAATTTGAGGTTGTGTATATTATACCAGGGGGTTTTCAAAATTGCAACCACAATTTATGGTAGAATTGCCAAAGGCCAACCTTTTATCTTGTGAGATGTTGAAATTACCCCGGCAAATGCGCCCGGTGGGCGCAATTTTTCCAGAGACCCTGTCGTTTCTTTGTATATTTTTTCTCTCGCAATCAACCGGCCTGTTGTGCTATAATCCATAATGATGTATCATCCGCTTAAAGGAGGCGCCCGCGGCTATGGCAGACCACCCTCATAAACGCCGCCTGCTGCGGACGCTGCCGGCTTTGGCAGTCCTGGCCGCTTTGACGGTGCTGTTTGTCCGCTGGAATAACACGGCGCTGGAAACCGCCTGCTTCGCGCCGCGCCTGGCCGGCCTGCCCGACGGCTTTGACGGCTGCCGCCTGGCAGTGCTCAGCGATCTCCACGGCGCGGAATTCGGAGAGGGAAACGCGGACCTCTTCGCCGCCGTGGCGGCGGTCTCCCCCGACTATATCTTCTATCTGGGTGACCTGGAGGACCTGTACCGGGGTCCCCGTGAGGGATACGCGGAGATGCTGGCGGAGGGACTCTCCTCTATCGCGCCGCTCTACTATGTCACCGGAAATCATGAGTGGGCCATCGGCGGCGTTCCGGAGCTGAAAGAGCGGCTGGAGGCCCACGGAGCGCATGTGCTGTCCAACGAATTTACCCCTTTGGAGCGGAACGGGGACACCGTGGTTCTGGCGGGGATCGACGATCCCAACGGCTACGCCGACCAAAAGACGCCGGAGCAGGTGGCCGCGGAGGTATCCGCCGCATACGGCGATCCTTTTTGGCTGCTGCTGGCCCACCGGAACAACGGCTTTGCGGAGCGGTACAGCCTTCTGGGGGCCGGTCTGGTGCTCTCGGGCCACGGCCACGGCGGGATCATCCGGCTGCCCTTTACCGATGGGCTTCTCTCCACAGACCGGACGTTTTTCCCCTCCTATACGGCGGGATTTTATGAGAAAAACGGCTCGGCGCTGTTCGTCACCCGGGGATTGGGAAACTCCGGTCCCACCTTCCGGCTGTTCAACCGGCCGGAAATCGCTGTTGTAACCCTCCGGAAATCATCTTAAAAAATTCTGGATGGCCAGGGGTTCCCAGGCCCGGCAGGCGTTGGAGAGGTTTATGCCCAGGCAGAGACCCTGGTAGAACGAGTACAGCCCCTGGGCAAGCACGGGGTTCTTCCCGATGTATTCGGCCCAGTCCTCCGGGGCCGGGATGGTGACCCAGTCGTAATAGAGCTGCTCCACAACTTCTGGAATGTCGTTCATAATGAAAACCCCACAATGTATAGTTGACTGTGTGTTTATAATACTATACAGCCAACTTGTATGTCAAGGGAGAACTTATGGAATTTTCAAAAAAAATCCGGATGCTCCGAAAAGAGAAGAAAGTAAGCCAAACGATTGCAGGTGAGCAAGTGGGCCTATCCATGCGCGGGTATCAGGATTTGGAGCTTGGCGCAAAGCCCAAATATGATACGCTGCTGCGCATTGCTGATTTTTACGACGTCTCTGTGGACTGGCTCATGGGCCGGACCGAGGACCGGTACGCCCACCGGCGGAAGCCGGAGTAAGCGTCCGCCCCGACGGGCGGATCACCGTTCTACCGCCGGTAGACAAACCCTCTTTCCAGCACGGAGCCAACCAGGCGCGAAGCGCGGGAAGAGAAGAATGTCCCTGCATCCGCCCATCAAGTTTGCTGTGCGCCCTTCAATCGAAGTAAAACGTTTCCGCAAGAACCAAAAAGTCTTTTTCTCTTTTGGACCGCGCACGGCCCATTTTCTCTTTTTCTGCGCTCAGAAAAAGAGAAAACGGGAGGTGCATTCCCCAGCACGGGCAAAGCCCGTGCGTCGTCCCCCGGCCCGTGGCCGGAATTCCCCCGTCCCCCTGCCGGGGGACCTTCAAGGAGCCGCCATGCAGGAATTCTCCGCAGGAAAATTTGATATCGCCGTCATCGGCGCAGGCCACGCCGGCATCGAGGCCGCCCTAGCCGCCGCCCGGCTGGGCCTGGAGACCGTGATCTTCACCATCAATCTGGACGCCGTGGGCAATATGCCCTGCAACCCCGCCATCGGCGGCACCGGCAAGGGACATCTGGTCCGGGAGCTGGACGCCCTGGGGGGCGAGATGGCCAGGGCCGCCGACGCCTGCTGTATCCAGTACCGGCTTTTAAACCGGGGGAAAGGACCCGCCGTGTGGTCCCTCCGCGCCCAGGCGGACCGGCGGCGCTACCAGGCGTACATGAAACGCGCCCTGGAGCGGCAGGAGCACCTCACTGTCCGCCAGGGGGAGGTGACGGAGGTCCGCGCCGAAAACGGCGCCGTCTCCGCCGTGGTCCTGGCCACCGGGGCGGTGTTTTCCGCCAGGGCGGTGATTCTGGCCACCGGGACCTATCTCTCCGGACGCACCATCGTGGGGGAGTGGGTGGAGAACTCCGGCCCCGACGGTATGCACGCCGCCGTCCGGCTGACGGAGTCCCTCCTGCGCCTGGGCCTGCCTCTGCGGCGGTTCAAAACCGGCACCCCGCCCCGGGTCAACGCCCGCACCGTGGACTTTGACGAAATGGAACTCCAGCCGGGAGACGAGCTTCCGGTGCCCTTTTCCTACTCCACAGAGACCCCGCCGGAAAACCGGGCGGTGTGCTGGCTGACCTGGACCACGGAGGAGACCCGGCGCATCGTCCGGGAAAATCTGGACCGGGCGCCCATGTACTCCGGCCTGATTGAGGGCGTGGGACCACGGTACTGTCCCTCTTTTGAGACAAAAATCGTCCGATTTCCGGACAAGCTCCGCCACCAGCTGTTTGTGGAACCCATGGGGCTGGACACGGAGGAGCTGTATATTCAGGGGTTTTCCTCCTCCATGCCGGAGGATGTGCAGATCCAAATGCTCCACAGTGTGCCTGGGCTGCGGCGGTCCGTGATGACCCGGCCGGCCTACGCCATTGAGTACGACTGCATCGACCCCCTGGCCCTGGCCCCCACTCTGGAGACGAAATCCGTCTCCGGTCTCTACGGCGCGGGCCAGTTCAACGGCTCCTCCGGATACGAGGAGGCGGCAGTCCAGGGCTTTATGGCGGGGGTCAACGCCGCCCGGAAGCTCCGGGGCCAGCCGCCCTTCGTCCTGTCCCGGTCGGAGGCCTACATCGGGACCCTCATCGACGACCTGGTGACCAAGGGCACCAACGAACCCTACCGGATCATGACCTCCCGCAGTGAATACCGGCTGCTTCTCCGGCAGGACAACGCCGACCTGCGCCTGACCCGCCGGGGCTATGACGCCGGCCTGGTGCCGGCGGAACGCCTGAGGGCGGTGGAAAAGAAATATGCCCAGGTGGAGGAGGAGATCCGCCGACTGACCCACACCGGAGTGTCCCCGTCCCGGGAGCTGTCGGCCTTCTTGGCGGAGCGGGGGACGGCGGACGCGGCGGACGGCTGCTCTCTGATCGCCCTGCTGCGGCGGCCCCAGCTGCATTACGGCGAGCTGGCCCCCTTCGACCCCGGGCGGCCGGTCCTTCCGCCCGAGGTTGCCGAACAGGTGGAGATCTCCGTCAAATACGAGGGATACATCCGGCGCCAGCAAAAGCAGGTGGAGGATTTCCGCCGGATGGAGTCCCGCAAACTGCCGGAGGGACTGGACTACGGCGCTATCCAGGGCCTGCGCCTGGAGGCGCGGGAGAAGCTGAACGCCGTGCGGCCCCTGGATCTGGGACAGGCGTCCCGGGTCTCCGGAGTCTCCCCGGCGGATCTTACGGCGCTGATGATCTACCTGGAGCGGTAGGAGCGGCCGTCCCGCCGCTCCCCGCGGAAATTGTGTTTGGTGATTTTCAAATCTGTCTACAATTTTATTGAGAAAGGAAGCGCAGCCTTATGCTCATCGACATGACCCACACCATCACCCCGGACATTCCCGTCTACCCCGGCGATGCGGTCCCCGTCTTCTCCAAGGCCGCCACCATCACAAAGGACGGCTGCCGCACCACCGGCCTCGCCCTCTGCTCCCACACCGGCACCCATATGGACGCCCCCGCCCACCTGCTGCGGGACGGGCGGACCCTGGACCAGATGCCCATGTCCCAGTTCTCCGGCCGGGCCACGGCGCTGGACGTATCCGAAGCGGGACCCGTGATCACCGCGGAATACCTCCGCTCCCAGCATGATGCCATCTACTGCGCGGATTACATCCTCTTTTCCACCGGCTGGGAGTCCCGCTGGGGGACCGGCGCCTATCTGGAAGACACGTTTCCCGTCCTTGACGAGGAAGCCGCCCACTATCTGGTCTCCTGCGGATTAAAGGGCGTGGGGACCGACGCCCTCAGCGTGGACCGGCTGAGCGGCCCGCCCACGGCCCACATCATCCTGATGAAGGCTGACGCGGTAATTCTGGAAAACCTGTGCCTGGAAAAGGTCCGGGGGCGGAAGGACTTTCTGTTTTTCGCCCTGCCCATGAAATTCCAGGATGCCGACGCCGCTCCCATCCGCGCCTTTGCCGAGCTGCGGGAGAAATTTGAGGGGGAGAGAAGAAAAAGGTGAGGAAATTTCTAGCCATCGCGCTGTGCAAGCTGGGCCGTTTTGTTGGAAAATTGGTGGGCAAGGGCAGCTCCCTGCCGGGAAAGCTGGCGCTGAAGGTGTGTCCCGACATCCTGTCCCGGGTGCAGCTGCCCGCCCATATCATCGCCGTCACCGGTTCCAACGGCAAGACCTCCACAGTGGAGATGATTGCCGCGATCCTCCGCGCGGACGGGAAAACGGTGGTCTACAACGAGGAGGGGTCCAATCAGATTGAGGGCGTCGCCACTTTGATCCTGACCCACGCCACCATGGGCGGCCGGGTGCGGGCCGACGTACTCCTGATTGAATCCGATGAACGGTACGCCGCCAAGAGCTTCCGTTATTTCCACCCCACGGAATTTGTAATCACCAACCTCTACCGGGACCAGCTGACCCGCAACGGCCATCCGGAGTGGGTCTACGACGCGCTTCTGCCTGCGGTCCACGGGGATACGGAGCTGATTTTAAACGCCGACGACCCTCTCTCCAGCTGCTTTGCCCGAGGGCATGAAAAGGTAAAATGGTTTGGCCTGGACCAATGCTCGATCTCCACAGACGCCCCTACCGGAACCTATCACGACGGGGCCTACTGCCCGGTGTGTCACGGGCCGATGGCGTACGACTATGTACACTACAACCACATCGGGGCATACCGCTGCGCCAAGTGCGGCCACCAAAAGCCCCCGGCCGATTACACCGTCACAGCGGTGGATCTGGCCTCCGGAACGCTGTCCCTTGGCGGGCAGGTCTCCGTACAGCTGGCGTTCCGCAGCATCTACAATGTGTACAACATCCTGGCCGCTTACGCCGCCTGCCGGGAGTGCGGCGTCCCCTCTGAAACCGCCGCCTCCGTCCTGAGCAACTATCTGCTGAAAAACGGCCGGATGCAGACCTTCCGGCTGGGCGGACGCCACGGCACCCTGCTCACCAGCAAGCACGAGAACTCCATCGCCTATGACACCAACCTGCGCTATATCGCCGCCTCCGGCACAGACTGTACGGTACTGATCCTGGTGGACGCGGTGAGCCGGAAATATTTCACCAGCGAGACCAGCTGGCTGTGGGACATTGACTTTGACCTGCTGGACGTCCCCCACGTGAGGGAGATCGTCCTCTCCGGCCGGTACTGCAACGATCTGGCGGAGCGGTTTTCCTTCACCGGACTGAAAAACTGGCGCGTCCAGCCGGATATTGCCGCGGCGGCTGCGGAGCTGAAAACGGCCGGGACCGGCGAGGTATATGCGGTTACCTGTTTTTCCGACCGGGACAAGCTGCTCTCTCACGTGGAAAAGGAGGCGTGAGCATGGAATTTCGATTTATCCACTTCTACCCAGACCTCATGAGCCTCTACGGCAGCTACGCCAACGCGGCGGCGCTGCGGCGGTATCTGGAGCGCCTGGGCCACACCGTATCCGTGGAGGCGGTGCGGCCGGGGGAGACGTCCCGTCTGTCCGGCGCGGACTTTCTCTTCATGGGCGCAGGCACAGAACGGGCTGCAAGGGCCGCCATGGAGGACTTCGCCCGCTTCGGAGCGGAGGTCCGCGCCGCCGCGGAGGACGGTACAGCCATACTCTTCGCCGGGACAGCTATGGAACTGCTGGGGGAGAGGATCACCGAGGCCGATGGGGTCTCTTACGGCGGTATTGGCCTGGGCGGGTTCTCCACCGCACACAGCACCCGCCGGGTGACGGGGGATGTCTACGGATACACAGACCTCTATCCGGAGGCGGTGGTGGGCTTTGTAAACAAGTGCGGCATCACCACCGGCGTGGACACACCGCTGCTGGCCCGCCTATCCATGGGCTTCGGCAATGAAAAGGACTGCGGGCCGGAGGGTTTCCACCGGAAAAATGTCTTCGCCTCCGAATTGACTGGTCCTCTGCTGGTCAAAAACCCCAAAATGCTGGCGGCGGTGGCGGCGGCCATGTATGCCCGGAGAGGCATGGCCCCGCCGGAAGATCCGCCCAAGGATCCCTGGGCGGAGCAAGGCTACGCCGTCACCGCGGAACAGCTCCGGCGGAGGTCCGCGCAATAGGCCGGACCTGTTTTCGCCGAAATGCGCCCCCTGCACACCGCCAGCGTCCGCCTTATATTGCCAAGGCCCGGCGGCAAAAGCCGCCGGGCCTTTTCTCGCTAAAAAACCACCGTCAACAGCATCTTAAACCGCTCCACGCCGTACACGGCGTGGGGGATTTCTGCGGGCATTACCATGCTCTCCCCCGGGCGGAGGACGTGGCTCTCCCCGCCCACGGTAAAGCGGCCCGTGCCCTCCAGCACAGTCACCAGCGCGTCGCCGCCGGAGGCGTGGGTGCTGATCTCCTCTCCCTTTTCAAAGGCGAAGAGCGTTAAACTCACATGAGGATTCTGGGCCAAGGTCCGGCTGACCACCTGCCCCTCCTGATAGGGCACCAGCCCGTCCAGCCGCAGAACCTCTCCCTTGGCGATATTCTTCATGCCCCCGCCCATACCTGCCGTCTCCCCCTCAGTCATTGAACTTATCGATGGTGACGCCCTCGCAGAACCGGACTTTCAGCGCCTGGAGCTTGGCAAAGATCTCTGTCTGGCAGTGGGCCTCCTGAAAGGCCGGCTGCGTCCAAGTCTCCACCAGCAGCAGCGCATCGGGGTCCTGCGCATGGAAATAATAGTCGTATTTGACGTTGCCCTCTTCCTGAAGGGAGTTTTCCCGGACGCCCAGGGCCATGAGCGCCTCGTAAAAGGCCTCCCGCTGGCAGGGTTTTGTGTGATAGGTGACATTCCAAGTGAGCATTTGTTCCGTTCCTCCTGATTGAAAATTCTGGTCCCGGAATCGGGAAAGCATCAGTGGTGAAAATGCGGTTTCCGATCTCACGGCGCCGCTCCGGCAAAATCCGCACCCGGTGGATGGAGCAGTCCCGCCATATCCTCCGGCAGCTCCGCTTGAAGCAGCAGGATCTCCCCGGTGACGGGATGAACCAGCCGCAGTCCATAGGAGTGGAGCGCCGGGCGGGAAATCAGCGCCGCGTCCTCCGTGCCGTACAGCCAATCCCCCGCCAGGGGACAGCCGGCGGACGCCATGTGGACCCGCAGCTGGTGCGTGCGGCCTGTCTCCGGCACCAGCTTTACCAGGGACAGGCCCTCTCGCCTCTCCAAAACCTCATAGTGGGATACGGCCTCCGCCCCGTCAGGCCGGACCATACGCGCCACGGTGGAGGCCGTATCCCGGCCGATGGGTGCGGAGACTGTGCCCCGCTCCGGCGAGGGACAGCCCACGCAGATCCCTCGGTACTCCCGGTAGAACTCCCGCGTATGGAGCATGCGGCGGAGCAGATTGTGAACATAGCCGCTCTTGGCCACCACCATCAGCCCGGTGGTGCCCTTATCCAGCCGGTTCACCGGATGGAAGAGAAAATCCGTCCCCCGGGTCCATGCCAGTGCGCCCGCCACGGTGGGGGTATCCGGCAGGAAATTGGAGGCGTGCGCCGTCATGCCCGCCGGTTTGTTCACCACCAGCAGGTGGCCGTCCTCCCACACAACGGGCAGCGGCCAGTTTCCGGGAACAACCGGGGTCTTTGGCTTGCGGTGATCGCCGGTCTCCACCGTCAGCACGTCCCCGGCCCGAAGGACGTCAACGGTCCGGGCGTGGACGCCGTTGACCAGGATGCCGCTCTCCGTCCGGGTCAGACGGGAGACGGCATGGGCGGAGAAGCGCAGCACGCCTTTGAGGATGTGTCGGACCGGGGCGCCATCTTTCTCCGCCGGAACCGTGTAGGAGATGGTTTCCATAGGCATGTCCTTTCACCTCACAGCATACCACAAGCCGCCGGATTTGGCCAGAGAGAAAAGGCCGCCCTCCTGTAAAGCCGGAGGACCGCCGCCCCTCTATCCCCCAAATCCCCATTAAAATATCTCAAAACGCCTAGGCCTTGTTTGATAAATGGCGAAATGCACAGCGGCGAGAGATTTTTTCGCCGGACGGGGCAAATATTTGCGGGAATGCTTGTGTATTTCAAAAATTTATACCGCGGCACAGTGGAATAAGATCCGCTGTTTGGGCGTTTTGTCATTTTTCAAACTGGGCCTAAGATGAGACCCTCTTCACAGAGCTTCTCCGGCAAAGCAGAATGCGGAGGATAACCGGGTCCTCTATGCTCTTCAAACGCTCGACCGGCCACATTCTCTCCCGCCGAACAGCGGCCAGATCGTTTGGAAACAATAAATTGATGACCCTATCGGCGTAATCGGAGGATACCATCGCATGCTCCCGCGCGTGTCCGGCGGCCACGGCTTGCTCCACCGCTCTCAACGCCATCCGGATAACCATATCCTGGCTGCTTTTTGCCAGCCGATGGCTTCCCCCTCTCACAGTCCAATCACCGCCCTTATTCTACCACAGAACACGGCTCTGTTCAACCTGCGTCCGTGTGTCCGCAAAGCCGCCGGGATTTTCCGTCTGCGGCGCGGCTCCGGAAGAAGAGCGGAAAATTCGCGCCTTGCCGCCGGAGCGGAACTTATGCTATAATTGTATACTGGCGGGAGAACAGGATCATACTGTGCTCTCTGTAAAAACCGGAAAGTCTATGACCGGAGACCCGGCAGCGCCGAAAAATATTCCAACAGACACAAAATCTCCCCATCCGATGGCTGGGATTTTGTGCCGGAAGCAGTCCCTATCAATTTCGTAAAAAGCAGGAGGCCCTTCCATGCTGTTATCCGCAGAACATCTCTCCATCAACTTCGGCAGCCGGCAGCTGCTGGACAATGTGAATTTTTATCTGAACGAGGGGGACAAAACCGGCATCATCGGAATCAACGGTACCGGGAAGTCCACCTTTTTAAAGGTTCTGGCCGGTGCCGTGGAGCCGGACGCCGGTACCATTACCCGGAATCCCAACGTCCAGGTCAGCTTCCTGTCCCAGAACCCGGCGATGGAGGACGGCGCCACAATTCTGGAGCAGGTCTTTCTCCATTTCCCGGCGGAGTTCCGTGCGCTGAACGAGTATGAGGCCAAATCCATGCTGAACCGGCTGGGCCTGCCGGACTTTGACCGGAAAATCGGCAGTCTCTCCGGCGGGCAGCGGAAGCGGGCGGCCCTGGCGGCGGCGCTGATTCACCCGGCGGATGTGTTGGTGCTGGACGAACCCACCAACCATCTGGACAGCGAGATGGTGGCCTGGCTGGAGGACTGGCTGCGGAAGTTCCGCGGCGCCCTGGTGATGGTGACCCACGACCGCTATTTCCTGGAGCGGGTGGCCAACCGCATCACCGAGCTGAGCCGGGGAAAGCTCTATCACTACGAGGCCAACTACTCCAAATACCTGGAGCTGCGAGAGGAGCGTTTCGCCATGGAGGAGGCCGGCGAGCGCAAACGGCAGTCCATTCTCCGGGTAGAGCGGGAGTGGATTATGCGGGGCTGTAAAGCCCGAAGCACCAAATCCAAAGAGCGCATTCAGCGCTACGAAAACCTCCTGGCCCAGGACGCGCCGGAGGCGGACGCCTCCGTGCAGCTGGCGGCGGCCTCCAGCCGTCTTGGAAAAAAGCTGATTGAACTGCGGAACGTCTCCAAGGGCTACGGCGGACACACGGTCATCACCGGTTTTTCCTACAGTTTGCTGCGGGACGACCGGATTGGCATTGTCGGCCGCAACGGCGCCGGAAAATCCACTCTGCTGCGCCTGATCTCCGGGGCGCTTCCGCCGGATTCCGGGACGGTAGAGACCGGGGCCACGGTGAAAATCGGCCACTTCTCCCAGGAGGGACGGGAGCTGGATTTGAACCAGCGGGTGTACGATTTTATCCACAGCATTGCCGATGAGGTGAAAACCGGCGAGGGGACCTTCTCCGCAAACCAGATGATGGAGCGCTTCCTCTTTCCCGGGGATCTCCAGTCCGTGCCCATCGGACGGCTGTCCGGCGGGGAGCGGCGGCGGCTGTACCTGCTGTCCGTGTTAATGGAGGCCCCCAACGTACTGCTGCTGGATGAACCCACCAACGATTTGGACGTGACCACCCTGTCTCTTTTGGAGGATTATCTGCAAAGCTTCCCCGGTCCCATTTTAACGGTATCCCACGACCGCTTCTTCCTCGATAAGCTGGCGGAGTCCATCTTTGAGGTGCGGGACGGCCAGGTGCTGCGCTATACCGGAAACTGGTCCGATTGGGCGGGGAAGCGCCAGGCCGAACAGGCGGAAAAACCCGCCTCCAGAGCGGAAAAAAACCGCCCGTCGGCGGACCGGCCCCGGGAGCGGAGGCTAAAGTTCTCCTATAAGGAGCAGCAGGAGTTTGCGGTCATCGACGGCGAGATCGAAGCGCTGGAAGAGCAGCTGTCGCAGTGCCAGACAGCCCAGACTCTCTGCGGAAGTGATTATGTAAAACTCCAGGAGCTTCAAGCGCGTCAATCGGAGCTGGAAGCCCTGCTCGAGGAGAAAACAGAGCGCTGGATCTATCTCAACGAGTTAAAGGAGCGAATCGACGGCCAAAACGGCTGAGAGGCGCATGCAAAAAACCGGCGGGGCAATGGGGCGGTGACGTAAGAAAACATTTTAAGCGAGGGTCGGCGTAGCGTCAAGCTGCGCCGACTTTCGCATTATTTTTGTCTTGGGCAGTTTGGGATTGCTCCCGCGCTCCCTCAAAATCAAACGCACCAATGAAGTTATAGACGATCTCAATTTCCCGGATTTTCACCCGCTTCTGCTGTTCGTCGGTCGTGTAGGTTTCGGACACCCTGATCTGTTCCACGAACTCACGCAGGATGGTGGCGTCAAGCTGGGTCATGTCCGTGTACTTCTTCACCACAGAAATGAACTTCCTGACGTTGGTTTTCTTCTGCTCCTGCTGTTTCACTTCCCGCCCCAGGGTTTCCACGACGGCCTTTAACTGTTCCTGCTCCTGTTCATAGTCACGGGACAGCTTGATAAACCGATCATCGGACAGCTTGCCGGAAATGTTGTCCTCGTAAATCCTCTTGAAGATCACATCCAGCTCCGCGATGCGCTTTTCAGACTGTGCCAGCACAGCCTTTTTCTGTGCCAGCGCC